>JAYUHO010000373.1:0-8180 GCA_043766915.1 Cypionkella sp.
CTGATCTGGTCAACCGGTTTCACGGCCCTGCCGCCGCCCGCCGTGTGGTCTATGCGGGGCTGGTGGTGGGGCTGATCTGTTCGTTTATCGGCACGCAAATTGCTGGCAAATTTGGCCCGTTGGTCACCTTGCGCGTGGCCATCGGATCGGGTTTGGCGTTTCTGATCGGCCAGTTGTTGGACATCAGCCTGTTTGACCGACTGCGGCGCACCGCCTGGTGGCGCGCGCCGTTCCTGTCAACTTTGCTGGGATCCACCGCCGATACGGCGATCTTTTTCACCATCGCATTTTCCGCCGCCTTGGTCTGGCTGGAACCCGGCAATGACGTGTCTTGGGCCACCGCACCGGTTGCTTTGCTTGGTGTGGGGCCGCAAGTGCCGCTTTGGGTGTCTTTGGGTGTGGCAGATTTTAGCGTAAAATTGGCCGTCGATGTGCTTGCGCTTTTGCCCTTCCGCCTGGCAATTGCAAGATACGCAGCACGGCTTGCGTAAAATCTTTTGACAAACACAAAATCTGTGTCACGCTACTCTTATCGAAAACCATTTTGAAAGGAGGTGATCCAGTGTCTAGAGTGATGTTGGAGATAGGTTTCGGGACAGTCATGGGGGGTGTTTTCTAGGGGAATCCCTGGTGAACAGACCACAGATTGGGTGGTTTCCTAACCTACCGATCTCCTTAGATCTCGGAAAGGGTCGCCGCATCCCGGCGACCCTTTCTCTTTTTTGATGATGCCGTTACGATGAAACATGCTTAGAATAACCGACACCGTTTCTATTGCCGATTGGGAGCTGACCGAAAGCTTCGTACGCTCCTCCGGGCCGGGGGGGCAGAATGTGAACAAGGTTTCAACAGCCGTGGAATTGCGGTTTGAAGCCGAACGCTCACCCCATCTGGCGGCCTCGGTAAAGGCCCGGCTAAAGAAACTGGCGGGGCGGCGCTGGACGCTGGAAGGCGCGATCATCATTCAGGCCGATGAAACCCGCAGCCAGGCGCGCAACCGCGAACTGGCGCGCGAGCGGCTTGTTGAGATGGTCAGGGCGGCGCTAGTGGCGCCCAAACGTCGCATTGGCACCAAACCCACATATGGCAGCCAGTTGCGCCGTGTGGCCGCCAAAGTGCAGCGCGGCGAGATCAAATCCCTGCGCGCAAAACCGGATGATGACGAATGATCAGTCTTGAAGATCTTGCCGCTGAGGCCGCACAGCACTGGAACGGACAGGTCATCCGGCTGATCAGCAGCCGTGAAAACGCAGTGTTCGAAATGACGACACCGACGGGCCGTGCGGCGTTGCGACTGCACCGGCAGGGCTATCAAAATGATGCGGCAATCAGGTCTGAACTGTGGTGGTGCGCCGCGATGGCCGCCATGGGCGTGGCGGTTCCAAAACCCATTCCGGCCTGCGAAGGCCCGCTGCTGGTCGCGCTGTCGACGGGCCGCAATGCCTCGGCGATTTCCTGGGTGCCCGGGGTGCCACTGGGCGAGTCGCGCAGGCCGTTCGACCTGCCGGTTGCCCAGATCATCGCACGGCATCGCGCGCTTGGTCGGCTGATTGCAGACATGCACAGCGCCACGGACCGACTTACTTTGCCGCCGGATTTCACGCGCCCGCGCTGGGATATCGACGGGCTGGTGGGTGAAAATCCGTTTTGGGGGCGGTTCTGGGATCACCCCGCCGCCACGCCAGATCAGACCAAAACCCTGATCCGCGCCCGCAGCTATTTGCACGACCACTTGACGCAGCACGCGGCAGTGGGGGGTGATTTCGGCCCGATCCACGCCGATGTATTGCGTGAAAACGTATTAGTGAATGATGGTTCGCTTTGTCTGATCGACTTTGACGATTCCGGCTTTGGGTTTCGTCTTTACGATCTTGGCACGGCGATGTCGCAAAACCTGTATGAACCGGCCTATCCGCATATCCGCGATGCCCTGATTGCGGGCTACGGCGAAACCCGCGCCGTTAGCGTTGAACTGGTCGAAATGTTCACCCTGATGCGCACCTGTGCGTCGGTGGGTTGGACCGCCCCGCGCCTTGCCCCCGATGACCCCATTCACCGCAGCCACATCGGGCGTGCGGTCATGTGGGCTGACCACCTGTTGCCTGCGGCTTAAACCACCACCTCTTGCGCGACTTGCGCGCCCACATGAAACACCCGCTTATAGCGCGCGATCTCGGCGGCGGGCCCGATGGCCTTGCCCGGATTGTCAGACAGTTTCACCGTTGGCCGCCCATTGGCCGACACCGCTTTGCACACAAGGCTGAACGGGGCCAACCCATCACCGGGCACCAGACCGTTGAAATCATTGGTCAACATCGTACCCCAGCCGAATGACACCTTCACCCGGCCCAAAAATTGGCGATGCAATTCTTCGATTTTATCCACATCCAAACCGTCAGAAAAAATCACCAGCTTGGTCAACGGGTCTTCGCCGCGCGATTTCCACCAGCGGATCGCATTTTCGGCCCCCGTCGCCGGATCACCGCTGTCGATGCGAATGCCGGTCCAACTGGCCAGCCAATCGGGCGCGTTTTTCAAGAACCCTTCGGTGCCATAGGTGTCGGGCAGCATGATGCGCAGATTGCCATCGTGTTCGTCTTGCCAATCGGCCAACACCTGATAAGGCGCTTGCGCCAGTTCGGCGTCTGAATTGGCCAGCGCGGAATAGACCATCGGCAATTCATGCGCGTTGGTGCCTATCGCCTCAATATCCCGCAGCATGGCGATACGGCAGTTTGAGGTGCCGGTGAACTTGCCACCCAGGCCCTCTTGCATCGCCTGCACGCACCAGTCCTGCCACAGAAACGAATGCCGCCGCCGGGTGCCAAAATCGGCGATCCGCAGCCCGTTGATTTTGCGCAGCCGTTCGATTTTCTCCCACAGCCGGGTCATGCCGCGCGCATAAAGCACCTGCAATTCAAACTTACCCAGTTTTGACAGCACCGCGCGGCTGCGCAGTTCCATCAGCACGGCCAAAGCCGGAATTTCCCACAGCATCACCTCGGGCCAGCGGCCTTCGAACGTCAGTTCAAACTGGCCATCGCGTTTGGCCAGATGATAGGGCGGCAGCCGCATGCCTTCGAACCATTCCATGAAATCGGGCCGGAACATTTGCCGCTTGCCGTAAAACATATTGCCGCGCAGCCAGGTGCTTTCGCCGCGCGTCAGCGACAAAGACCGCACATGATCCAGCTGTTCGCGCAATTCGCCCTCGTCGATCAAATCAGCCAAGCGCACCTTTGTACTGCGGTTGATCAAGGAAAATTCGACGTTTGTGTCCGGCTTATTTCGGAAAATAGACTGGCACATCAGAAGTTTATAAAAATCGGTATCGATCAATGACCGGACGATCGGATCAATTTTCCAGTTGTGGTTGTGGACCCGGGTGGCAAGATCGACCATGTCTGTTCTCCATTTGCCGCCCTGTCTACGGCATTAACGGGGCCGTCGTCAAAACGATCCCGCGCTTGGGCGATCCTGCCGAGCAGCGCGTAAAGTTCTGCCCGGACCAGGGGTTTGGTCAAGACCCCATCCATTCCCGCCGCAAGGCAGCGCGCCTCTTCGTCGGCGGCACTATAGGCGGTCAAGGCAAAGACCGGACAGCGTGGCAGATTGGCCGTGCGTTCAAAGTCACGGATCGCGCGCGTTGTATCCTGGCCGTTCATTTCGGGCATCGACACATCCATAAGCACAAGATCGGGCAGCGCATTGCGGTAGGCCGACAGCGCCAGTCGCCCGTTCACAGCCTCGGTCAATTGCCCGACGGACCCTGCCAAAATCTTGCGCGCAATCATCATGTTGGTGCGGTTGTCTTCGGCAATCAGCACCCGCAGGGCGGTTTTGGGGGCGGTCGTTGTGGTGGTCTGCGGCGCAGGCAGGGCGGTTTTGACCCGCGTCAGACGCAACAGCGCAGTGAAAACCGATCCTTCGCCGGGCACGGACGCAACCTCAATGTCGCCACCCATCTGTTGCACCAGAAATCGTGAGATACTAAGCCCCAGCCCGGTGCCACCAAACTGCCGCGAGATACTGCTGTCGGCCTGGGCAAAACTGTCGAACACATGCCCGACCTGATGCGCGGGAATTCCAATGCCTGTATCAGAAACCGCTATGCGGACCCGATCCTGGGTTTCCCCGGATTGCACCGACAGAGTGACACATACCTGACCACGCGCCGTGAATTTAAGCGCGTTGCCGATCAGGTTCAGCAAAACCTGCCGCAGCCGTCCTGAATCCCCCAGATACGTCGGGCAGTGCGCGGGCAGATTTAACGTCACGCCAAGGCCTTTTTTCTGCGCGATGGGCCGCAACAAATCCACGGAACTGGCGACACATTCGGCAATCTGAAACGGATCGGCCAGCAAATCTGCCTTGCCCGCCTGCAGTTTTGACAGATCGAGCACGTCATTAATGATGGTCAGCAGGGCCTGACCAGAGTCAATAATCGTTTTTACATAATGCTGTTGGTGTTCATCCAGCCCGGTATCGCGCAACATCTCTGCAACGCCGATCACGCCATTCATCGGCGTTCGTATCTCATGGCTCATCGTGGCAAGGAATTGTGATTTCGCCTCAGCCGCGCCTTCGGCTGCCTTTCGGGCACGGGCCAATTCGGCCGCATGGGCTTTGCTTTGGGTTACATCGCGTTCCACCGCCACAAAAACCTCTGGCACCCCGTCCGGGCGCAACACCGGCGTCATCGAAACCTCCATCCACACCAATCCACCCGCTTTGGTGCGGTTCTGTATTTCAACGCGGCAGGGAGTCCCGTCACGCTGTGCTGCAATCAGCGTGTTCAGGGCATCGGGCGACGTCTCTGGCCCATTCAGGATATCACCGGGAAACTGCCCCACGGCTTCGGCAAAACTATAGCCGGTGATCTTGCTGAAGGCCGCGTTAACCCAGTCGATCCGCCCGGTTGAATCGGTGATGATGACAGAATCATTGGCGTGTTGGGCGACCAAAGCCAGCCGTTCGGCGCGCAGCCCTGCGGCGGCCAACGCCTGTCGGGATTGATCCAAAGCCTCACGTTCGGTCAAAAGCGCCTGCTCAAACTGCAGGCGTTCGCCATCGCCTTTTTGCAGCGCCATGATGAAAAGCGTGGATGTATAGGCCAATATCAGCAAAGAGCCGACGAAAAAGCCACTCATCGCAACAGACTTCGCGGACATGTTTTCCAGATCACCACTGACAAGCCAGGCTGTGGTTACGATATAGACCGCCAATTTCGCACTGGCCCCTTCGGGAAAATGCCGCCGCACCAGCCCGGCGTTGATCACAGCCGACATCAGGAAGGCGGCGGCGAAGAATTCAGCCTCGATAAAGTCTATGCCGCGCCAGCATATGCTGACGCAGGCGGCAATCGTGGCGGCCTGCACGATTGCCGTGATCAAAGCCAGCCGCCGGGCAAAGGGCGGAACTGCGCCACCCGAAAAGCGGCGGTTGATCTGCACCAGGACCGCGCAGTCCAACACTTCGCCTGCGACAGCCAAACAGGCCGCAGTAACGCCCAGCTTAACCGAGCCAAGCGCCCCCATTGCACCAGCGCCCAGCAGTGTCATTGACTGGCGGGTCCAGAATTCGCGGGTTCGACTGCGCGCATAGCGCAAAAACAGCCCGTCCCGGCCGTTGCGGGCATTGAATTGCCCCATTGCGCTTGTTTCCATGCCGACGGCTCCGAGTCGGGTTACGTCGCGGCAGCCTAAGGCCTATTGATTAAACAGCCCTTAGCGTCAGGCAATCCAATCCACGCCCGCAGCGGTAGCGTCTTGTCGCGCGCGCGCCAGCGATCCGTTCAGATCAATTGCGCGACAGGCGGCTTCGATCAGGCGCACCTTGTATCCCAGTCGGGCCGCATCCATTGCGGAATAGGCCACGCAAAAATCGGTGGCCAGCCCCACCAAAGTGACGCTGTCAACGCCCCGGCTGCGCAAATACCCATCCAGCCCCGTTGGCGTTGCATGATCATTCTCGAAAAACGCCGAGTAGCTGTCGATGCTGCCGCGAAATCCTTTGCGGATGATCAGCTGGGCAGGGTTGGTGTGCAGAGCCGGATGAAACGCAGCGCCGTTGCTGCCCTGCACACAATGCACAGGCCATAACACCTGCGGACCATAAGGCATCTCAATCAGCGAATACTCTGCCGCCCCCGTATGATTGGCGGCAAATGAGCTGTGGTTGGCCGGATGCCAGTCTTGCGTCAGCACAACGCAGGCAAAATCACCGATCATTGCGTTGATCAGCGGAAGGATCGCGTCACCCTCCGCCACCGCCAGCGCACCTTTGGGGCAAAAATCGTTCTGCACGTCAATCACGATCAATGCTTCGGTCGTAGGGCGCATATGCAAACTCCTTTTCGCGGTCAAAGCCAATGGGTAAGGATGGCGCAGCTGTGGGTCAATCGAAAGGGGGCAAAATGCGCAAGGCTTTGGTATTGGGCGCATCGGGGCAAATGGCGCGGGCGCTGGTGCCGATGTTGGCCGTACAGGGTTGGCAGGTTGATGCCGTCACGCGCGCCGGGCGCGAACTGCCGTCCGAGCTGATCCCCTATGCCCGTCCCAAACCCAGCGCCGTCAGCCGTGCCCAGATGATCCGCGCTGGCAAAGGCTATGACGCGGTGTTTGATCCGATGGCGTTTGATGCCGGGTGCGCCGCCGATCTGCTGGCCGCCCGTGATGAGGTGGGCCAATATTGCGTGATTTCCACCGCGTCGGTCTATGCCGATGCCAAAGGGCGGTCTTTGGAAACCGCAGGCGATACAGGTTTCCCCGAATTTCCGCGCGAGATTGCCGAAACGCAGCCCACGGTGCCGCCGGGCGCAGGCTATTCCGCGGGCAAGGTCGCGCTGGAACTGGCGCTGGCGGATGCGCCCGTTACCATCCTGCGCCCCTGTGCGATCCACGGCATTGGCGCGCGGCACCCGCGGGAATGGTGGTTTGTCAAACGCGCCTTGGATGGGCGGGTCGGTGTGCCGCTGATTGATGCGGGGCAGAATATCTTTCACACCTCGTCCGCCACGGGCATCGCGTCGCTGGCGGCGTTTTGTTTGCAGCATGGCCATCAGGGCACCTTCAACGTGGCCGACCCGCAGTCCCTGACCGTGACGCAAATCGCCAAAGCAATTGCCCACGCCATGGGCCATCAGTTCAGCCTGATCCCGGTGGGTGATCTGCCCGCATCCCTTGCCCATATCGGCTATACTCCGTGGAGTGTGGACAGGCCGATGCGAGTCTCTACGGCCCGTGCGCGGGCCTTGGGATGGGATGGTGGCCCTGCGTATGACACGCAATTGCCCGCCTATTGTGACTGGATGGCGCGCCATGCCGCCACCTGGGAAACCGATTTCCCGGCGTTTGCGGCCTATGGCCATGATGTGTTCGATTATGCAGGCGAAGATCGCGTCTTGAACCACGGCTGATAACCCCCCCTTGCCCCCGACGAAAACTCGAATTACCCCACGCCTATGCTGATCGTTGCCGCCCTTTATCATTTCGCCAAACTGCCCGATCCGGTCGCCACCCGCGCGCCGCTGCTGGCGCTGTGCCTTGCATCGGGCGTCAAAGGGTCATTGCTGCTGGCCCCCGAAGGGATCAACGGCACGATTGCGGGCAACCGGGCGGGCCTTGATGCGGTGTTGCGGCATCTTCGGGCCCTACCGGGGTTTGCGGCGCTGGAGCATAAGGAAAGCGCTGCTGAAAAGCCGCCATTCACGCGGATGAAGGTAAAGCTAAAGCGTGAGATTGTGACAATGGGTCAGCCCGGAATTGATCCGGTGGCGCGGGTCGGCAACTATGTTGCGGCGGCGGATTGGAACGATCTGATCGCCCAGCCTGACGTGGTGCTGATCGACACCCGCAATGATTACGAAGTGTCTATCGGCACGTTCCAAGGCGCGGTTGATCCCAATACCCGCGCCTTTCGGGATTTCCCGAAATGGTGGCAAGACAACAAAACCACCTATGAAGGCAAGCGCATCGCAATGTTTTGCACCGGAGGCATCCGCTGCGAAAAATCGACGAATTATCTGTTGGGCCAGGGGGTTCAGGATGTGTTTCACCTTAAGGGCGGCATTCTGAAATACCTTGAAGAGGTGCCGGCCGAGCAAAGCCAATGGAACGGCGACTGCTATGTGTTTGATACCCGCGTTTCAGTTGGCCATGGCCTGATCCGCGGCGGGTATG
>JAYUHO010000374.1:0-21259 GCA_043766915.1 Cypionkella sp.
TGCCAAAGCGCCCCTGTTCATCCGGGCCGGTCTTGAAACTGTTGATACGGTCGTCGGGCATGGCGGATCCTTGCTGTGTTTTAAGATATCTAGCGCGGTTCAGGTTTGTTTGGAATCGGAAATCGCGGCCTCTCGCTTTGCGCGAACGCGATTTCCGATGTCCTTGTTTCCATCAAAACCTGAACCGCTTTAGCGCCGATGACGGGCTGGTGAAAGGGGCTGTCTGCCTGCAAAATGGCCGGATCAGCCCAGGTTTACAGCCATGCGTCGCGGCCAGTGCCCACGGCATCCGCCACAGACGCAAATCCGTCGCGTTGCAACAGTGCATCCACCCCGCGCGCAATTCGCGGTATCAACGACAGTCCTTCATAGACCATAGCCGTATAAAGCTGCACCGCCCCTGCCCCTGCCTTGATCTTGGCATAGGCTTGCTCGGGCGTCGAAATCCCCCCCACACCGATCAACGGCAACTTTCCATCAGTGATCTTGGACAAAGCTGCGACAACGCGCGTAGATTTTTCGAACAATGGTGCACCAGAAAGACCACCAGTCTGACCTTTATCTGCACTAATCAAACCTTCTCGTGATAGGGTTGTATTGGTGGCAATAATTCCGGTAACCCCTTGTGCCATCGCGACCTCGGCGATTTCGGCCAACTCATCCGTCGTCAAATCCGGAGAAATCTTCAAGAACACCGGGATCGGTCGCGCAAGCCCTGCGCGAACCTCCATCACGCCCGCCAGCAAAGCGGTCAACGCCGCCCGGCCCTGCAAATCGCGCAGCCGTTCGGTGTTGGGAGAGCTGACATTCACCGTCGCAAAATCCACAAACGGGCCGCAGCGTGCCAGAACGGCGGCGAAATCAGCAGCCCTGTCAATGCTGTCTTTATTGGCCCCAAGGTTCAACCCGACCGGAACCGCGCCGATTTTCCGCGCCGCCAAACGCGTGCCAATCGCACCTGCGCCGTCGTTGTTAAATCCAAACCGGTTGATTGCCGCCCGATCTTCGGTCAGCCGAAACAGCCGCGGCTTGGGGTTTCCCGGCTGCAGGCGCGGCGTGGCGGCACCGATCTCGATAAACCCAAACCCCGCGCGCGACAGCGGCCCGACAGCAACCGCATTTTTATCATAACCCGCCGCCAATCCCACCGGGTTCGGCAAAGACAATCCCGCAAAATTGGTTGCCAAACGCGGCGATGTCACCATCCCCGGCAGCGCCACCACGCCCGCCCCCAGCGCCCGCAACGACAGGCCATGCGCGCGTTCCGGCTCGATCCGGTGCAAAGCGCGCAGGCCCAGCTGTTCAATCAGGTTCAAAACACACCTTCGGGAAAAATATGTCCCGCCGCGCCCAATGGCAGCGATTTGTCCCAGACCACTTCGTCCAACCGCAACACCCGATAGAGATGCGGAAACAACGCGCCCCCCCGCGATGCCTCCCACTTTAACGACGCGCCAAGTTTATCGGCATCAAGCGCCACCAGAACCAGATCGCTTTGATCGGCAAAATGCCGGGCTGCGGTTTCGGCCAACTGCGGGGCGGCGGAAAAATGGATATAGCCATCAGCCAGATCAATTGGCGCGCCAAGGGTTTCCCCGGCGGCGCGAAACGCATCCCATTCGGGGCGGCGAAGGATTTTATAGATCAACATGGCCCGCTCATGCCCAATTGTGGAAGATCGGTCAAGGTCTTGGTGGTGGTTGATCCACCCGGCTTTGACGCGCTAGGATAGCCAAATGTGCGGTCGCGTGGTCTTAACCAGCCCATTTGAGGCGATGGCGGCGTTGTTTGACGCAACGCCTGGCAATGATTTGCCCGACAGCCCGAATTACAACGTGTGCCCCACCAACCCCGTCGGTGTTATCACATCCGATGGGGGGCGTCGGCTGCGGGCCATGCGCTGGGGTTTCATCCCCGGCTGGTACACCGCCCCCGCCGATGGCCCGCTGATCATCAATGCCCGCGCTGATACGGTGGCGGTGAAACCCGCGTTCCGTGACGCGGTGCGCACTCGCCGTTGCATAATCCCCGTTTCGGGGTTTTATGAATGGTCCGAAGGGCCCGACCGTTCACGCTTGCCGTGGTATTTCACCCGCAGCGATGCGTCCCCGATGGCTTTTGCCGCGATTTGGCAGCGTTGGCGCGACATCGACACCTGCGCGATGGTAACAACCGAGGCGGGGCCGGGCATGGCGGGCGTGCATCACCGCGAACCCGTCGTTCTGGATCCCGCTGATTGGCCATTGTGGCTGGGTGAGGCCGGGCATGGCGCGGCAGTGTTGATGCGCGCCTCGCCCCCCGGCGTTTTGCAACACCACCGCGTCGGTATCGCCGTAAACTCCAACCGCGCGACAGGGCCGCAATTGATCGAACCGGTCTAAGGGGTGTTGAGCCTGCCGGTTTGCGGTGCTATCAGAACGCCAGCGCGGGCGTTGTGTAATGGTAAGACCTTAGCCTTCCAAGCTAAAGACGCGGGTTCGATTCCCGCCGCCCGCTCCAGAATCTGTCAGAAAAAACCGCGCACGATGGGGTATCCGCCCACAAAGAACGCCGCCGCGGTGAAGAAATAAGCCGCAAGTGCCAAGGCACCGCGTTGCGGGCTCATCTTACGTTGCACCTCGATCAGGCGTTCAGATTGAATGGCGCTTTGCCAACCCATCAGCACAAAGATCAGCAAAAACCACGATTGCGTCAGCACCGCCATCGCCCCGGCAGCCACCGACATCGCGATGGTGACATTGCGCGTGGCCCATGGAAAATAGGTATAGGTCAGAATGCGGGTGATCTTGCCGCCATCCAGCGGCCAGAACGGCAACAGGTTGAAAAAGTTCAGCGCGCCCATGGTAAGGCCCAGAATATAAAGAAAATTCGCAGCCTGCCACGATTGTTCAACGATCAGATCCGACACGGCGAAAAACACCATCATCGGGGCCAGGCAAATCGCCGGGCCCATCAGGCTGATGAAGAAATCCTTGTCCTGGCGCGACGGGGTTTGGTTGGAAATCGCCACACCGCCAAACAGCGGGATCAGGCGAAACCGCGCATCGGTATGGCCGCACACCCGAAACGCTGCGACATGGCCAAATTCGTGGATTGCCACAGTAATGATCAAAGCGATGCCAAACTGCCAGCCGTAAAAATACATCGCCGCCGCCACCGCCAACCCGCCCAACCCCAGTGCGCTGGTGTCATAGCCGATCACCTGCAACCCCCGCCCCGGGCCGATAAATCCGCCACGCAGGGTAAGCCAGGTGCCCGACAGCAGGCATAATGACAGCACGGTTTCAAGCAATCAGGCGCACCTTACCAATTGAAAGTGTTAGAGATTTTCCTGCTGCGGCATGCCCAGAACGTGATAGCCGCAATCAACATGCACCACCTCGCCGCTGGTGCAATTGCCATAATCAGAACACAGCCAAACGGCGGTGCCGCCGATCGCTTCAAGCGTCGCATTGGCCCGCATCGGCGCGTTGGCTTCGGTATGGCGGAACGTGGCGCGCGCGCCGCCAATCGCCGCCCCGGCCAGCGTTTTCATAGGGCCGGGACTGATGGCATTCACGCGAATTTGTTGCGGGCCAAGATCATTCGCCAGATAGCGCGTTGCCGATTCCAGCGCCGCCTTGGCCACGCCCATCACGTTGTAGTTCGGCGTCACCCGGTTTGATCCGCCATAGGTCAGCGTGATCAGCGACCCGCCGTTCGGCATCATTTCAGACGCGCGGCGCGA
Organism: Cypionkella sp.; assembly: GCA_043766915.1. GTDB lineage: Bacteria > Pseudomonadota > Alphaproteobacteria > Rhodobacterales > Rhodobacteraceae > JANNAT01. The sequence goes on from JAYUHO010000374.1 coordinate 3,728, forward strand.
CACATCAATGAAGGAAAAACACGAAATCGCCAGAGAATTGCTGAAATTGGCGCGCGACGTGTTGCTGATCCGGCCTGTCAGTTCGTTTTTATCCGAAAACGCGATGGCGTGGATCAGAAAATCCATCGTGCCCCATTGGTCTTTCAGCGTGGCAAAGCAGACATCCAGACTTTCGTCATTGGTCACATCAACATCGACCATCAGATCGCTGCCAACGGTTGCGGCCAAGGGGGCCAGTCGTTTGCCAAATGCATCGCCTTGATACGAAAACGCCAATTCCGCACCTTCGGCGGCCAGCGCGCGCGCGATGCCCCATGCGATAGACCGCTCATTCGCCACGCCCATAACAAGCCCGCGCTTGCCCTTCATCAGATCGGCCATGCACTGGCTCCCATACTATAAATCAGGCGTGAAATTTACTCATGACAAGAGTCGCGTTGGTGCCGCCAAAGCCGAAGGAATTCGACAAAACGGAATCCAGCTGAACGTTTTCGCGCAAGGTGGTGACAATCTCGGCGGGGTCCAACGCAGGGTCCAATGTGGTGACATTGGCCGATGCCGCGATGAAATTTCCCTGCATCATCAACAGGCTATAGATTGCCTCATGCACGCCCGTTGCGCCCAGAGAATGCCCGGTCAGTGACTTGGTCGATGCCACAGGCGGCGTTGTGCCCCTGCCAAAGACCCGGCGGATCGCCTCCATTTCCGTAACATCGCCCACCACAGTCGAGGTGCCGTGGCTGTTGATGTAATCGACATAGCGGCCGTCCGGCAGAGTGGAAATCGCCAGCCGCATAGACCGTTCGCCGCCTTCACCTGAGGGGGCAACCATATCATAGCCATCCGACGTGGCGCCGTATCCGGTCACTTCGGCGTAAATCTTGGCGCCGCGCGCCAAGGCGTGGTTCAATTCTTCCAACACCACAACGCCACCCCCACCGGCAATGACAAAACCGTCGCGGGTGGCATCATAGGGGCGGCTGGCCGTGGCGGGCGTGTCGTTGTACTTGCTGCTCATCGCTCCCATCGCATCGAACAGGCACGACAGCGTCCAATCCAATTCCTCGCCCCCGCCCGCAAACACGATGTCCTGCTTGCCCATCTGGATCAATTCCGCGCCATTGCCGATGCAATGCGCGCTGGTGGAACAGGCCGAAGTGATCGAATAATTCACGCCCTTGATCTTGAACGGCGTGGCAAGGCAGGCGGAATTGGTTGACGACATACAGCGGGTCACCATAAACGGCCCCATCTTTTTCGGCGCGCCCTTTTCGATAACCATCTGATGCGCCAAGAAGAAATTCGATGTCGACGGCCCGCCAGACCCCATGATCAGCCCCGCACGCGGGTTTGACACTTCGGCATCGGTCAAGCCGCTGTCCGCAATCGCCTGCTGCATCGCCAAAAAGTTATAGGCGGCACCCGGCCCCATGAACCGCAAGTCGCGCTTGTCGATGTGGTCTTCCAGCGTGATCTGCGGCATGCCGTGGACCTGACTGCGAAAGCCATGTTCGGTGTAGCTGGGGGCAGCCACAATGCCGGATTTACCCGCACGCAGCGATGCTTCCACTTCGGTGACGTTGTTGCCGATGGAAGAAATGATGCCCATTCCGGTGATGACGACGCGACGCATGGTGTGTCTCCTACTTCCCGACAATTACGCGGATATCTTCTGCTGAAAGCGTAGATTGAACGCTGCCTGCTTTTAGACCCTTTGCTTTTTTAAACCGGTTTAGCATTGCCCGATGCCAATCAATATCGACGCTTCCATGCGAATTGTTCAGTCCGCCAGTTACTTCGACGTGACGTTTAAGATCTTCAATCATCACTTTTGCAATGTGAAAATGGTTGGCGTCGTTGCCATCAAAACCGGGAAACTCCAAATCGGCAACAACTAGTCCTGCTTCTTCAAGCACGTCTGGCGCCATGTTTTGAAGAAACCAATACATGTATAAGATGTCAGATGTCTCATTTACTTGTTCGTCAAGTGGATGCTTTTCATCGTCAAAATAATCATATTCCCAACTAAGAGCCCACTCATCTCCACTTGCTACCCATCTCGACACTTTCGTCAGGTCAAGGGCGCGTTCCTGCGGGTCGGCTCCAATACTAGCTGTCATTAGAACAAGGAGTTTTTCAAAGTTATCTAAACTACGCATGGACTTCCCCTAACCGGCCGACAAAGCCACCTTCATATCCTTGACAAGATAAATCACTTCGCCGTCAGCCTCAACACGGCCATCGGCCACGCCCATGGTCAGGCGGCGGGTGGTCAGGGCCTTGGTGAAATCGACGTAGTACCGCAGCATCTTGCGGTCGGGCCGCACCATTCCGGTCAGTTTGACCTCGCCCACGCCCAAAGCATAGCCACGCCCCTGCCAGCCACGCCAACCAAGATTGAATCCCGTCAACTGCCACAGCCCGTCAAGCCCAAGACAGCCTGGCATAATCGGATTGCCCGGAAAATGGCAGTCGAAAAACCACAAGTTGGGCGTGATATCAAATTCTGCCACCACATGGCCTTTGCCATGTTCTCCACCATCTTCAGAGATTTCGGTGATGCGGTCCATCATCAGCATCGGCGGCATTGGCAATTGCGCGTTGCCGGGGCCAAACAGATCGCCCGCCGCGCATTTCAAAAGATCCTCTTTGCCAAAGGATGTTGGATATCCGCTCATGCCTGCCCATTCCCCCATTGGCTGTTGCAAAACTTGTCTAACACCCGCCGCGACGGGGAAGCAAGCACAGCCCGCCACACCCCCCATATCGGCCCGTTTTGCGGCCCATCGCCCTGCCACAGGATTTTCATTTGAAAAAGTCCTGCCACGTCCTCTATATAGGGGCAGGGATAAATCGAGACTAACATGACAGTAACAGAGCAAGACCGCAGCACGGCGTGGTTGTCTGGCGGGGGCCTGCGCCCGACGCGTCAGCGCTTGGCTTTGGCCGGGTTATTGGTGGGCGACGGGATGAACCGCCATGTCACGGCAGAAGGTTTGTTTGCCGCGGCCGGAGTGTCCGGTGATAAAGTTAGTCTGGCCACGGTCTACAACACGCTGCGCGCGTTTTGCGAGGCCGGGTTGTTGAACGAAGTGGTGGTGGACGGTGCGCGCAGTTATTTTGACACCCGAACCGATGATCATCCGCATTTTTACTGGGAAGACAGCCACGCGTTAACCGACGCGCCTGCCGATACTTTGGAAATCACCGGCCTGCCCGCAGCCCCGGATGGCATGATCGTGTCGCGCGTCGATGTGGTGATCCGGCTGAAACGCGCCTGACCGTTTGGTCAGACGCGCATTTGCTTTGGGTTTTGGCGCGAATTACTTCGGCAACAGCACCTTGTTGATCACATGGATCACGCCATTGGATTGATCGACATCGGCGATGGTGATCAGGGATGCATTGCCCGATTCGTCATAGATATAAACTTTGCCACCTTTGACCTTCGCCGACAGCGCATCGCCCGACAGGGTTTGCATGTTGAAAAAGCCGTCCTTCGATGCCTTGGCTTTGCGGGCAATATCGGCGGTGGTGAAATCGCCGGCCACCACATGGGCGGTCAGGATTTTGGTCAGCATCGCCTTGTTTTCAGGCTTCAGCAGGGTTTCAACCGTGCCAGCAGGCAGGGCGGCAAAGGCGTCGTTCACGGGCGCAAACACAGTGAACGGACCCGGCCCCATCAGCGCATCCACCAGACCAGCGGCTTTGACGGCGGCAACAAGCGTGGTGTGATCGGCGGAATTGATCGCGTTTTCAATGATATTCTTGTTTTCAAACATCGCGGCGCCACCGACATCAGGGTTGGCGGCCAAAACCGGGCTGGCCAAAAGCGAAGCGGCAATCATCAAAGCAGAAAGTTTCATTGGGTTGTTCCTTACACCATCGGGCAGACCATTCCGCGCCGTCTGATGAAGGAACGGGGGGCGCAGAGGGTAAGTTTCACAGCGCAGTGTCACGGTTTCGTGAAACATTGAGCGGGCGGGCTGCGGGGGTAAGACAGACGCCTTCCGCGGGAGGATACTTAGGCCAGAATGAAAGGGCGAAGGATGCTTGCGCCCCTAAAACCACTGCCCCGGTTCCATCAGCCCCAAATTCATCAACTGTTGGCTGTGCCATTCGAACGGGATTGAGTTGTGCCAGCGGAAATCCTGGATATCAAACATCGACCCCGCGTTGGACCGCAACGCTTTGGCGGTGCGGAACGACGCGATGGTGGTGGTGATATTGTTATGCCATGGGCAGGCATAGGTGTTCATTTCCTCATCCGACAGCGTAAAATCGGGCCGCAGGGTCAGGCCGGGCTTGGCGCGGAAAAGGGCTATCCGGTCAATCTTGCGGCGCGGCACCGGAATGTGTTCTTCGAACCGCCACCGCAGCCCGCCAAAGAAATCCAGCTGACGCTCTTTGGGATGGTTGTGGTTCGCCGCATCCGGGCGGCCCAGCGCATAGTAGCCCGATTTATCCAGATGCGCCCGTTCCAGCGACACGGCATTGGGAAACACGTTCAGATCATCGGCATAAAGATCAACGACATAGCTTAGCAGCGCCTCACGGCGTTCTTCGGTTTGGAACGCCAGCATTTCACGGATGTTGCGCGTCTCGCAGAACGGATGGAACAGGTATTCGGCGTTATAGCAATAATACAGCCAAAGTCCCGCCACCGCCTCGATGACCTTATTCACGCCGTCCACCACCGCGCCTTCGGCATGCATGTCATAGCTTATGCGGTGGATTTTGTCTTCCAGCGCGGCAGGCACGACGATACCATCGGGGGCCAGCATCGCCACCTGGGCAAAACCTGCGTCAAGGTGATGGCGAATGGTGGTGTCCACTTCGACCCGGTCTTCGGCAAAGATCAACGCCAGCGGACCTTTGGCAAGGGCGGGCTTTGCATCGGTCAAGAACTGTTCAAGGGACGGATATTTCATACACTGCCTAACGGTGCCTGCACCAACATAGCCCAGATTCGGTTAATGCGGCCCTCATTGCAAGCCCCCCACTTTCACGAACATTGCGGCTGGTCCGCGATTGGCGTAATGCGCCATCATCAAGGGATCTGTCATGTCGCAAGCAAAGAAGCTTTTCATCAAGACCTACGGCTGTCAGATGAACGTCTATGACAGCGAGCGCATGGCCGAGGCGATGGCCGCGGATGGCTATGTCGCGACGGATACGGTGGACGACGCCGATATGGTCTTGCTGAACACCTGTCACATCCGCGAGAAGGCGGGCGAAAAGCTGTACTCTGATCTGGGGCGGCTGCGGGCGATCAAGAACGCGCGGCCCGGGATGAAAATTGGCGTGGCGGGCTGCGTGGCGCAGGCCGAGGGGCCCGAGATTTTGCGCCGGATGCCGTCGGTTGATCTGGTGGTCGGCCCGCAAGCCTATCACCGGCTGCCTGCCATGGCGCGGGCGGTGCAGGCAGGTGAACAACTGGTCGATACCGATTTTCCGGCGGAAGATAAGTTTGATCTGCTGCCCCAATCCCGCGCCAGCCGGGGGCCAACCGCGTTTTTGACCGTTCAGGAAGGCTGTGACAAATTCTGCGCCTTTTGCGTGGTGCCCTATACGCGCGGTGCCGAGGTTTCGCGCCCCGCTGCGCGCATTCTGGCCGAAGCTGCCGGGCTGGTGGCCAAAGGCGTGCGTGAAATCACATTGCTGGGGCAGAACGTGAACGGCTATCATGGTGCCGGTGATGGCGGCGACTGGACATTGGCGCAGCTGATCCGGGCACTGGCGCGCATCGACGGCTTGCAGCGCATCCGCTATATGACCAGCCATCCCAATGACATGGACGATGATCTGATTGCCGCCCACGGCGATGTGGCAGCCCTTATGCCCTATCTGCATTTGCCCGTGCAATCGGGCAGCGACCGGATGCTGAAAGCAATGAACCGCAAACATACCGCGCAAGACTATTTGCGCCTGATCGAACGGTTCCGGGCAGCGCGGCCCGATATCCTTGTCAGCTCTGACTTCATCGTGGGTTTTCCGGGCGAAACCGAGCAGGATTTTCAATCCACCTTGGATCTGATCCGCGCCGTGGGGTTTGGTGCCGCGTTTTCGTTCAGATATTCCTCGCGTCCCGGCACGCCTGCGGCCGAAAAGCCGCCCGTGGCCGAAGACATTGCCAATGACCGCCTGCACCGCCTGCAAACCCTGATCACCGACCAACAGCGCGCACAGCAATTGGCGATGGTGGGGCGTGAAATTGGCGTCTTGTATGAAAAGACCGGGCGGCAGCCAGGGCAGATGATGGGCAAGTCTGACCATCTGCATATGGTGCATGTGCATGACCCCGAGGCACGCATCGGAGATCTGGTGCGGGTAAAAATCTTAGCTTCATCCGCCAACTCTTTATCAGGCGGGCGAATTTCGGGATAATGCCCAAATCCGTGTTGTTTCTGTTATTTATCCAATTCCGCCCCATGGGGATTTTTGGATACAAACACGCAACAATTAGCGTCTATCCCGGTCCCAACCCCATAGATTTTGCTTTACTTCGCGACGCAGGGGCGGCATTTTTGCAATGGGACGTGTGATATAGCTATTGATAGGGGGGCTGCGGTGGTGGAAACACTTTCCAGAGCTGTAAGGATTGCAATCGGGGGGGCAGCACTGGCTGCCGGGCTGATGATTGCTTCGGGGGTTGCGGCACAAACCGCACCAGAAATCGCGGGAAAAATTGAATGGGGCGTGTGGGTCGATGATGACGGCTGCATGCACTGGTGGGCAGATGGCGGTATCGAAGGCTATATGCTTGACCGGGTGAACCCAAAAACGGGCAAGCCGGTTTGCCTGAAACGGAACACCTGCATGGTGGAAAACACCGACACGCTGTTTCAGACCGACAGCGCCAAACTTACGACCCGGGGCCGCAAATATCTGGCAGATTTCTTCGCCAGCTCTGGTGCGTTCGGTTATGCCGTTTACGGCCATACCGACAGCCGCGCGTCAGATGAGTACAACATCAAATTGTCGCAGCGCCGGGCCAAGGCGGTGGCCGATGTTGGCCGGTCGGTAGGGGCGATGGTTGAACGTGAAATAGGCTTCGGCGAACGGAACCCAATTGCCTCGAACTCGACGGCTGCAGGGATGCAGAAAAACCGTCGCGTCGAAGTCGTTTGCTACAGGTGGTAACAGAGATGGCACAGTATAAACTGATGTTGGTTGGATTTGGGGCGGCGCTGCTGCTGTCGGGCTGTATCGAAGGGACTACGCGTTACGTTCAAAGCCCTGATACAGTGATTGCGACCGCCTATGACCGTGGCCGCGATGCGGGCGTGCTGGAAGATGGCGGGGCTGCAATCGCCTATGATCCTGATGGCTGTCAGGGGTGGCTGATTGATGACGGTCTGGAAGGGTATTCTGGCCGTCGGTTTGACCCGGTCACTGGCCTGCCGGTGTGCAATAACCTCTATCCGCCGGGAACTGTTGTGGGCAACTACCAGTCGCAATCACCGGGTCTGCCAGATTATGTGCCGGCGGTGCGCAAGAAAAAGAAAAACTGATCCCGGTGATGATTTCAGAAAACCTTGCAAGGGCCATGGCACAGACCGTGGCCCTTTGCTTTTGCGCGACGGCAAAATTCTGCGCACCGCAAACCCGGCTTTCACAAAACCATCTTGATTGGCGAACTACCCTTGCCATAAGCGATGGATCATCCCACATTTAGGATACCTCAACCTGACAAGGAGACCGCATTGACCCTCAGCGCGCTGACCCCCACGGGGAAGACCAATGACGCGATTGAAACTGTTCTGGAGTTTCCGGACAACCGCCTTCTGATCAGCCTTTGCGGCGAATTTGACCGCAATCTGGCGCAGGTGGAACAGCAGATGGGGGTTCACGTGTTGCGGCGGGGTAATCGGCTGGCGGTGATCGGCGACAAAGCCGCGCGCGAAGAGGCGGCATCGGTGCTGCGCGCGCTTTATGCCCGCATCGAAGGCGGGCGCGGCGTGGCGGCGGGCGAAATTGACGGTGCCATTCGGATGGGCAAGCCGATGTCGGACACCACCCGGCTGGAGGCAAATCCGCAGATCGAAATGTTCACCGGTGCGGGTGTGCAATTACAAACCCGCAAAAAGGCGATTGAACCCCGGACCGAGGCGCAAAAGGCCTATGTCGCCAATCTGTTCTCGCATGAGATGGGCTTTGGCATCGGGCCTGCGGGCACTGGCAAAACCTATCTGGCGGTGGCTGTGGGCGTGTCGATGTTAATCTCTGGCGCCGTTGAAAAGATCATCCTGTCGCGCCCGGCGGTTGAAGCAGGCGAGCGGTTGGGCTTTTTGCCGGGCGATATGAAGGACAAGATTGATCCCTATATGCAACCGCTTTACGATGCGTTGAATGATTTTCTGCCGCAAAAGCAGATGCAAAAGCTGATGGAAGACAAGCGCATCGAAATCGCCCCCTTGGCGTTTATGCGTGGGCGCACGTTATCGAATGCATTTGTGGTGCTGGACGAAGCGCAGAACGCCACCACCATGCAGATGAAAATGTTCCTGACCCGGCTTGGCCAAGGCAGCCGCATGGTGATCACAGGCGATCGCACGCAGATCGATTTGCCGCGCGGCACGGCCAGCGGGCTGAAGGATGCAGAGCGCATCTTGCAGGGCGTCAAAGGGGTGTCGTTCAACTACTTCACCTCAAAAGACGTGGTGCGGCATCCCTTGGTTGCCCGGGTGATTGAGGCGTATGAGCGGGACGAAGCGCAGGGCTGATCCATGCAGCTTGAGCATGGCGCGCGGCTGGGATAAATGCGCGCCATGGAACCGCTTGTTGATGTTGTGATCGAAGATGACCGTTGGCTGGCCTTGGGGCTGGAGGATTTGGCGCAATCGGTGGTTGGTGCCGCCTGTGCCAGACTGGGCCTGCCGGTGACCGGTTTCACTATGTGCCTTATGGCCTGCGATGATGTGCGGATCGCAACCTTGAATGCCGATTTTCGCGGCAAGGCGACGCCGACCAATGTGCTAAGTTGGCCATCGGAAGACCGGGCGGCAGATCAGGATGGGGCACCGCCGGAATTGCCCACCCCCGGCACCGCCGATGATCCCGAAAGCCTTGGCGACATCGCAATCGCCTATGACACCTGCGCAGCCGAGGCCGTCACCGCAGAAAAACCCATGGTCGACCACGTCACCCATTTGATCGTGCATGGATTTTTGCATCTGTTGGGCTATGATCATACCCGATCCGCAGATGGTGATCTGATGGAGGCCACCGAAGCAGAAATTCTTGCGCGGCTTGGTCTTTCTGACCCATATAAAGTATAAGCTCCGCGCGACGGGTTATTTTTGGACAAAGGACAGATGGGCAGTAGCAACGACGGGTCTGGATCAGTGGCAGACGCAGCAGACGACGCAGAATCGCCGAACCGGGGATTTTTTGGCCGGATCATGGATGTGTTCAGCCCATCCGACAGCACTGAAGGGGCCAATGGCGATGCCAAAGCCATTGGCGCGCCCGCCGAAGGGGCCGCAATCCTGCCCGGTCTTGGCAACCTGCGCCGCCTGCGGGTGGATGATGTGGCAATCCCCAAAGCCGATATTGCCGCCGTCCCTTTGGACATTGGCAAAGATGATCTGGTGGCCGCCTTTCGGATGCACGGTTTCAGCCGCTTGCCGGTTTATAAAGGCACGCTGGATCACCCACAGGGTTTGATTTTGCTGAAAGATCTGGCACTGCAGCATGGTTTCGGCGTGACAGGACGGTTTTCGTTGAAAAAACTGCTGCGTCCAGTGCTGTTTGCCCCCCCGTCGATGCCCGCCGCAACCCTGCTGCAAAAGATGCAGCGTGACCGGGTGCACATGGCCTTGGTGATTGATGAATATGGCGGCGTTGATGGCCTTGTTACCATCGAAGACCTGATCGAAACCGTGATCGGCGAGATAGAGGACGAACACGACGAAGACGAAGGCGATCTGTGGAAAGAAGAAAAACCCGGCGTGTTTGTCGCGCAATCGACAGCACCCCTTGCGGAATTTGAGGCGGCGATCGGCATGGCGCTGCGGTCGGGCGACGATGACGAAGATATTGATACCGTTGGCGGATTGGTGTTCTTGCGCATCGGTCGGGTGCCCGCACGCGGCGAAATCATTCCCCATGAAAGCGGCGCTGAATTCGAAGTGATCGACGCCGATGCCCGCCGGATAAAACGGCTGCGCGTGCGGCTGCCCGGTATTGGCATGGTCGGGCGTCCGGGGTCTGCACCGGATGCCTAAACTGCAGTTCGGCTGGCCGGGAGGACGACAGGTCTGGCCCGCCACGGCCTTTGGCGCGTTGGCAGCCCTTGGCCAAGCGCCGGTATCTGCGTGGTTTATCAGCCTGCCCGCTTTGGCCGCGCTGATTTATTGGGTCGCAAGGCCGGGCCGCACATCTGCCGCACTCTGGACAGCTTGGTTTGGCGGGGCGGGCTATTTCGCGCTGGCGCTGAACTGGATCATCGAGCCATTTTTGATCGACGCTGCGACCTATGGCTGGATGGCACCCTTTGCGGTGCTGCTGCTGGCCTTTGGATTGGCGCTGTTTTGGGCGGCGGCGGCGGCCACGGTCCGGTTTGCCCGCAATCGTGCAATCGGCTTTGCTATTGCCCTGACCTTTGCGGAACTGGCCCGCGGCTATGTTCTGACAGGATTCCCATGGGGCTTGGTCGGGCATATCTGGATTGACACGCCCGCAGCCCAACTGGCGGCTTTGATCGGGCCCTCCGGTCTGACCCTGCTGACGCTGCTGTCGGCGGCGATGCTGGTACAGGCCGCCACCGCCGCCCGCCTGCCCGCGTCGCGCCGTGCAATGTCAGGTTTTGCTGGCGTCACTTTGATCACCGCCGCTTGGGCTTACGGCTTTTGGGCGCTTTCCCAGCCGCTACCGCCTGCCCCCGGCATCACTCTGCGGCTGATCCAGCCCAATGCCGAACAACACTTGAAATGGGATCCGGCTGAAGCTGACAAATTTTTCAACCGCCTGTTGGCTTACACCTCCGTCAAACCCACGCCCGATCTGGTGATCTGGCCCGAAACAGCCCTGCCTTATTCGCTGGAACGCAATCCTGAACTGATCGACGTTATCGCCGATGCCGCCAATGGCGCGCCGGTTTTGCTGGGCCGTCAGCGGGTTGTGGGCACCCAAGGCTGGAACAGCCTAAGCCTGATTTCGCCCGATGCCGCGATAACCGCCAATTACGACAAGCACCATCTGGTGCCTTTCGGCGAATATATTCCCTTTGGCGATCTGGCCTATACGTGGTTCGGGCTGACCGCCTTTGCGGCACAGCAGGGCAATGGGTATACCCCCGGCCCCGGACCACAGGTGATGGATTTGGGTGAAAGTCTGGGCAAGATCATTCCGCTGATCTGTTATGAAGCAGTATTTCCCCAGGATCTGCGCGGCACAGACCGTGCCGATTGGATATTGCAGGTGACCAATGACGCATGGTTCGGCACCCTGTCTGGCCCGTTCCAGCATCTGGCCCAAGCGCGGTTGCGGGCCATCGAACAGGGTCTGCCTTTGGTGCGGGTGGCAAACACCGGCGTGACCGGGGTTTATGATGCGCGCGGGCGCGAAACCGTCGCTTTGGAGTTTGGCACAGCCTCTTACCTTGATGCCGAATTGCCCGGCTCTTTGCCCGCTCCACCCTATGCCCGTTACGGCGAAATTCCGGTGCTGGTGTTGCTTGGCGGACTCTGCCTGCTGACGTTTCGCAGACGCGGCACCACAATCGCTTGACCTTTGTGGCACAGCGGGCCTATCAGCCCCGCTTAGACCATCACAACGGCTTCCTGGCGTGGTGGGTATCTTTAACCGGAGCACGTCCCCAATGACCAGAAAATCCTATATATTCACCTCGGAATCCGTATCCGAGGGGCATCCAGACAAATTGTGCGACCGGGTTTCGGACGCCATTCTGGATGCGTTCCTGACCGAAGAACCAAACGCCCGCGTGGCTTGCGAAACCTTTGCCACCACGGGCCGGGTTGTTGTCGGCGGCGAAGTTGGCCTTTCGGACAAGAAAGCCCTGAAGTCGATGATGGAGCGGGTCGAAGATATCGTGCGCGGCTGTGTCAAAGACATCGGCTATGAGCAGGACGAATTTCACTGGAACACGCTGAAAGTGCAGAACTATCTGCACAAACAATCCGCCCATATCGCGCAAGGCGTCGACAAAGACGGCGCGGGCGATCAGGGCATCATGTTCGGCTACGCCTGCCGCGAAACCCCTGAATTGATGCCAGCTCCGATCCAGTATTCGCACGCCATTTTGCGCCGTCTGGCCGAAGTGCGCAAATCCGGCCAAGAGCCCACCCTGCGCCCCGATGCGAAATCACAGCTTTCGATGCGCTATGAAGATGGTGTGCCGGTTGAAGTGACCTCTATTGTATTGTCGCACCAGCACCGCGACGAAAGCCAAAGCTCGGCCGATGTGCGCGCGATTGTCGAACCCTATATCCGCGAGGTTCTGCCGTCTGGCTGGATCACCGACAAAACCGAATGGTGGGTGAACCCGACGGGCACGTTTGTGATCGGCGGGCCGGACGGTGATGCGGGACTGACAGGCCGCAAGATTATCGTTGATACCTATGGCGGGGCTGCCCCGCATGGCGGTGGCGCGTTTTCGGGCAAGGATCCAACCAAGGTGGACCGTTCCGCCGCCTATGCCGCGCGCTATCTGGCGAAAAACGTCGTCGCGGCTGGTCTGGCGGATCGCTGCACGTTGCAGGTCAGCTATGCCATTGGCGTTGCCAAACCGCTGTCGATCTATGTCGACACGCATGGCACGGGCAAAGTTGAGGCGGACCGCATCGAAGCCGCCGTCGCCACCTGCATGGACCTGACCCCGCGCGGTATCCGTGAACACCTGTCACTGACCCGCCCGATCTATGCCCGCACCAGCGCTTACGGCCATTTTGGCCGCGACCCCGAGGCGGATGGTGGATTTTCATGGGAGAAAACCGATCTGATCGAGGCGCTGAAAGCGACGGTTTGATCATCGGTGCGTGACGCCGGGTTTGAGATCAATCCGGCAATTGCGACACTCTACTCGGCTTGACCCAAGCTATCGCATGTGATCATAGCCCCGATGACCTTTGGGGCTATGGCGATGTATGATCCGGTAGAGCGGCGTAATTTTTATGGGCGGGTGTACGGCAAAACGCTGCGCGCTGCGCAGAAAACCTATTTGGCCGAAGATCTTGAGGGGCTTCGCCTGAAAAATGTGGCGCGTGAAGATAATCCTGATCGCTTGCCGTTGGACATTGTCGCAGTGTTTGGCGACAAACCCCTCTGGCTTGAAATCGGCTTTGGTGGCGGCGAACATCTGGTGCATATGGCCGCGCTTTATCCGCAGATCGGCATCATCGGGTGTGAGCCTTATGTGAACGGCATCGCCATGCTGCTGGGCAAGATCCGCGCGGCAGGCGTGACCAATCTGGCCATTCATCCGGGCGATGTGCGTGAATTGTTCGATGTTTTGCCCACTGCATCGGTGCAGAAGTGTTTCCTGAATTACCCCGATCCGTGGCCCAAGGCCCGCCACCACCGCCGTCGCTTTGTGACCCCCGGCTATCTGACCGCCCTTGCCCGCGTCATGGCACCGGGCGCGGAACTGCGTGTGGCCACCGATATCGCCGACTACGTGCGCCAGACATTGGAAGAAGTGCCAAAGGCCGGATTTAAGCTGATCGAACAAGGCGATACGCCATGGGAGGATTGGCTGTCGACGCGCTATGAACAAAAGGCGCTGCGCGAAGGCCGCCCGCCGCATTACATGACGTTTCGCAAGCCTTTGTGATTTCATCTTGGTCTAAATACCTTTGCGCAGAGCGCACCCGATGTATCGAACAAGAGCCTCCGGCAGAGGTATTTAGACCAAAGTGAAATCATGGCCGCTGGGGCGTGGACCCTGCCGCGCGTCTGCGCTATCAGGCGTTAAACTGATGTCAGGAGACGCGCATGTCTGCCCATGCCACCGCCCAGCCGATGACCGCACACAAGTCTGGCCCGCTGAAAGGCACCGCTTTGGTGCCGGGAGATAAATCCATCAGCCACCGCGCCCTGATCTTTGGAGCGATGGCGGTGGGCGAAACCACGATCACCGGCTTGCTGGAAGGTCAGGATGTGCTGGACACAGCAAAGGCGATGCAGGCCTTTGGCGCGACGGTGGTGCAGCACGGCCCCGGCGCGTGGTCGGTCCATGGCGTGGGCGTTGGCGGGTTTCGCGAACCTGCCGATGTGATTGATTGCGGCAATTCGGGCACTGGCGTTCGGCTGATCATGGGGTGCATGGCGACCACGCCGATGACCGCCACCTTTACTGGCGACGCATCCTTGCGCAAACGCCCGATGGGGCGGGTGACCGACCCGTTGTCGTTGTTTGGAGCGCAGGCCTATGGCCGCACAGGTGGCCGCCTGCCAATGACCATCGTGGGCGCAGCCAACCCGGTGCCCGTGCGCTATGCCCTGCCCGTGGCATCGGCGCAGGTAAAATCAGCGGTGCTGCTGGCGGGGCTGAACACGCCGGGGCAAACAGTGGTCATCGAACGCGAACCCACCCGCGATCATTCCGAACGCATGCTGTTGGGATTTGGCGCGCAGCTTTCGGTCGAAAAAACCAACGAAGGCAACGTCATCACCCTGACGGGCCAGCCCGAACTGCTCCCGCAAGCCGTAGCGGTGCCCCGCGATCCGTCTTCGGCGGCGTTTCCGGTCTGTGCGGCGCTGATCGTTGAAGGGTCAGACATCATGGTGCCGGGTGTGTCACAAAACCTGACGCGCAACGGGCTTTACCTGACGCTGAAAGACATGGGCGCGGATATCGACTTTCAAAACCCCCGGTCAGAAGGCGGCGAACCCGTCGCCGACCTGCGGGTGCGGTTTTCGGACAACATGCGCGGCATCGAGGTGCCCCCCCACCGCGCGCCGTCGATGATTGACGAATACCCGATCCTGTCGGTCGTCGCGGCCTTTGCCAGTGGCAAAACCGTGATGCGTGGGATCAAGGAACTGCGCGTCAAGGAATCTGACCGCATTGACGCGATGGCGCGCGGGCTGGAATCTTGTGGTGTGCGCGTGGAAGAAGACGCCGATACACTGATCGTGCATGGAATGGGCGCAGGACAAGTGCCCGGTGGGGCAACCTGTAAAACCCATATTGATCACCGCATCGCAATGGCGTTCCTTGTGCTGGGGATGGCGGCCAAAAAGCCGGTCAGCGTTGATGACGCCTCGCCTATCGCCACGTCCTTCCCCATCTTTGACGCATTGATGACGGGCCTTGGCGCCACGTTGTCGCAGACCTGAACACCCTGAAAGGCCGATCCCATGGGAACCTATTACGCCGCGATTGAGGCTTTTGACACCGAGGCCCAGGCCGCCATGCCGGAAGGCGAGATTTATGGCGGCGAGGCGCGGTTCTTCGTGCTGCAGGCCGAAAGCCTGTCCGAGGCGCTGGCAGTATTGTCCAATTCTGTCCAATCCAACGGCCTGCGGCTGGACCGGGTGTTGTTTGCCGGCAATGCCGATGATTTTGACGCCGACGTGGTGCCGTTCGAGGTGGATATCGAAGGCATGACCGCGACGGCGCTGGAAACAGGCGAGATTTGCGTGACCGAAGCGCATGTGTTTGAACCCGATGAAACCGATCCGACGCTCTCGGGCGTTTATGCCTGCTGCATTGACGCGTTCGATCCTGATTGGGCGGATGAAGATGAGGGCGACTATGCGGGCCATTACCAACTTGCGGTGATCAAGGCCGACAATGCCTCTGACGCGCTGCAATTGCTGGTGGAAACGCTTGGCGAAGAAGGCATTGATTTGCTGTCGGTCGAAGGCTTTGTCGATGCCGCCGCCTTTCCGTTTGACGCCTATGAATTCACCTTCGAAGAAGAAGACCCGATTGCCGAACTGCAAGATGACGGCGGCATGATCCTAAGCAACGCCTATGCCTATACAGATCAGCCGGAACCACCGCGCAAATTGGACAGCTAGGGCGTATCAGCCAAATCCCGTTCCCCAATCCGCTGCACCACCATCACCAGATAACCATCGGGGTCTTGAACCAGAAATTCGCGCTGCCCGCCCAGACGGTCGCCCCAATCGCGCCATTTCTCGCGCAGGCCGACGTAAAACGGCACGCCCGCTGCAATCATCGCCTGCGCCATCGCATCCACATCCGCCACATAGACCTGCACCACCATGCCACGCCCGAAAGGCGGCTGCATCGGCCCGGTTTCCCAATCGCCGTCACGCTGATAAATCATGATCTGCGCGCCCTCGGGCCGGGTCAGACATGCCAGTTTCTGTGCAGGCCGGGTAAAGGCCACGTCAAACCCCATCGGCCCGGTCCAGAACGCCAAAGAGGTCGGATAATCCGTCACCATCATCTCGGCCATCAGGCTGGCCCAAACGGCGGGGGGGGATCCGGTGCCCATGATCTTCTCCTGTTTGACTTCAAGCGGCAACTAAGGGAAAAGCGCGATCTGAACAAGGATATGCGCATGATCTTTACGGTAGCGATTGATGGCCCTGCGGCTGCGGGTAAAGGCACATTGGCGCGCGCGGTGGCGGCGCATTTCGATTTTGCCTATCTTGATACCGGGCTTTTGTATCGGGCCGCCGCCCGCAAGGCGATGGATGGGATGGATCCGGTGGCTGCCGCCAAGGCCTTGCTGCGCCACGACTTTGATCGCCCCGGTCTGCGCACCGCCAAAGTCGGGCAAGCGGCGTCTAAAATCGCAGCGAACCCGCAAGTGCGCGCCGCGCTGATCGAATTTCAGCATAATTTCGCGCGTCAAACCGGGGGTGCCGTGCTGGATGGCCGCGAT
This sequence comes from Cypionkella sp., assembly GCA_043766915.1. Lineage (GTDB taxonomy): Bacteria > Pseudomonadota > Alphaproteobacteria > Rhodobacterales > Rhodobacteraceae > JANNAT01. The sequence continues at coordinate 20,554 of JAYUHO010000374.1, forward strand.
ATTGGCACCGTGATCTGCCCCGAGGCCGAGGTAAAGCTGTTCATCACCGCCTCTGATCAGGTGCGCGCCTATCGCCGTTGGCTGGAACTGGCAGAAAAAGACGCCGATCTGAAACTGGAAGATGTGCTGGCCCAACAACAAGAACGCGACAAACGCGATATGGAACGGGCCGTGGCACCACTAAAGGCCGCGGAAGACGCGGTTGTGCTGGATACATCGGATATGACGATTGATCAGGCCGTCGCCCAAGCCATTGCAGTGATCAACGCCCGCCTCGATGCCGCATAATCGGAAACACAGCCCGCACGCGCGGATCGCGCAACCACAGCCCGCCCCACATCGCCACGCCCAGATAGATGCCGAACAGGGTGTGTGACGCCAACGGCGATCCGGCACGCAGCTGTGTGGTGATCGCCCCGCCCAAGATGGCCATCATCAACGTAGCCCCCAGCATGGCCGCGGGTGGGAATAGATACAGCACGGTGCAGATCAATTCCAGACTGCCGATCAATATCAACGGCGCGTTAGGCCAGCCCAGTTGCGCCATCGTTTCCGCCGCAACCGGCAGGCCAAACAGCTTGGGCACCACCGACGCGCCAATCATGAACACAGCAAACAACCCGCTTAAGACCCAACCCACCCGCACCATCATGGTTTCCGACATGTCCACCCCCTGCATTCTTACTGTCAGCCTGCCAAGCCTGCG
>JAYUHO010000375.1:0-8153 GCA_043766915.1 Cypionkella sp.
GGCAATTGGCCCTAACTGCGCCAAAACTTTGGCAGCAACACAACCAAGATCGCCAGCAACCCCAATCGGCCCAGGATCATCGTGGCCGACATCAGCCAGATCGCGGCATTGGGGAAATCAACAAACGTGCCGGTGCGCACAACCATCGGCCCAAAGCCATAGCCGATATTGCCGATCGACGTCCATGTTGCCCAAACGGCGGAATACATGTCGACACCCGTCAACGTGATTGCCACTGACATCACCCCGATCACCACAACATAGCCCGTGATGAACAAAATCAGCCCATTGATCACATCATCCGCCACATTCTGCCCGTCATATTTCACCACATTGACCCGGCTGGGCGTGGCGATCTGCCGGATTTGTGCAGCCAGAACCTTTGCCGCCACTTGCACGCGAAACACGGATAATCCGCCCGAGCTTGACCCTGAACAGCCGCCGATTACTCCGATCACAAAGGCCACGACCAGCATATAGCCGCCCCAGGCCGAGAAGCTGCCCGAAAAGAACCCGGTGCCCGAAATGATCGACACCAGATTGAACAAGGCCTCACGGAAGGCAGGCTCGATCCCCATATCAGACGTCAACACCCGCCACAGCGCAACCGAGCCTACGGCAACGGCGATCCAGCGCAGATAAGCCCGGGTTTGCGCATCGCGCCACAACGGGCGGGATTGGCCGGAAATCAACTGCACATAGCGAATGTAGGGCAAGCTGGCCAGAATCATGAAAAATGCACCCGCGTATTCCATCGCCCCGGGATACTTGCCAAAAGAATTGTCCATCGGTGAAAATCCACCCGTCGCAATCGTGGCCATGGCACAAACCACAGCATCCAGCGCCGACATGCCCAGCGCGCGGTAGGTCATTGCAGAAATGACGGTCAGTCCAAAATACACAATCACCAGCTGTCGCGCGATATCTGTGGCGCGGGGCAAGGATTTTCCAAACGTATCAAAGCCTTCGGTCTTGAAATACTGCATCCCCCCGACCCGCATGACCGGCAAAAAGATCATCGCCACAAAGGCTATCCCAAGCCCGCCAAAGCTGTTGGTCATGCCGCGCCACAGGTTCATCCCGTCGGGCAAACCATCAAGCCCCACGATCACCGTCGATCCGGTGGTGGTGAACCCCGAGGCAGCCTCAAAATAGGCGTGGGTAAAGGTCAGATGCGGCTCGCCCAGCATGAACGGCAACCCGCCAAAGATCGGCAGCACCGTCCAGATCGTCACGGTCAGCAGATAGGCCTGCCGCACCGACAGCCCCTGCCCCAGGGAATTGGCTGTGGCCAGCGTCAACACCCCGCCCATTGCCGCCGTGGCAATCGCGCTTTCCAGAAAGTCCATGCCGTTGGGCAGACCTGACCGATAATCAACAATCGCGGGTGCCAGCATTAAAATGGCCAGCACAATCAGGATCCGCCCGAGCACATAAACGATAGGTCGAAAGTCTGTCATGATTTGGGCAGATACCCGGCCCGGGTGGTTTCGTCAATTTAAGGCTGCATCACGCGGGGCAGGTTTTGACGGAAACACAGACGGCGGAAATCGTGGCCGAGTGTCGCGAGTGGCAGCGCTTTCCGTTTCCGTCAAACCCTGAACCGCTTTAGCCAACGTGATAAAGGCTGGCAAACAGCCGCGGATCAAGACTGTCGGCGGCAAAGGTCGGCCCTTCGGTCAGCACCGATACCGCGTCATGGCTGTGCAGACTTTCCTGATGACTGGCGACAATGCGGAAATCACCGATGCGGGCATCTTGCTGCAGTGCCTCACAAAAACTGCGCGCGGCGTCTTCGACAAAGATCGGGTTGGCGGCGTTCAGTTCGGCAAAGGCCTGTTCGTCTTCGCGTTTCACCATGACTTGCGTCTCTGTAGGCACGGCGGCGCGGGCCAGTTCGATCAGGTCTTCGAACCACAAACAATCATCTCCCACCAGCTCAACCGAAATCCGCGCGACAGAGCGTTGCGAATGCGGGGTGGCCAGTTGGCCGCGGGTTTTGCGGGCATGTTCGGCCAGTTCCAGCGAACAGGGACAGGTGCTGGAATAGACGAAATCCAGATGCATGATGCGTTTGCGCACACCGGCTTTGTCGACCAATTCCAGCGCGATATCATAGTACTGCCAGCCAGACAGGCCCGACCGCAGGCTTTCTATCCGCACCGGGAATGAAAACCGCATCTGAATCCGGGCGTCGAAAGACCCCAGATCGCGCAGGTAGTCTTCCAGCACCTGGGCGATCAGCTCAAAGCTGAACGCCGAATCTGCATGGCTGTAGAATGACCGCATGATGCGGCTCATGTTGATGCCCTTCTTTTCCGCCTCAAGACTGACCGTGCCCGTCACCGACGTTTCCAGCGTGATCGGCCCCGACTCGCGGGTGGCAAAGCTGATGGGCAGGCGGAAGTTGGAAATCCCCACATGTTGGATCACCTGTTTTGCCCCGACGATCAGGCTGGACGGACCGTTTTGCAGATCGGGCAGGCTGTCTTTGTAGGCATCTGTCACCACGAATTCATCCGGGTAGTGCCGTGACAAGACGGGATAGCCCTGCCCCACCAAAACACCCGCACCCGGATCAAGCGCCACAATCTCGGCATCTGTCGCCCGCGCCGCCCACAGCCGCAGCGTGGCCAGCGCCGCCTCGGCCTGCGCACGGTTGGGGGTGTGATCGGACTCTGGCAGATGAATGTTCATGGCACGGCCTTTCTTTAACGATGGCACTTGCAAACATAGGGCGCAAGTTGCCAAACCCAAACCCTGCCAGCAAATAAATGCTGTCAGATCGCTGACAAGGCGTTTCGCAAATCACCGATCAAATCACCCACATCTTCCAGCCCCACCGACAACCGGATCAACCCCGGCGTGATGCCAAGGATATCTTTCTGCGGCTGCGGCAGGCGTTGGTGCGTGGTGGTGGCGGGATGGGTGGCGATGGATTTGGCATCCCCCAAGTTGTTGGAAATCTTGATAATCTCCAACGCATTGCAAAACTTGAACGCCGCTTCTTTGCCGCCCTTTACATCGAACGACACCAAGGTGCCACCCGATCCCATTTGCGCCATCGCCAACGCGTGCTGCGGATGGCTTTCCAGCCCCGGAAAGATCACCTTCGAAATGCGGTCATCCGATTCCAGCACCCGCGCAATTTCCAACGCCGCATCCGCCATCGCCCGACAGCGTAAATCCAGCGTCGCCATGCCGTTCAGCATGATCCACGCCGTAAACGGCGACATCGACCCGCCGGTGTGCTTCATAAAGGGTTCGGCGGTTTTGCGGATAAAATCGCGTGACGCACAGATCACCCCGCCCAGCGCGCGGCCCTGCCCGTCGATGTGCTTGGTGGTGGAATACACAACCACATCAGCACCCTGCGCGACGGCTTGGCTGAACACGGGTGTCGAAAACACATTGTCCACAATCACCAACGCCCCCATCGCATGGGCAATTTTCGACACTTCGGTGATGTCGACCAGTTCCAGCGTGGGGTTCGACATCGATTCGAAAAACACTGCCTTGGTGCCGGGGGTGACCGCATCGCGCCACGCGTTCAGATCAGCCCCATCGACGAACGTCACGCGCACGCCAAAGCGGGTCAGCACCTCTTCCAGCACGTAAAGGCATGATCCGAACAATGCGCGGCTGGACACCACATGATCGCCCGCGCGCAGCATCGAGGCCAACGCGCCATGCACGGCTGCCATGCCGCTGGCGGTAGCAAAGGCATCTTCAGTGCCCTCCAGCGCCGCGATACGTTCTTCGAACATCCGCGTGGTCGGGTTGCCGTAGCGGGCATAGATAAATTCATCCTCCCCCGCTTTGACAAACCGCGCTTCGGCGGCTTCGGCGGTTGGATAGACAAACCCTTGGGTCAGATAAATCGCTTCGGCCATCTCGCCATATTGGCTGCGCCGGCTGCCCTCATGCACCAGTTTGGTGCGGGTTTTCCAAGTATCGCTCATGCCGTGCCCTGTCTGGCCCTTTGGCCAAAGAAAAACCCCGGATACCCAAAGGCCCGGGGCTAAGCACCCTGAACCTCTTTAGCGGTTTGTTTAAAGTGGCCCGCAATCCGGTAACAAATTGCCACTGGCTTCTGGCTATCGCGGGTAGCGGCAAAGGTCAACCTTGCCACCGCCGCACATTCCGGCATGATCGAAAAAAAGAGGAATCTCCATGACCATTGATCTTTACTATTGGCCCACGCCAAACGGCTGGAAGATTTCCATCGCACTTGCCGAGATGGGGCTGGATTACAATTTGCATCTGGTCGACATCGGGGCAGGCGATCAGTTTGATCCCAATTTTCTGAAAATCGCCCCCAACAACCGGATGCCCGCGATTGTTGACACCAATGGCCCGGATGGCCAGCCGATTGCCATTTTCGAATCCGGCGCGATTTTGCAGTATCTGGCGCGCAAATCCGGCAAGTTTTACGGCAAGACCGAACGCGATCGGGTGGCGGTGGATCAGTGGTTGATGTGGCAAATGGGCGGCGTGGGGCCAATGGCGGGCCAAGCGCATCATTTCCTGACCTATGCCCCCGCGATGGACCCTGCACAAGACCTGCCCTATGCCAAAGACCGCTATCGTCGTGAGGTGGGGCGCCTATACGGCGTGCTGGATCGGCAACTGGCCGACAACGCTTATGTCGCGGGCGATTTTCTGTCGATTGCCGATATGGCGATCTGGCCCTGGGCGCAGAACTGGAAAGGCCAGGAACAAAGCATCGACGACAAACCGCATTTTGCCCGCTGGTTGGCGGACCTGGCGGCGCGTCCCGGATTTATCACCGGCAAAGCCGTGGCTGAAGAGCGGCGCAGCAATGCGGCCAATGATAAACGTGCGCAAGAGATCTTGTTCAAGCGCTAGCTTGCCCGCCAAAGCCTGTCCGAACGGTGCGCACAAGCGCGGTCATCACCACATGCGACAACAGCGGCAGCAAACCGAAATACAAAAGCCACGTGGTTTGCGACGCGGTCTGCATCACCGTTTCATTCAGTAAAACCATCGCCAGATTGTAGACCGCCATCACGCGCGTCATGGTGGCATCGCCTGCGCGCATCTGCGGATCGGGCCAGAAATGCCGCACCAACGTGCTGCGACCATCCACCACGTCAATAATGTAAAGGGCTCCGATCACAAGGAAATACAGGCTTAGGAACCGCTGGCACAGCATTGGGTCGGCGGCAAGGATCATCAGCCCCAACACACCCGGCCCCAGAATAAGTGTCAACGCCACTGTGCTTTGCGCCGACAAATGCACGCGTGTGCTGCGGATAGTGTTATCAGCCTGCATCGCCAAGCGCAGCGCCATCGCGGCGACAAAGGACACCATAAACGCAGCCCGTGCATCATCAAAACCGATGCGCAGCAAGGGCCAGCTGATCACGATGACCAAACCCGGCACAAGGATTTGAAATGGGATCGGCGGCATGCGCCGGAACAGGCGAGCAAAGCTGTACATCATCAGTGACAGGTCAGTCAGCATCGGTTTCGCCCCCTATGATCTTTAGACAGCCTTGATCAACTTGCGGGCGAGGCCACGGCGCAAAAATGGCGGAAATGGGTTATTAACTTTGAATATGGAAACAAACTGTCCACAAATGCGCATCAATCCGCATCAGGCGTTTCTTCGATACCATACCGTTCTAACAGGCGCGCCTGCGTCATAAAAAACAAAAACAGCGCCGCTGTCAGACCAAAGGTTTTGAAATCAACCCAGATTTCGGTGCTGAAATTCCGCCAGATCACTTCGTTTGCCACGGCAAGAACCGCAAAAAACGCGCAGACCCGGCGCGTCAGGATCATCCAGCCTTCGGGATGCAGCGGCAGCGCCTCGTCCATGACAAACTTCAGATAGGATTGTCCGCGCAGCAGACCAAAGCCCAGAATCCCGGCAAACAGCAAATAGATCATCGTCGGCTTGGTTTTGAAAAACCGCTCATCGTTGAAGTAAACCGACAATCCGCCGAAAATCACTACCAACACCACCGTCGCCAATTGCATTTTCGACAGCTTGCCCGTCAGCGCCCACAGAATGGCCGTTGTCGCAATCAGCACCGGCACAAAGGCCGCTGTCATCAGAATAAAGCCGGAATAGTCGGTGCCGCCGATGCTGAACACCTGATCTTTGAATTTTGAAAACCCGATGAAAAACAGGATGATCGGGCCAAATTCCAGCACCAGTTTCAAAATCGGATTGATTTTCTTCACAGCCATTCTGCTATCCCGCCCATTCCATCACAACCGCGCCCACCGCGATCAGCGCCATCAGCGTGGTGCGCACCGGCCCCACCTTTTCGCCCAAAACCCACCAGCCAATCAAGGCCGCAAACACGGTTGAGGTTTCGCGCAGCACTGCCGCCTCGCCCACCTTGTCCAGCCGCGTGGCCAACATGATCGACCCGAAACTGAAATAGGCAACCAGCCCGCCTATTACACCCCTTTGCACCAAGGGCACCATCTGTGCGCGTGTTATTTTGCGCCAGAGCGGAAAGGTGACGGCGGGGATGAACACGCCGTCCAGCATGAAAAACCACGCCAGAAAGGTGAACGGATCCGCCGTGGCGCGGATGCCCCAGGCGTCATAGGTGGTATAAACCGCCACCAACGCCCCGGTGGCAAAAGCAAAGCCCAGTGCTGGCACCATCGTGTGGCGATCCTGGGTGATGGTGCGCAGGTTATAGACGGCAAGGCCCAGAATGCCCGCCACCAGCAATCCAACCCCCGCCCATTGCAGCGGCGCATAGACCTCGGCAAATACCAACCCTGCCCCGATGACGGTAAAAAACGGCCCCGTACCGCGCACCACGGGATAAACCACGGTGTAGGCCCCACGCGCATAGGCCATCGCTTGCAGCAGTTTATAGATGATGTGAATGCCAACCGCGCCCGCAAAGATTGGCCACATATGCGGTTCCGGCCATGGCACGACAAACAAGGCAAACGGCACCGCCATGATGCAATAGCTGGCATCAATCGCTGCGCGCGACAGCCAGGGATCGTGCCGTCCCTTTTGCAGCACACCAAAATAGGCATGAAGAACAGCTGCAAACAGCGCCAAAGCCAAAGCCAGATGCGCGCCCTGCGGCGTGCCTTCCAGCGAAATCAGCCACGCACTCATCTGCGGGGGGAACGAAGCAAAGACATCGTGCGTTCTTGGCTGAAACGCAACGGCACATGCGCCAAACTACGAGATATCACATGTCCCTGACAGAGCTGATCCAAGCTGAATTTTCCGGTTCGTTTAAAGCCACGCCGCCCGCAATCGTCGCCCTTCGACTGGCGGCCGCTGTGCTGTTTGGTGGCATGATCGGCATCGAACGGGAAGTCAATTCCCAAGGGGCCGGCTTGCGCACCCATATTCTGGTGTCCCTGGCGGCCTGCCTTTTTGCCCTGATAGCATTCGAAATGCTGGCAGACCCAACCGGCAAGGGCAGTGATCCGCTGCGCCTGATCGAGGCGGTCACCGCTGGCGTCGCATTTCTTGCCGCCGGATCAATCATCACGTCGGGCGGTAAAGTAAGAGGCCTGACAACAGGTGCAGGCATGTGGATGGCGGGGGCTGCAGGTCTGGCGTGCGGCGTTGGCAATATCGCCTTGGGGGCGATGGCCTCGGTCACGGCAGTTGTTGTGCTTTGGATTTTCCAAAGACTGTCACGGCACCTCAGCAACGCTGGCAAGTAGGTCGGCCAACAGTCAGTCGTCGATCCCCACAAGCGCCCTTGCAAAATCATCAGGATCAAAGGGTTGCAGATCGTCTATCTGTTCCCCCACCCCAATGGCGTGAATGGGCAGGCCAAATTTATCAGCCAAAGCGACCAGCACGCCGCCTTTGGCGGTGCCGTCCAGCTTGGTCATCACAAGGCCAGTGACATCGGCGATTTTGCGGAAAATTTCCACCTGATTGATGGCGTTCTGCCCGGTGGTGGCATCCAGCACAAGGATGGTATTGTGCGGCGCAGTCGGGTCTTTCTTGCGGATCACGCGGACGATTTTGGCCAGTTCCTCCATCAGATCCTGACGGTTTTGCAACCGGCCTGCGGTGTCGATCATCAACAAATCCGCGCCATCGGCCTGCGCCTTGGTCAGCGCATCAAAGGCCAAAGAGGCCGGATCGCTGCCGTCAGGTGCGGTCAGAACGGGCACACCGG
>JAYUHO010000376.1:0-8134 GCA_043766915.1 Cypionkella sp.
GTTCCAGGTCAGGGTTTCGGCCTGATCCGCCGGCCCCGACTGAAGCTGAAAACTGATCGCCGGGCGGGTGCCGTGAAGGGCGCGGGTGCGACTTAGGAAATCATAGATCGAACGGCCAATATCGCGGGATTCCCAAGGCATTTCGGCCTCGATAGCCTGAACGCTGGCGCGTGACGTAAAGCTTTCCATTCGTGTTCCCCCCAAGGACGTCACCAAACCTCCCCTCTGACGGGGGATGGCAGTTCGCGTTCAAGATGAGGGCGATTGCCGCGTTTGCCAAGGAAAAGCCGCAGCATATACGCAACGTCGTTTCGGCGCCGGTCAGACCGCGCCGTCCGTAAATTGCAATCGGGCAAGGCGCGCATAAAGCCCACCTTCGGCCACCAGCGCCTCATGCGTGCCAGTCGCAACAATGTGGCCCTTATCGAACACCACAATGCGGTCGGCGCGTTTGACGGTGGCCAAGCGGTGCGCCACCACAATCAACGTGCGCCCATGGGCCAACCGCTCTACCGCCACCTGCACCGCGCGTTCAGATTCCGCATCCAGCGCCGAGGTCGCCTCATCCAGCAACAGCACGCGTGCATCGCGCAAAATGGCCCGTGCGATTGCGATGCGCTGCTTTTGCCCGCCCGACAACATCACGCCACGTTCGCCCAGATAACTGGCATAGCCCTGCGGCAATGCGGCGATAAAGTCATGCGCGGCGGCGGCACGCGCGGCGGCTTCCACTTCGGCGGGTGTCGCATCAGGGCGGCCAAAGCGGATATTTTCCAACGCCGAGGTGGCAAATATCACCGGGTCTTGCGGCACCATCGCCATCGCGGTGCGGAAATCCGCCCGAGCCATGTCGCGCAGATCAACCCCGTCCAGCAAAACCGCGCCCTGTTGCGGATCATAAAACCGCATCAACAGCTGCAGCACTGTTGATTTTCCCGCCCCGGACGGCCCAACCAGTGCAACCGTCTCCCCCGCCGCAACGGTCAGCGATATGCCATCCAGCGCCGAAGTTTCAGGCCGTGCCGGATAGCGAAAGCTGATATCGCGCAGTGTGATCTCGCCGCGCACCGGACGGGACAAAGCTTTCGGTGTGGCCACATCCTGCACCTCATCCGTGGCATGCAGCATTTCAACCAGCCGTTCGGTCGCCCCCGCTGCGCGTTGCAATTCACCCCAGATTTCTGAAAGTGATCCAACCGCCCCCGCCACCAGCACAGCGTAAATCACAAATTGCACCAATTCGCCGGGGGACATCGCGCCTGATCGCACGTCCCGCGCGCCGATCCACAGCACGCCCACGATACTGGCAAAGACCAAAAAGATCACGATCACGGTCATGATTGCACGGGTCGCAATCCGGATTTTTGCCGATTGAAAGGATTTTTCAGTAACATCGCCAAATTCGGCGCGGGTCTGCTGTTCGTGCGTGAAGGCCTGTACGGTTTGCACCGCCGACAGCGCCTCGGATGCCATGCCGGACGATTGCGCGATCAAATCCTGATTGTCGCGGCTTAAGGTGCGCAACCGCCGCCCCAGAACAATAATCGGCACCACCACGGCGGGCACCACCAGCAAGACCAACCCTGTTAGTTTCATCGACGTCAGCGCCAGCAGGGCCAACCCACCCAGCAAGGTCAGCACATTGCGCAACGCCACCGACACCGACGATCCGATCACCGACAATATCAGCGTGGTATCGGTGGTGATCCGGCTTAACACCTCACCCGTCATCATTTTTTCGTAGTAGGACGGGCTCATCCCCACCGCGCGGTCAAACAACGCACGGCGAATGTCGGCCACAACCCGTTCGCCCAGCCGGGTGACAAAGTAATATCGCACGCCAGTGCCCACGGCCAACAACACAGCAATGCCGATGGATGCGCCAAAATATTGGTCGAGCAGCACAAGATTGCCAGAACTGAACCCGTCAATCACCCGGCGCACGGCCAATGGCAACACCAGACTGACCGTAGCCGTCACCACCAGCGCGATGCTGGCCAAGATCAGCATGCCGCGATAGGGCGCGACAAACGGGGCCAGCCCGCGCAATGCGCCGATCTTTTTTGACGACGCGCGCTTTGCGCCTGCTTCATCGGCCATATGATTGCCCCTGCTGTCCCAAACCGCCGTGTATGCCCGCACGCTGGCTTTCGCAAGCGGCCCGGGCCGCCCCCTTTCGCTGCATCATCTGTCGTGCAAGATTGTGCCGAAGCGGAGATACCCGATGGTGCAGACCTTTCACGTTCCCGACGGCACAGCGATTGCCTATGAAGATCAGGGCGCGGGTTTGCCCCTGCTCTGTCTTGCGGGGTTGACGCGCACGATGGCAGATTTTGACTATCTGCGCCCGCATTTGCCGCCCCTCCGCCTGATCCGGATGGATTATCGCGGGCGCGGAGCCTCGGGGCACAGCGGAACCGCCAGCTATACCGTGCAGCAAGAGGCGCACGATGCTTTGGCGTTGTTGGATCATCTTGGCGTGGATAAGGCGGCCATTTTGGGCACCTCGCGCGGGGGGCTGATCGGACTGTTGCTGGCGGGGACGGCACAAGACCGGATGCTGGGCCTGTGCCTGAATGACGTAGGGCCGGGGATTGAACGCGCGGGGCTGGCGCGTATTTCTGATTATGTGGGGCGCAATCCCGCTGCCAGAACCCATGCCGATCTGGCACGGCTGCTGCCGCAGTTTAGCCCCGGCTTTGCCAATGTGCCCCCTGCACGCTGGTCGGCCGAGGCGCAAAAGCACTACATCCAAACCGACACGGGCCTGCACATTACCTATGACCCTGCCCTGCGCGATGCGTTTCTGGCGACGTTCCACGGCCCGCCGCTTGATCTGTGGCCGCTGTTTGACGCCTGCGCGGGGGTGCCTCTGGCGCTGATCCGTGGGGCGAATTCTGATCTGCTGTCTCAGGCCACGGCAGACGAAATGCGTGCCCGTCGCCCCGATATGATTTTCACCAATGTTCCCGACCGCGCCCATATCCCGTTTTTGGATGAACCCGAAAGCCTTACGGTCATTCGCCAATTCCTGAAAGCGGTGCTATGACCGATATCGCGATGATCCGTGCTGCTGCCAAACGTCTGGCAGGCCATGCGCGTCTGACGCCAATGCTGAACGCCCCTCTGCTTGACCGCATCGCCGGACGGCGGGTGTTTGTTAAGGCGGAATGCCTGCAATGGACCGGCAGTTTCAAGTATCGTGGCGGTTGGTCGGCGGTGTCGGCGCTGTCAGCGGACGAGCGCGCGAAAGGCGTGATCGCGTTTTCATCCGGCAACCATGCCCAAGGCGTGGCTTTGGCCGCAAGCCAGCACGGCGCACCTTACGTGATCATTATGCCATCTGACGCGCCGCAGGTGAAGATCGCCAACACCCGCGCTTATGGGGCCGAGGTGGTGCTTTACGACCGTGAAACGACGAATCGTGACGTATTGGGCGCACAAATCGCTGGCGCGCGGGGGCTGACGCTGATCAAACCTTATGACGATGCGCAGGTCATCGCGGGCCAAGGCACCATCGGTCTGGAAATCGCTAGCCAAGCCAGAGAGGCCGGGATCACTGATGCCACCGTGATCACCTGTTGCGGTGGCGGCGGACTGACATCGGGTATTGCCCTGGCGTTAGAGCAGCACGCGCCACAGTTCATCACGCGACCCGCCGAACCTGCCGGATTTGATGATGTCGCCCGATCCCTTGTTTCGGGGCGGATCGAGCGGAATGCCCAAATGTCAGGGTCCATCTGCGATGCGATCATCACACCACAGCCGGGTGACATCACGTTTCCCATCCTGAAACGCCTGTGCGGGCCGGGCTTGGTGGTGACAGATGATCAGGCGTTACAAGCGATGGCGCTGGCCTTCATGCATCTGCGGATTGTGCTGGAACCGGGCGGGGCGGTGGCGCTGGCGGCGGCCTTGTTCTGCGACGGCCTGCCCGACACTGTGATTTGCACGGCATCGGGTGGGAATGTGGATCCCGAGGTTTTTGCAACTGCATTGCAACGGTTTGCGCAATGAGGTGATTGTACGCTTTCCCGTAAGTTTTAACCTTCCAGCTGTGTCTAAACATCGACAGCGACCTATCTGTTCCTTGGGTAAATTACGATACTCCGCCTAAGTGCCCTTCTTACGGAAAACCAACAATGCCACTGATTCACCTTGATGACCTGCGCTTGAACGCCGAACTCTCTGGCCCGATTGGCGGCCCGCCAGTGGTACTGCTGCACGCTTTGGGAACCAATCTGCGGATTTGGGATCAGGTGGTGGCACACCTGCCACCGACCTGCCGCATCTTGCGCTATGATCAGCGCGGGCATGGCGCGTCAGATGCCCCCGCCGCACCCTATACCATGGGCGCGCTGATCCGCGACGGCGAACGGATGATGGATCATTTCGGGATGCGCGATGCGGTTGTGCTGGGGGTGTCCCTGGGCGGGCTGGTGGCGCAAGGGCTGGCGGTAAAGCGGTTGGATTTGGTGCGCGGCATGGTTTTGTCGAACACCGCCGCAAAGATTGGCACGCCAGAGATTTGGGCGGGGCGCATTGCCGAGGTGCGTAGGGACGGGCTGCACGCCTATGCCGAGGGCGCAATACAGCGCATGTTTGGCCGTAATCATGCCAGCATTCCAGGGGTGGACGCGGTGCACGAAGTGCTGGTCAGAACGCCGATAGAGGGCTGGACGGGATGTGCAGCCGCCATCGCAGGCGCGGATTTCTACACCCCAACTGCCGGTCTGACCTTGCCCGCGCTGGTCATCGCAGGGGCCAATGATGCCAGCACACCGCCCGATCTGGTGCGTGAAACCGCCGATCTGATCCGAGGCAGCCGGTTTGAGATTATCCGCGGCGCGGGCCATCTGCCGATGGTAGAAAAGCCAGCAGTTTTCGCCGCGTTGATCACCGACTTTCTGCGCAGCATTGGACATGTTTAGCCACCCGCACCCGCCGCTTTGGTTGACACGGCAGCGCCGATCCCCAAGGGTGCGACCCTGCATCAAAGGTGCCCGATGACCGCCATAGCCACAACCAGCCCCTCCCCGCTTGCCCTGACATTTATTATCCTGACGGTGACGCTGGATGCCATCGGCATTGGCCTGATTTTTCCGGTGATGCCCGATCTGATGATCGACGTTATGGGCGGGTCGCTGTCGCAGGCGGCCCTTTGGGGTGGGGCACTGTCGGCATCCTTTGCGGTGATGCAGTTTGTGTTTGGCCCGCTGGTGGGCAATCTGTCAGATCGCTATGGCCGCCGCCCCGTATTGCTGGTGTCGCTGGCGATCATGACGGTGGATTACATCGCGATGGCGCTGGCCCAGACGATTTGGCTGCTGTTGGCCGCACGGTTGATTGCCGGGATCACGGCCGCAACCCATTCGACCGCCAACGCCTATATCGCCGATATTTCCGCCCCGGATGAACGCGCCAAACGCTATGGCCTGATCGGGGCGGGCTTTGGCATTGGCTTTGTTGCAGGGCCAATCGTTGGCGGGCTGGTCGCGGGCATTGATCCACGCGCGCCGTTTTGGGTGGCGGCGGGGCTGGCCGTGGCGAATTTCTTCTTTGGTCTGATCGTGTTGCCCGAAAGCCTACCCGCCGAAAAGCGCCGCCCGTTCACTCTAGCCCGCGCCAATCCGCTGTCGTCCTTTGCCGCCATCCGCCGCCTGCCCGGGTTAAAACTGTTGCTGGTGGTCAGCTTTCTGTATGCGCTGACCTTCAACGTCTGGCCCGCAATCTGGAGCTATTATGGCAAAGCCGCCTTTGGCTGGAACGCGATGTGGATCGGCATTTCACTGGCGGTGTTTGGGATATGCATGGCCACAGCGCAGGCCACCATGGTGGCCCCGATGATCAAACGGTTCGGTGAGCGGCGCACCGCCACCTATGGCATGGCCGCCGAAGTGGTGACCTACAGCTTTTTCGGCTTTGTCTCATCGGGGTTTTGGGCGCTGATGTTCACCCCTTTAACCGCCCTTGGCGGTGTGACCGGACCCGCGTTGCAAGCGCTTATGTCGCGCGCAACACCCGAAGATCAACAGGGTGAATTGCAGGGGATCAACACATCGCTGAACGCGCTGGCCACTATTCTGGCCCCTTTGGTGATGACATGGGTGTTTGGCTATTTCACCTCTGATGCCGCACCAGTTTACCTGCCCGGCGCGCCGTTTCTGCTGTCTGCGACAATTATGGTCGGTGTCGTGGTATTGTTTGTCGCCAAATCGCGCGAGAAACCGCTGCCCTGACGCATAGCCTGTGGGGCAAACGCAGGAGACACCCGATGAAACTGAAAGACCTTGAAATTTTCGTCGTGGCCCCTCCCGCACCCGGTTGGGGCGGGCGTTATTGGATATTCACCAAGCTGACCACGGACAACGGCATCGTGGGCTACGGCGAATGCTATGCCTCTACGGTTGGCCCCAAAGCCATGCGCGCGGTGATTGAGGACGTGTTTGACCGCCACATGGCGGGAGAAAATCCTGAAAACATCGAGTTGATGTATCGCCGCGCCTATTCATCGGGTTTTACCCAGCGGCCAGACCCCACTGTAATGGGTGCGTTTTCGGGGTTGGAAATTGCCTGCTGGGATATCCTTGGCAAAGCCCGTAACCGCCCGGTTTGGGCGTTGCTGGGCGGGAAGATGAACCAGCGTATCCGCAGCTATACTTATCTTTACCCTGAACCCGGCAAGGAATCCGCCGAATTCTGGGTTGATCCTGATGCCGCGGCCGAGGCAGCCCTTCGCTTTGTGAACCTGGGCTTTACGGCGGTCAAATTTGATCCCGCAGGCCCCTATACCATTCGCGGCGGGCATGAACCGGCGATGTCTGACATCACCCGCTCTGTCGCCTTTTGCAAAGCCATCCGCGACGCTGTGGGCGATCGCGCGGACCTGCTGTTCGGCACCCATGGCCAGTTCACCACGCCCGGTGCCATTCGGATGGGCAAGGCGTTAGAACCCTTTAACCCGCTGTGGTATGAAGAACCCTGCCCGCCAGACAATCTGCTGGAATTTGCCGAGATCGCCAAGCATGTGAACGTGCCACTGGCCACGGGCGAGCGGCTGACCACCAAGGCCGAGTTTGGCACCCTGCTGCGCGCAGGCGGCGTGCGCATTTTGCAACCCGCGCTGGGGCGCGTCGGTGGCATCATGGAGGCCAAGAAAATTGCGGCCATTGCCGAAATCTACAACGCCGAGATGGCCCCGCATTTGTATGCAGGTCCGGTGGAATGGGCGGCGAATGTGCATTTCGCGGCCTCTATCCCGAATCTGCTGATCGCCGAAACCATTGAAACGGGGGGGGCGTTTCACCAAAAGCTGATCAAGAACACCATCAAATGGGAAGATGGCTATATCATCCCACCCGATGCCCCCGGATTGGGCATTGAATTTGACGAAGACGTCGCCCGCGCGCATCCCTACACCGGAACCGCCCTGCATCTTCAGATGCAGGAAGCGCCCTGCGATTATCGCAATGGCAATCGGTTCGAAGGCGGCGCACCAAGTTCTGAATAAGGACGGGGGCGAAAATTTTTAGACTAAAAATTTTGGCTCTGACGCCCACAGACAGTTTTTCTGTCCGTCGTCAGCTGCCTCCGGCGGGAGGTATTTAGACCAAGATGAATTCGCAAAGTAAGGGCTGTGGTGATCCCGGGACGACTCGAACGCCCAACATCCTGATTAGAAGTCGGCAGACTGTATCCCTTTTCAACCCTCAGGTCCACCCTAAACAGTAGCTTTTTCAGGCATTTGGCGGTAGTCTCTCCCTAAGCTGCCCGTTCCCACCCGTTCCGCCCCCGGTTCGTTTACGGTTCGCAGGCAGCCTACCACACGGTTCGCAGGGAGAAGCGCGATGCCAGAAAAGTTGACGGAAGCCAGAATCAAGGCTCTGACCTATGACGGCAAGCCTGCCACGGTGCGGGATGCGAAGGTGACGGGCCTCCTTGTTGCCGTGAACAAAACGGGAAAGTCCTACAAGGTGCAGCGTGACCTCTGGCAGGGCCAGCGCGGGCGCAAGGTGCTGGTCAAGACCGTGCGCCATACCTTGGGCGGCACCGAGGAAATGACGCTGGACGATGCCCGCAGCAAGGCCACGGCGATGCTGGACCTGATAAAGCGTGGAATTGACCCGAACGCCCC
>JAYUHO010000377.1:0-8129 GCA_043766915.1 Cypionkella sp.
TCTTCGGGGGCGATATCAGAGGCAATCACGATGGCCCCGTCGGTGATGGTCAGATTGTCATCCCAGTTGATCTGCATATAGCCGACGCCAATTTCCAACCCGTCGCTCATACCGCGGATGCCCTTGGTGCGCTGGCCCTCTTTCAGCCCCGCGCGGTGAACCACAATATCGGGTCGGCTGCGCGAGATGCCGCGTTGCAGGCGGATACCAGACCGCGCGGCGTTCAGAGTGGCAATGGCCTGATCAAGGGCGGTGCTGATCTGTTTGGCAAGGGCAGGGTCCATGCCCGGGTCAGCCGGGGGCATCGCTACGGTGATGACGGGCTGATTCCACCGCACAAACGGTCCCTGACATTTCCCGCCCGGCACGGCACCGCAGGCCGCAAGTCTGTACAACTCCTGATTGGTCAGTTTGCCGTCACTGGCGACGCCGTCCGAGGCAAAAGCAGGCAACGGCAAGCACAGGCAAAACGCAAAGATCAATCGGCGCATGTTATAAAACTCGGGCTGCGATGGCATCCAGTCTGGCCATCAGATCGGGGTCGCGTTGGTCGGGCGCGGTCATCAGCGCATGGCTTAGCGCGCGGTCACAGCCATGCGGGCAGGGCGCGCGGGTTGCGCCCAACAGGGCGGGCAGCCCAGCGATCAGATTTCGGGCATGCCCTGCGTTCGCGGTCAACGTTGCAATCACCTGCGCCACATCCACCGCGCCATGATCCGGGTGCCAGCAGTCATAATCAGTCACCATCGCAACCGAGGCATAACAAAGCTCTGCCTCACGCGCCAGTTTCGCCTCTGGCATGCCGGTCATGCCGATCACATCGGCACCCCAGGCCTGATACATCCGGCTTTCGGCAAGGGTGGAAAACTGCGGACCCTCCATCGCCAGATAGGTTGCCCCCTGATGCACTGTTACCCCGGCTGCGCGCGCGGCCTTGGCGCAGGCCATGCTCAGGCGCGGGCAGGTTGGGTGCGCCACTGATACATGCGCCACGCAGCCGGGGCCAAAGAACGACTTTTCGCGCGCGAAGGTGCGGTCAATATATTGATCGACGATGACAAAATCGCCCGGCGCATAGTCGGCGCGCAGGGATCCCACCGCCGAGACGGCGATCACATCCGTACAGCCCAATCGTTTCAGCGCATCAATATTGGCACGATAATTGATGCTGCCGGGGGAGTGAACGTGCCCGCGCCCATGCCGCGGCAGAAACGCCATCGCCACCCCGTTCAGGCGGCCCAGCAGCACCTCATCCGATGGCTTGCCCCACGGCGATTTCACCTTGACCCAGGACGCGCCTTCCAGCCCATCCATCTGATAGACGCCAGACCCCCCAATGACGCCGATCATCGTGTGCATCGCAAACTCCTGCTGCTGCGGGGGGCAGAATAGGCGGGGATGGCATGATGCACAACCAATCCGTGGCACTAGTTTGAACCATTATTGCCCGCCGGGGCTGTGTTGCAACCGGGCCAAAACATCCCCGGCGTTGCCGCAAGCGCCATCGCATGCTAGGCTTTGGCCATTCAAGAGGAGTGTATTATGCCTTTCAGCATTTTTTGCGTCGGCAACGATGATTTTCACTATTCGGTCGGCCATGTCTCGACCATCGGCGATGTGTTCGACATCCGGCAGGCGATGGACCGGATCAGTGGCGGCATAACCGATCCGGTTGGCACAGTGCGCGGCGAGGTGCGCGATGCGGTTGCCCCACCCGAAGATTACGTCCAGGACACGATGACGGCGGCGGGCCGTATCTCGGATACACATATCCTTGAGATGGGGTTGATCGCGGCCCTTTCGCGGATGAACACGCTGCGCATTGCGGTTGCGGGGCGCAATCCGGGGTGGGTGATCACCGACAGTGGGTTTGAATCGCATATTTTTGATGGGAGCGACGCCGATCCGGTGCGCAGCTTTATGCGGGCCTTCGGGCCAACACTGGAACATACGGGGCTGAACGGTCTGGGCGTTTTGGGGGCAATTGGTCAGGCATTGATCGAGTTTGCAAACTCTGGTGCGACACGCTTGCCAGACTCCGGCCCCGGCTATATCGCCCCTGCCGATTACATGCTGAACATCAGCCTGACGGTGCTTTAAAGTGTTTTGCAATTAAATGTGGTTCACCACATCAGATGCAAAACGCAACATTCCAAGTCTCGGTTTGTCATGGTTTGTAGGCAATATGACGCAGATAGACTACAAACCGAGTTAGCCGAAGGGGCGATGTGCAGCGGGCGTTACTCGCCGGGCCTGTCCAGTGTCACCACGTCGCGGATGATCGCATAATCGCGGTAGCCCATGCGTGACACCACCCCGAACCGCGTCATGTCAAACCGCCCGTTCACCACGCAGTTGTCGCGCAGATGAACGCCCGTCACCTCGCCGATCACCATAAAATCCGCCCCTCCTTTCAGTGTAATCACCTGCAACATCCGGCATTCCAGGGTTGCGGGGGCACCGTCCACTCGCGGGCAATCAATCGTGCTGCAGTCAGCTTTGGCCACCCCGGCATGGACGAATTCATCCACCCCGCGCGGCAGGGCGGCAGAGGATGCGTTCATCGCTGCCATCATCGCCGCCTCGACCAGATTGACGGCAAACACGCCGCTGTCTTGCACATTGCGGATGCTGTCTTTCAGATCGCCCGCAAACATCACCTGTGGCGGCGCATAGGCCACGGCGTTGAAAAACGAATAGGGGGCAAGGTTGTCGCCCCCCGGTCCGCGCGTTGATATCCAGCCTATCGGGCGCGGCGCGCAGATCGCGGCGAACGGGCTGTGCGGCAGGCCATGGCCGTCTTGGGGTCGGTAAAACATCGCATCTTCCCTACAGGGTTTGATCCTGACTTAGGGCCATGTTACGCGCGTTTCCAGATGATTCCGGAGCACGCGCAACTATGTACAGGTTGGACGAAGAGACCGAGGCCGATTGGTGGGAAGTCGAGGCGCTGTATGATCAGTGCTTTGGCCCCGGTCGCACGGCGTTGTCGTCTTACCGGTTGCGCGACGGGGTGCCGACCGTGGCGGCGCTTTGCCTGATCTTACGCGATGACGATGGCACGCTGGCCGCCGCCATCCGCTATTGGCCCGCCGAGGCCGGGGGCGAGGACGTGCTGCTGCTGGGGCCGATTGCTGTGCATCCCACGCGGCAGGGCGAAGGCCTTGGGGCGCTGTTGATCAATGAAAGTCTGGCCGAGGCCCGCCGCCTGGGCTGGGAACGTGCGATGCTGGTGGGGGATGCGCCCTATTACGCACGGTTTGGCTTTGAAAAACTGCCAGATATCGTGATGCCGCCGCCCACCAACCCCGACCGGGTGTTGGGTCTGGCGTTGAAAGCGGGCGCTTGGGCGGGGGTGGCGGGGCCGGTGACCAAAGCCTCGGGTGCCACACTTCCGACGCCGGTTGCCGATAACCCCATTGCGCCCAATGCCTGACATCCCCACATTCAAGCTATGACAACGCTTCCCGCCATGCGCCCGCCCGCCCCGACCGATCAAATCGGCGAACTGGCCCGTGCCTATGCGCGTGCCAATGGTCCGGTGATGGCCTTGGTCAACCGCATGGGCGGCGGGATAGAGGGGCAGATCAATCGTCTGCCGCCGCGCCTGCGCGCCGAGTTAGAGCGCGCGACAGTCGCCGCACTTACGGTGGCGCATGGGTTGGCGGGCGTGGCCGAACAAGGCCCCGATCTGGGTCGGCGCGGATCAACGCTTGCCGCACTGGCCACCGGGGCCGCAGGCGGGGCGGGCGGGCTGGCCAGTTCGATTGTCGAACTGCCGCTGACCATCACCGTGATCTTGCACGCCATCCGGCGTGAGGCCACATTGGCCGGATTTGACCCAAAAGAACCCGGCATTCGCGCCGCCTGCCTTGAGGTCTTCGCTGCTGGCAGCCCGTTGCAAAGCGATGATGGCGCAAATTCGGCGTTTCTGTCGGCACGGTTGACGATCACCGGCCCTGCAATTCAAAAGATCATCGCAACCGTTGCGCCACGCCTTACCGCCGCCATGGGCCAAAAGCTGGCCGCACAAATGGTGCCGCTGTTGGGCGCTGTCACTGGCGCTGCCTTGAACGCGGCCTATCTGGGATATTACCGCGAAATGGCGCGTATCCGCTTTGCGCTGATGCGATTGGCCGAACAGTATGGCGGTGAAGATATCGTGGCCGCCTTTGCTGCAGCGGCGGCACCGCCAAAGATCAACAAAGCCTGAACAAATTCACTCTGGCTTAAATACTTGTCCGGGGGAGTTGCGATGTTTCCATCAAAACCTGAACCGATTTAAGAGTTTTCCCCCGACCCAATCACTCCGTCTGCGTGCTCAGCCACTCCATCAGGGCCGGGCGCACTGATTCGTCTCCACGCGTGCGGGCGGCCTCTATCACCGCGCGCGCAGCACTCAGATCGACCCGGCGCAACAGCGCTTTTACCGGGCCAACAGACGCAGGCCGCATCGACAACACCCGCAGACCAATCGCGGCAAAGGCCAGCGCTTCGATGGGACGCCCTGCATCCTCGCCACAAAACGACAGTTTTGTGCCCGAGTCCGTGCAGCGTTGCACGATCAGCTCCAGAAAATTCAGAAACGACACGTTCAGGGTGTCGTAACGTTTGCGCACCAGCTCATTCTCACGGTCCGCCGCAAAGAAAAACTGCTTCAGATCATTGCCGCCGATGGAGATAAAATCGGTCAGATCAAAGAACGCTTTGGGTGCGTAGGCCAGACTGGGTGTTTCCAGCATCGCCCCAATTTCCAGATGTGCGGGCACCGGATGGCCCAGACTTTTCTCGCGGTGCACCTCGCGCAGCACATGGCTGCGCGCGGCCCGAAACTCGCCAAATTCGGTGATAAACGGAAACATCACTGACAGCGGTCTGCTTTGCGTTGCCCGGATCAGCGCCTGCAACTGCATGCGCAGCACACCTGGCTTGTCCAACCCCACCCGGATGGCGCGCCAGCCCATGGCCGGGTTCGGCTCGTCTTGCGGCTTCATATAGGGCAGCACCTTGTCCGAGCCGATATCAAGGGTGCGAAACGCGACCGGGCGACCCTTGGCGGCCTCAATCACGCGGGAATAAAGCTGGGCCAATTCATCGCGGCGCGGCATTTGATTGCGGATCAGGAACTGCAATTCGGTGCGGAAAAGACCGACGCCCTCGGCCCCCGATCCCTCCAGGGATGGCAGATCGGCCATCAGGCCTGCGTTCATCAGCAGCGTGATTGTCGCACCGTCCTTTGTGGTGGCGGGCAGATCGCGCAAGGACGCATAGCGTTGCTGCGCCGCCGCCTGCATGGCGATTTTATCCCGAAACGATCGCGCCACAGTTTCTTCGGGCCGCAGATGTGCCAAGCCCTGATCGCCGTCGACCAGTATCGCATCGCCGTTCAGTGCCTCGGACGTGATGCGGGCAGCGTTGATCACCAGCGGAATCGCCAATGCACGCGCCACAATCGCCGCATGACTGCCGACCGAGCCTTCTTCCAGCACCACGCCCTTCAGCTTGCGGCCGTATTCCAGCAATTCGGCAGGCCCGATATTGCGCGCAATCAGCACCGGGTTTTCCGGCATCATCGCCCCGGTATCACTGCCCTGACCCGTCAGAATGCGCAGCAATCGGTTCGACAGATCGTCCAGATCGTGCAGCCGTTCGCGCAGATAGGCGTCGGGCACCTGCTCCATCCGGTTGCGCGCGGCGGATTGTTCCTTTTCAACCGCCGCCTCGGCAGACAGCCCGCGCTGAATGTCTTCCTCCATCCGGCGCAGCCAGCCGCGAGAATGGGCAAACATCCGGTAGGCCTCAAGCACCTGCTTTTGCTCTTTGTCCAAGGATACCGCCGCCAGCAGATCATCAACCGACACGCGCAATTCGCCCACCGCCGCCCGGATGCGGTCAATTTCGGTCAGCGGATCATCGGCCACCGGGTTGGTGACCACCACGCGCGGCTCGTGCAGCCAGACCCGGCCTTCGGCGGCACCCTCCTGGCCGATATTGCCGCGAAACATCACCGGCTGTTTGTGCCGCGCGCCCATGGCATCGCCGTCGCCGGTAAAGGCACCCAATTCTGTCATTTCGGCCAGCACCATGGCCACCACGTCCAGCGCATAGATGTCATCTTCGGAATACAGCCGGGCCGCTTTGGATTGCACCACCAGCACGCCCAATTTTTCGCCCACCCGCTGAATGGGCACGCCAAGAAAGCTGGAATACAGCTCTTCGCCGGTTTCCGGCATAAACCGAAAACCTTTTTCAGATGGCGCATCTGCGGTGTTCACCGGTTGACCCAACCGCGCCACCCGGCCCACCAACCCCTCACCCAACCGCATCCGGGTCTGGTGCACCGCCTCACGCTTCAACCCTTCGGTGGCACATAATTCCAGCGTATCGGCATCGCGGAACAGATAGATCGAGCACACTTCGGTGCCCATACTGTCGGCGATCAGATGGGTGATGCTGTCCAGCCGTTCCTGGCCCTTGGCGTTGGTCCCCAACACATCCCGCAGGCGGCGCAGCAGCTTGCGACTGTCACTTTCCGAACGTTCTGGCATCGGTCATCCCTGAGGGTTCTTTTCGCCCTTAGAGCATATAGCGCGGTAAAACGGAACCGGCGATGTGGGGTGGGTGAGAGGCGGTCGGGTTGCTGTTGTAAGCCCAATGGAGGCTTCCTGCAAGCGATGCCTGGTGTCCACATTGTGCCAAGAGCGGTCGAAATTGCTGCGGGGATTGCGCGTCGCATGTCAGCCGCGGTTCTGCCAGCCAACGGAGTTGGCGACATGCCGGGCACCCGTCCCTGCGCGTGGTTGCGGGTCAGGATCGTTCTGCGCGTCCCCTTAAACCGCGCAACTGTGCGCGAAATGCACTGGGCGTCAGTCCGGCTTCGCGGCGGAAGAATTTGACGAAGTTGGTGGCCTCGCTGAAGCCAAGACGATCACCAATATCCGCAATGGGAAGTACCGAATGCGCAAGCAAGCGCTTGGCTTCGAGCATCATCCGGTTTGTCAGCACCGTTTTGGCATTTCGATCCGTGACCATCAGTGCCGCGCGCGTCAAACTCTTGGCCGCGCAACGCGACGTCGCCTGCTCTACGTTGTAATTCCACGGCGGGATAAAGCTCTACGTCCAGCGCATAGCTACCCGGTGGCGGATATCCGACCGGCGTTACGGAACGGCGACGCAGGGTTCGGGCTTGGGGGTTTATGGCGATCATGTCCGTTTTCTACCATTAATTTCCGGTGATGTACCTCGATAAATGGGCGGCTTCGTCGCAGTGTCAGGGGCACGTACAAACCCTGTACGCAACCAACCTCAAAGGAGACGATCATGCCCGTTGAAAACGAAGTCCGCGCCGCATCCGAAAAGTTCTATTCAGCCCTTAACCGCATGGCCAAGGGCGAAGCCGGAACAATGGCTGATATCTGGTCGCATGGCGTTCAGGCGACGGCCTTTCATCCCATCGGTGGGCGCGACATTGGCTGGGACAAGATTGGGGCAAGCTTTGAAAACGTCGCCAAAATTGCATCAGACGGTCAGATCAAACTTACCGACCAGATCATTCAGGCATCCGGCGACATGGCCTGCGAAACCGGAACGGAGAAGGGGCATCTTTCACTGGCCGGATTGCAGGCCACCATCGACCAGCGCGTGACCAATATCTATCGCAAGGAAAACGGCACCTGGAAGGTAATGCATCACCACGCCGACATTTCTGCTTCGATGATGGATGTTCTGGCCCGCTTGAAGGCAAATGCCTGAGGCGTAATTTTTCCGCCAATGCCCCCCCCCTTTCGCGCCGCATCCTGCGGAATGGGGGGCTCTGATTGCAGAGAGATTGCCTGCAGCTTGCTCCGCATGACTGCGAGATTTTAACAATAAAATTCAGAAGCGATACAGGCTCAAGACGTGAGAAAAGGTGAGTGCCCGCGAAATCTAAGCCAAAAGCGGATCGCCGTCCCAGTCGCCGTGGCTTTTGAGAACGCGCAGGCGGGTAAAGGACGTTCGGTCGGTCAATAGCCCTGCGCGGTCATCGTCAATGCGGGCGCGGTGATGGCCGGGGTGATAGGCGGCCTGTTGCATCGCCTCATCCGATTTCCAGAGCGTAAACGTGATGCCGTCGCGCCCTTCATATCGTC
>JAYUHO010000378.1:0-3052 GCA_043766915.1 Cypionkella sp.
AGCACCGCAAAGAATTTGTAAAAACAGAAAAACGCCACATCACCAAACCGCCCCGTCTCGGCCGCTGGCATCAGCAGCGCGCAATCCTCCAGCAGCACCAACCCGCGCCGGTCACAGATCTCGCGCAGCGCCGCCACACAGGGCTGCGGAAAGCCGAAATAATGCGTCACATAGATTGCCCGCGTCCGCGCCGTCACCCGCGCCTCGACCTCGGCCGCCTCCACCACAGCGCGCGCATCCACTGGATACATCTGCAAAACCAACCCGGCGTGAAGCAGCGGGTCAATCTCTGACCCGCAATTATAGGCCGGCACCAGAACCTCATCGCCCGGCTTCAGCCCCAAGAGATCGCAGGCCGCCCGGATCGCCACCCGCGTGCTATACGCGGTAGCCACCCGCCGCCCGGCAAACCGTGCCATCACCCCACCCGCCGCATCCCGCGCGAACAGGCTGCCAAACCGGATCACATCATTCGAGCGTTGCCGCAGCATCATCTGCCCGACCGCAAAATGCCCAGCTTACTCATCCGGTTTTGACACTTTGACCGGTTTGCGCGACAGCCGTTTCAGCACCGCCTTGACATGCGGCTTCACGATGTCGCGTGCATTGCCCGTCACATACAAGAACCGGTTCACCACCCGGCCGTGCCCCGGCATGCGCTGCGCCGGGCTCGGGTGGAATTCCGCCTTGTATTTGTAGATGTTGTACAACCGATCATCTGCCGCCGCATCCTCGCGGTAGCCTTCCAGATCATAGACGCGACAGCCCTTGGCACTGGCCCATTTCATCTCTTGCAGGCAGGAAATCGGCGCAATCCGCAGATCACCCGCCGCGCGCAGCCGCATCTCATCCGTACAGAAATGGCCCAGATGCGCGGTCCTGGTGCTGCGAAACGACTGGTTGCCCGCGACGAAATGGCCCTGATGCCGCGCGATGATCAAAACGCCGATGTCGGCATGGCGATAGACATCGCGGAACGACGCCATGAACCCGGCCTCTTTGACCAATGACAGTCCGCGACTGACCCGCATCTTGTTCAACCGCTCCAGAAAATCCAGCGCCTCGGCCTCGTCGGTGCAATAATTGAAGGTGATGCCCTCGCGCTCGCATTTGCGGATCTTGCGCCGCGCCGTGGTTGAAAACGTCGTCATCAACCCCTCGGTCGTCGGCGTGAGGTCCACCAATCCGGTCTGGCGGTACGCATCGCTTTCAAACGGCGTCCAGCCCGCCGCCGCCGCCAGCGCATCGCGCAAAGCCTGCGCCGCACCGTCCAGCCAATAGGGCGTGATCCGCACCACGCCGACCCGCGCAAATTCCGGAGCCCGCCGGACCGCCTCAACAAACGCGACCATCTCGCCCGCGTCATCGCACACCGGCCCGCCCAGGCTGATCGCCTCGGCAAAGGCACCCTTGATCCAGGGATGCGGCCGCAGCGTGAACAGCGCCACCGCCCGGATCTGACCGTCGATGCGCCCGAACACATAGCGCACCGCCAGGCCGTCCGCGACATCCGAACTTTCAAAGCGCGGGTCCTGACGCGGATGCTGATGCGCGGCACTCCACAGGAAATCCTGATAGGCCTGCAAATCTGGCCCGCTCAGGGTCTGGTGAATGGAAATCTTCATGCGTCACCTTGCTCAATTGCCACGCGATGTCCAGAAAACGCCGCAAAGCTGTGGTGTTCCCTTAACGTGTTTGCGTCCCGTGTCACCGCGCCCCCCCCCTGCCGCTGCCCAGATCACGGCGTGTTCCAGCTTTTGCCGATCGCCTTGCGCGACACCGTTCTGATCATCGAGCTGACGGTCTTCTTGCCGATCTCCCCGGCATTGCCCGTCAGATGCGCCGCATAGTTCAGGATTCTTTGCTGACCCGCCACCCGCAGCACAGGGATCGGGCCCAATTCGGCTTTGTACCGATAGATGCGGCGGTATTTGTCATCTTCGTCGGTGTTTTCCTTGTAACCCTCGACATCCATCCAGTCGCATCCCCGCGCCTTGGCCCACCGCATCCCCTCCAGACACAGATAAGGCGAAATGCGCAGGTTTTTCAGCGATTGCAGCTTGTCTGCTTCATTGGTGACTTGGATCAGATGGACCGTGGACGGGCTGCGATAGACCAAAAGTCCAGCCACAAAGACCCCTTGATAGCGAAACACCAGAATGGTGCCCAGATCGCCCGTCTTGTGGATCTCTCGCACAGATGCCAGAAACCCCGGTCTGGCCACCTCGCCCATCCGCCGCGCGTTGCGATGCCTGTTCAGGCTCTCCAGAAACTCTTCCGCCCCAGCCTCGTCCTGCACGGTATCGACCGTAATGCCCAGCTTTTCCGCCTTGCGCGCCTCATACCGTGCGCTTTTGGAGAACCGCGCCTCAATGTCGCTCTCAGTGCCGCGCAGGTCGATCAGCCCGGTATGCCGCATCTTCTCACCCTCGAACACGATCCAGCCGCCCCGCGCCAGCAGATCGTTCATCGGCTTGGCGTCGTCGCCAATCCAATACGGCGTGACCCGAAGCCGCCCGACTTTTGCCATGCTGGGATGCAGGCAAAGCTGGCTCAGAAACGCCGCCATCACCGCCAGATCATCGCAAACCGGCCCGCTATAGGCGATCGCCGTGCCGTAATGCCCGCGCAGCACCCGGTTTGGCCGCAGCGAAAACATCGCGACCACGCGCAACGCATCGCCCTCCCAACCCATTGTAAACAGCACCTCATTGCCATCTGCGCGCAACACCTCGGCAAAGCGCGGGTTCTGTTCGGGATGGGAATGCCTTGCCTCGATCAGAAATTTCTGCCATCGGGCAAGCTGCATTTCTGAAAGGTCTTTGCTCACTTCAATTCGCATGATTCCCCGCAAAATCACTGGGCCAGACCGCCATGACACCGATCCGTTTGAACTGGTTTTCCCGGATTTGTGCCAAGTTTGCCCGCAATTTAGCCCAACTGAATGGGTATGAAGCGTATTGTATGCGCCGTGAAAAAGCCACCCTATTCTCTGTGTCCGCGCACTCTTGCAAAGGTATTCCATCTTTGATCATTGGCGCAGACATCACCA
>JAYUHO010000379.1:0-8075 GCA_043766915.1 Cypionkella sp.
CGTCGTCAGCACCGCGGCATTCGGCGCGACCGTCTGCGTCATGCCAGCGGCCCCCTTCAGCTGACCTTTGCCCAAGTGCGTGAGGTTACTTCCGGGGGATCGTTTTCCTGACGCAAGGCGTGCATGGGCACTGGGCAGGGCAATCGCGTTTGGCCTAAGCGTTGGCTAACTAATTGACAAGGCTGAGAAGAAAGGCATCTCTCCAACCTGCGCGCTTGAGTTTGATCGAGAGCGACCCCTTGGAGGTGTCGCGGCGGGCGAGGTCGAGGGCGGTGGCGATGAAGACCTCGGGTTCGGGCATCCAGGACAGGGCATCCGACAAGAGCGAATCCTGATTGGCCTTCAGCGCCAGGCAATAGTCGCCGCCGCGTTCGGTGATCGCTGCAACCGTGCGGCGATTGCAATGCAGCGTGTCCGCCGTCACCACCCTATACTTACGCGCGATCAGACGCAGCACCTCCAGCCCTGCCTCCAGTTCACCGCCATGATCGACGGCCACAGTCGCCAGCGTCAGGCGCAACCGGGCGGCACAAGCACAGACCATCTTCCGAATGCGGGTGCTCTCGGGGCATCCACCGCATCAGTTCAAACAATGCACCAATCCCCCTTCGACCAAGGCCAAGGTTTGCGGCAACACCCCCAGAGCGGGTTGCAGCCAACGCGGTGCCGGCCACTTATGGCCATGACTGCGGTACTGTTGCCACCTCCTGGCTTATCCCGCGATGATCACCAACCCGATGCCGCCCAGCACCTCACCCGTGGAAGCACTGCGGCGCAGGATTTGCAGCGGCAGGCCCTGATTTCTGCGCAGGCCCATATCGGGAATGGTCAACTCAATTTCAGTGCGGTGCGATTGAGCGGTCATGGCGCGATAAGCCCTAAACAGCTTGCGAAACTTTTGATGATCGCCGTCGCCGGAGTCCATTGCCTGGATGGCCGCCTGCACTTGTTGGGTCAGTTCAACCTGCTGGCCAAGTGTCGCTGCCTCGCGGTTCTCGCTGACTAACTCCAGACTTTTTTCGCCCCGCTCTGCCTTTACAACCGTTTTGTCATCTTTCGCTGCCACCAAACGAATGTCAATTTTACCAATCATCCCGCCCGATTTTACCCCCGACATCAGCTTTAGTGGTGTCATCACTTCGGTCCGCAGCGCCAGAAGTGTGGCCATATTCATCGGCACAATTTCCAGCCGTTCGGCGGCATTGCGGTGGTGGATCCAATCCAGTTTGAACATATTGTTTTGGCCTACAATATTTAGGTTCAATTGCGCGACATGGCGGTCGATCACCGGATTCAGCGCGTAGTCATCGACCGGGATATCCAGAGGCGCAAAGGAAAATGCCCGCGCAAACAGGCAGCGATGCCCCGAGATCGACGGCGGGATGATGCAATCCAAACTTATCTCGGCAGCTCCGTGTGCCTGCACCCGCCCTGCCGCCACACCCATCTTGGTCGCATAGCGGGTGTCAAACCCCAGCGAGGGGTTGGTCAGCCAAAATTCCACCTTGGCCGATGGGACCATCAGATCGCCCCGGTTGCGCAGGGTTGCGGTCAGCCGATAGGCGTTGCCTGCCTGCAAGGTGCGTGTTGGTGCACCAAGATTAGACAGCGGTGCCACCCGTATATCAGGTGACAACCAGAACACCGGACAAGGCATAGGGCGGTTGCCCTGATCGGCATCACAACTGCGTATGAACAGATAAGAGCTGTCGATGAAATCACCAGGCCCCTCTTTATGGTCATCCCGCCCACGAAACAGCGGGTTCAGATTTTTATGCGCGTCGGCTTGGGATTTTTCTGCCCGGGCGCGCAATTCGGCAATGTAGTCTTCGATGTCTTTGTAGGTGGTATCTGGCATGATCCTATCCCTTTTTATCGAATGAAATTCAGTGGAATGGCGGCGGCGGGGTTGGTTTCGCTAACCAAGGGGTCGGGGAAATCGGCCGCCGGATCCCCCTGCTGCGACCAGCACAAATATCCATAGCCCCGATCACCATCCAGATTGAAATCAGGCAGCGGTTTGCCGGTTTTCTGCTGGTCGTACATCACTTCGGTTAGCATCAGCGCATTGCCTAACAGCGATTTGTTCGACAAGGTTTGCGCCATCTTCGTGCCATCATCATTGCCCGCCGGGTTGGCATCGGGCGTCAACCCCAGCAGATCTTGCAACACCCCGCCCGCCAGCGGAATGTCACCCCATCCATACCAGGTTGAATCCTTGTCGAAATAGCTGTCCGGGGCGGCAAAAACCGCCGGTGCTTCGGCGTTGGTCGGCGGATAGACCAAATGGCGCTCGTTATGGGTGATGCCGCCTTGGGTAAAGCGCAGCATCGGCAACAGGTTTTTCACATCAATCGCATTGGTAAGGTTCACATCCCGCAAGGACGGATTGCCAAAATGCACAATGCGCGGATCCGACAAATGTTGCTGTAAAGGAAAGGCCAAACCGTTCATTGCCACCGAAAGGCGGAACGTTTCATAGGCGTTATACAGCTGTTCATAAATCAGACTGGCTGCATAGCGGATGGTGGCCGACCCCAGCGTCGTCAGCGCCCCCAGCACCGCATCAATCAGCGCGGCGGCGGCTGCGAGTGCGCCAAGAATGGCCGCTCCCAGCAGCAGGAATATGCCCCATATCCCCATGCTGCCTGCTCTGCCCGCAGCATCTGCGATAAAATCACCAATGTCGCCCAAGTTGTCCAGCGCCTTGTCCCACACTTCGCGCAGTTCTGCGGTCAGGGAATAGGGCACAGGGGGCGGCAAGGTGCCGGTGTCTGTGGCATTGCGGAACCAGCGATACCAGATGCGATAGGTGTCGTTGATATCGGCTACGGTGATCGGCCTGGCGTAATCGGGGAAGGGCGGGTTCGCGTCTTCGTTGTAAATTTCGTTCAGGGTTTCCGTGATCAGTTTGGCCAGATCATCAGGCAGTTGCGTGAATTTGTCGGGGATGTTGTTTTCGGTATCGGTGATGCCGGTATAGTTGAAATTGTAAAGGGCATGCAGGGCCGAGAAATTCCAGTCTTCGTTGCGGACGTTCTTGAAATTGAACACGTCCTGGTAGTTTTCGCTGGCCTTGTGACGCTGCGCTTGTGACCGATACGGCCCGCCGGATATGGTGTTGACGTAAGGGTGCCCCACTGTATCGGCAGTTACATGGGTTAGATAGCCTATGGCATAAAGATGCAAAGGCGATCCGGGATCGGTCTTTTCCAGCAGGCGTTGGGCGAACTTGCCGGTTTTGCGGTAATGCATGGCATCAAACCACCACCATTTATTGGTGCCCGTCGCCCGTTCAGCGGCTGCCGAAAATCCGGGCAGTTTTGGGCCCTCGGGAACACCGTCGCGGTAGGGATGTGAGATAAGATCAAACAGCGCAAATTCCGATACGAACCGCTTGACCGCCTCTAGCAAGGTCGATGACAGCGCGTCGACCACGCCTTTCATATCGCCAAACAACTGCTGCAATTCGGTCAGAGTGGACGAGGATGTGACCACCGCATTTGTTGCCTCGTCCAGTGCTGCCAGCGCATCCCAGACTGGTTGTGGTACCAGCGCCTTGACGTCACGGATGAAATTTTCGATGAAGTCGGTGACATCGAAATAGGCAGTCACAAAGTCTTTCAACGGGGCGGGCATATCATTGGTGTTGAAAAACAGGAAATCCGGCCCCTGACAGCCCAGAAAGAAATAGGGCGAATTTCGCGGATCGTTCAAGAGAGTTGCGATCTGCGAATATTCGGCAAGAGGCATCGCACCTCCCAAGCCAGTGCTGTTCAACAGCCTTGTTTGCAGACGATCGGCGATCATGTGGTGCATTGCTGGACCCGGCATCTTTCACCTCATTGGTTCAATTGTTTCAAAAAATCGTCGTGTTCTAGCCCTAGCGGGTGGTGGGAAAATAATTGGTGTGGACAACATCTGACGGCGTGCTTGCAAGGATCAGGTCAGAAGACAAGGCAAACAGCCGTTGCCGTGGCGGGCGTCTTTGGCTGAGCCGACCCGGCCCCCAAACCACCTGCACGGTTTCAACAAACAGCGAATGTGGGAAAGGCAGCACGATGGCGCGTTCTGACCCATCTGCGACGGTAAAATCAGCCCCCGGCCAAAGCGTTGCCTGATAGGTTGTGTCAAACGGTTGGTACAACCGAAACCGCAAGTCTGCGCCGGACTCGTTGCGAAACGTCATCCGCCGTTTTGTCAAAACGCGGGTGCGCAAATCAACCAAGGTGCCATGCTGTTTCAAAGAACCGCCACCCGCGGCCGCCAGAGCAAGTTCGGTGGTGGCGTTCACAATCGCATCAAGCGTGCCGCGCCCAAACAGCGTAGAGGCGCCTTCGTAGTGCTGAAGATCATATTCCTCGGCGGTCGTCACATATTGCGCATATCCATTGGTGTAGGTGCTTATAGCTGTGATCTCGACGCCCGTTTGCGCCAACCCACGGGCAACAGCCCGCCGCAAATGCAGACCTGCCACCGTGGTCACTTCGGCGGGAATCCCAAGCATGGCGAATTGCCCGATCCGCACCAATTGCAACGGTACAGTTTCCGGCGTCCACGGATCGGGATGCATCTGACCGGGCGACAGCATGATCGGCTTGGGGAAATGCGCGGCAATCATGGCAGCATCTGTGACAGGATTAAACGTAAGCGCGGATTGCAATATGCGAAGGGCGTTGCCGCTGAACAAGGCAGACATCGATGATAAGATATGGCCAAGGGGAACCGCGATGCCCGCCAAAAGCGCCGCACCAAGGCTGTCGCCATGCGAAGTGCTGGTCGGATCGGCGATATCTTTCAGGGTGACACCTTCGTGAATCAATCCCTGGCCGCCATCTTCGACACTGCCCGCCGCCATCGAGATACCCAAGGCCGCAGGGGCACCTGTGCGGGCGGCCAGGTTCACGCGATATTCCATTGCCGCAATTGGTCCGGTGAGGACCGCACCGCCACGCTTTAACAAACCATTGGCAAAATCTGCCTGTTTTTCACCGGCAAAAATCATCCGATCACGGTGCTGCGGGATCTTCAGGACTTCAACCGATTCAAAGCCGGGCTGACCGGCCGTGAAATTGCCGGAAACAT
This sequence comes from Cypionkella sp., assembly GCA_043766915.1. Classification (GTDB taxonomy): domain Bacteria; phylum Pseudomonadota; class Alphaproteobacteria; order Rhodobacterales; family Rhodobacteraceae; genus JANNAT01. The sequence continues at coordinate 5,086 of JAYUHO010000379.1, forward strand.
CGCCAGCGCAGCCATTGGCAAAACCCGCGACAAATCCAATACCCTGATCGCGTTCAATAATATGAGCCGCCCAGCCTTTGTTATCACCGCTGATCAAGGACGATTGCTTGCCCATATTGGTGGGGTGAATGGCAAACCAGTTCAGCAACCCAATAGGCGCGTATTTCCCCGACCCACGCGCGGTTTCATGCTCAAATACCAGCTGCGTCATGGTTTCATCAACCGCATTTGGAAACCGCGCCGTCATCGCAGCCGGATTATTGTCAAAGGCAGGCATCGACCGATTGCGGGTAATACCTTTAAGATGTCCTTGCGATACCCTCACCTGACCGGGTGCAAGATTGCTGTGCGCCAACTCTATCGCGCGGACAATGCCGCTGACCACGCTTTCAAACACGTGCGGATCAAAACCCATCGCGGTGGCATTGTATAAAAAGTGATGCAGATACCCCGCAGGGCCCGAGTGTGTATGCGTGCCTGCAATGGTGATGTTGGCATCCTGATAGGGGCTTTCGACGGAATCGTACGAAATACGCCGCACCACCTCTTGCTTGATTGCAATCGAACACGACCAGATATCAGCCACCACAAACACCGTGCGCGTGTTGCTGGTGGGATCGGCGACAATGAACGCGCGGGCCATAAGCGGCAATGTCTGGCCCGTGCTGTCGTCATCCAGTCCGCCCGACAATTGCGAAGGCGACGCCCAACCCTGCATCGGCAATGCACTTGCCGGGTCTATCACCGCCATATCGGTGATATTTGCACGACCAACGCCTGTCACATGGCCGTTAACGACGGGAAGGGGTCGGTTCAACTCGGGTTCGGTCAGGCGTGGTGTGGGAACTTTTACAGTCGGCGCGTTGTGCAAGATCAGTTGGCCAGCGGCGGTCAGTTCAACTTGGGACGAGGCATCATAAATCTGCCCGGTCAGCGGTGTAACAAAAGGACCGATCCGTCCAAAGACAGTGGCAAGTTTTACCCCAACCAGCCAAGCAGGGTCGCTGGGGTGGCTAAACATCTGGCTGGTGCGCGCAGCAACAAGCATCTCTTTTCGTGCAAAAAGTGACAGGCCCCAAGAAGAAGGGTCGCGCATAGCGGTAAAGAAAATTTGATCTTGAAGATTATAGATAAAGACAATGACATCTGCATTGAGGTTATTGGTAAATTGCATAATACAAGCCCACGCTGGAAATAAAAAATAGTTACTGTGTGTATTAAAACTCCAATACTACAAGGTATTTAAAAATTATCATGGGATCGTTAACAGTCACCCAGACGTTTATTCAACGAAAATGCAAAAATCTGTGTTTATTTGTGCGCAGAGTGGAATGAATCGAGGTCAGAAAATTTTGGAATTATTATAAAAAAGAAAGTGTGTCATGGTAGGCATCGATATACGATTCTGTCAAGGGTTGTGCGGAAATTACGCCCATGCTTTGTAAGTCCACGACCCCAGCCATGCGCCGTGGCGCAAGCCTTCATGGCAACAACGCAATTGGTGTAGCCTTGGCCGCGCCTGGCAATGAACACCGCCGCATAACCCTGCGCGGGCTGGCCCCGCACAACCGATCCCGCGATCGGCAAGACCTAGACCGATGCGCGCTCGCCCGAAACAGCGGCGAGCGGCACGCCGATGCCCGTCAAGCCCACGGCCGTGTCTCCCTTATCGACGATGTCCTTGATAGAAATGGCGCGGGGAATATCAAGGGTGACCCGCCCGCGCGGGGATCTGTCTTTCTTGTTATAGAGGGCTCTGCCTCAAAGTGTGTGGCGGAACGACAGCATTCGAGACCTCAGCAATTCTGAACCGGCTCGGCCGTACATGGCCCGTTTGAGGGTTTTCAGTCGGTTGATCTGGCCTTCTGCTTGGCCGTTTCTCCACGGCATTTCGATGGCATTTCGATGGCATTTCGAACGGCATCGATGTCCCGACGGAGCGCACGGGCAAAGCGCACCATAGGGATGATCTCTGATTCTATCGCGCTGTCGATCCATGCATCAAGCGGGTCGAACTGAGCACCGCGCAAGATGCCCTTAGAGCGTGTCGCTCCCCTACCGGTTCAGGATTCCCAAGCTGCCCGGTTTGTGATTCCATTCTCCTGCCAGACGTAGGGGATCGGAATGGGCAAAGCACATCCTATGGAACTTCGCCGCCGGGTGATCGCCTTCGTTGAGGAGGGTCATGTCCATCGAGAGGCCGCGCGTCACTTTCGGGTTTCGCCGCGCTTCGTGAACGACATGGTGATCCTCAAGCGCGAGAGCGGTGGCCTCGTGCCGAAAGCACAGGGCAATCATGTCGAGGGCAAGCTGGCCCCCTTCAGCACCCGGCTGCGCGAGCGGCTGGCGGTCAAGGGCGACCTGACACTTGACGAGATCGTCGTGGAAATGGCTTCGGTCCATGGCGTGACGGTGCATCGCGGTTCGGTCGGCAAATGGCTGCACCGGCTTGGCCTCAGCCATAAAAAAAACGCTGCTCGCCAGCGAACAGTTGCGCCCCGACGTGGCCGAAGCGCGCCGGGTCTGGGTTGAGCAGCGCCAGCCGAACATGGCCAACATGCTGGAAATGCTGGTCTTCATCGACGAAACGTCCTTGAAGACCAACCTCGTCAAGACCACCGGCTGGGCCCCGGTCGGGGCGCGCCTGATCGACCATGCCCCCTTTGGCCATTGGAACACCCAGACCTTCATCGCGGGCCTCGCCCAAGACGGCCTGATCGCCCCTTGGGTGCTCGACGGCGCGATGAACAGGGCGAGCTTCGACGCCTATGTCGAGCACCAACTCGCCCCGGCCCTCAAACCCGGACAAATCGTCATCGCCGACAACCTGTCTTCTCACAAATCGCCGCGCGCACAGGCCCTGTTGCGCGCACAGGGCAACGAGCTATCGCTGAAAGTTGACGGGGCGGTAAAAAGTGGTTTTTGGGTTTTGGTTGCGCGGAATTTCAAGTTTACTGATGGCGATAATGCCCTTTTCTTCGGTGTAATCG
>JAYUHO010000380.1:0-3034 GCA_043766915.1 Cypionkella sp.
ATCCTTATCCCAGCGAAAACTATTCGCAGGCCCCGGCAGCAAACACGAAATGATCATCAGTTTCACCGCCGATCCGATGATTGCCCCGATCACCAGCGCCCATACCGACTTCAGCGCAAAGGCCAGCGCCACCATCGCCGCAATACCAATGATCTGCGCAATCAGGTCCAACAGCGTCACCCGGCCCAGCATCAGGTGCCGGTTTGCCGTATCAATCCGCGTCGGATTGAACCCCGATATCAGCAGCGTCACCCCCGCCACCGGCAGCAACCCGATCAGGTCGGGTGCTGCGTATAACACAGCCATCGGATAGGCCAATGCACAGGTCAGCACCCACAACAGCCCGCCCCGCACCACATTGATGGTGAACGCCGTATCCAGAAACGCCCGCTCATCTCCGCGCCGATGCTGGCTGATCGCAGGGCCAACGCCCACATCGGAAAACATCGCAAGCCCCACCAGAACCACCGACACCAGTGCCATCAGGCCAAACGCCTCGGGAAACAGCAGCCGCGTCAGAATAAGGTTCGACCCCAACCGCATCACTTGGGTGATCGCATACGACCCGGCCGTTAACGCAGACCCCCGCATGGCCCGGGCAAACAGGCCCGTCACGGGCGCAGAATGTGATGCAGTCTGTGGCATTTGCGCCCCTTTTGATTGCGCGGACCCGAAAGCGTTTTGCCTGCGTTATGGTTCACCCCATCACCTGCAAAAATGCAATAATCCCGGCCTCAGGTTGTCTTGGTCAACAGCCAACCTGATCCGGATTGGCCGCAGACCGCTTTAGGCGCACAGGCATGGGGCGTCAATCTTGGGGATGCAATCAGATCAGCGGGAAACAATCCGATGGCCTTGCCCCGCTTCGGGCTTACTCTTGCCGCAAGCTGTGCTTAGATGGCCGCGCAGTCCACACATGGTGCCCCTTTGAAACTCGGCTATCTTGTAAACACCTATCCGCGTGCATCCCACAGCTTTATCCGGCGTGAGATTTTGGCGCTGGAACGGCAGGGCGTGCCCGTGCAACGCTTTGCCATGCGGTCAGATCGCGCAGGGTTGGTCGATGCCACCGATCTGACCGAGGATGACAAGACCCACCATGTGCTAAAGGCCGGACTGGCCCCGATCCTGGCGGCGTCCTTTGCCTGGATGCTCCGCCATCCGTTAAAAACCCTGCAGGCTGCCCGCCTTGCAATGCTGTGTGGTAAACGCGGCGCAGGTGGGGTTCCCGGCACTGGGGGCCGCCTTCGCCATCTGATTTATCTGATCGAGGCCGCCTATCTGGCCCAGATCAGCGCGGCCCGCGGCATCACCCATTTTCACGCCCATTTTGGCACAAACTCGACCACCGTGGCGATGCTGACCCATGCTTTGGGCGGGCCAACCTACAGTTTCACCACGCATGGCCCCGAAGAATTTGACGCCCCCGCCGCCCTTTGCCTTGATCTGAAAATCGCCAACGCGGCCTTCGCCGTTGCCATTTCCAGCTTTGGCCGCAGCCAGTTGTCGCGCTGGACGCCGCCGGCCAATTGGCCAAAACTGCACGTCGTGCATTGCGGCATTGAACCGGATCGCTTTGGCACGCCCGCACCCTTGCCCCAAGCCGGCCCGCGCTTGGTGGCCATCGGGCGCATGGCGGGTCAAAAGGGGTTCTCCCTTTTGATAGACGCGGTTGCCATCGCCGCCAAATCAATCCCCGCGCTGCATCTTACGCTGGTGGGCGACGGTGAGTTGCGCGGCGAAATCGAAGCTGCGATCCAACGGCACAGACTTGGCCATCACGTCAGCCTTGCAGGCTGGAAATCCGAATCCGGCGTCCGCGACGCCCTCATCCAATCAACCGCCCTGATCCTGCCCTCTTTCGCCGAAGGCCTGCCCGTGGTGGTGATGGAGGCGATGGCCGCCGCCCGCCCCATCATCGCCTCCGCCATCGCAGGTGTGCCGGAACTGGTGACACCCGATACGGGCTGGCTGGTGCCCGCGGGCGATGCCGCCGCCTTGGCGGATGCGATTGTAAAACTTGGCCAAACGCCATCCGCAACCCTGACCGAAATGGGTCTGGCCGCCCGCGCCCGCGTGCTGACACGTCACGATGTCACCATCGAGGCCGCAAAACTGCACCACCTCTTCACCCAATACACGAGTTAATGATGACCCTGACCGTCGCCTGCGCCAGCAATTCCGACATCGTCCTGAACGCCAATCTGGCGCAATCGCCGATGTTTGCGGATGGTCGCGCCACGTTGCATCTGGAACGCGACGCGCCCTCTGCCGCCATCGCCTATAACCGAGCGCTGGATGCCACCACTGCCGATATCGTGGTCTTTGCGCATCACGATGTCTATCTGCCCAAAGGCTGGGAAACCATGCTGGCCGCCCGGTTGGCCGAAGTGCAGGCGCAAGATCCAAACTGGGCGCTGTTCGGCTCTTTCGGGGTGGGGCTTGACGCCGCCCATATCGGCCCGGTCTGGTCATCCTCGATCGGCCTGATCGTGGGCCGTGTGCCCATGCAACCGACCGAAGTGCAATCCTTCGACGAATTGCTGATCGTGATGCGCCGCGCCTCAAACCTGCGCTTTGACGAGGATGCCCCCGGCTGGCATATGTATGGCACCGATATCGTGCAAACCGCGCGCTCAAAGGGTCTGCGCGCCTATGCCGGTGCCCTGCCTGCCATCCACAACGACCGTTACCACGAAGCGCTGCAATCAGATTTCGTAGAATGCTACCGCTACATGCAGCGCAAATGGCGCACCGATCTGCCCCTGCCCACGCCGATCATCAAGATCAGCCGATCCGGCCTGCACCTTTATCGAAACCGCTGGCTTGACCGCACCTCGGCCAAGTTCCGCGCCAATATGTCGGTAGGCGTCGATCACCCCCCGCAACGGCTGGCCGAACTGTGCGGCTGGGCGGATTTGACGGCATAGCCCGCAAACCCGATTTACCACCCCGCCTGACGCTAACTATATAAAATATAAATAAAATTTTCGCTTTTTCTGTTCAAAAATATCCCACGGGGGAGTCTCAATGG
>JAYUHO010000381.1:0-20945 GCA_043766915.1 Cypionkella sp.
CTCTGCCGGATGTCGAGATACCTGTTCCGCTCCGGGCCGGTGAGCTGACCTTCGATGAACTCTGCGCGGGCAGGCTTCTGATCACCGAGCCACACACCCGCCCCGCGCAGGTCTACGCCCTCGCGCCACTGACGGTCGTGGTCGATCAGGCCGTCGAAGTGCAGCCGACCGACCTTGCGATATGCGCGCAGGGCGGCGACCACATCGCAGGGTGTGAAGCGCGCGTGAGGCAGTCCCCCGACGTCGTACGGCTTTTTGCACGAGTAAGGGTGCTCGCCCTCCCGCCAATAGCGACGAAGCTGTGCCTGCGAGATACCGGTGTAGACTTCGAGAGTCGGGTTGTTGATGTGGAAAATCGTGCGCACTAGGTTCTTTCCGACTTGATAAGGGCGTATTCTCCATGTCGAGCACACTACCACACTGAGTCGGAATCATCTAGCAAACCGGGAAAACGGGTCAGCTGTGTTCGATTTTCCGGATGGGCGGGGCAGTTCTAGGCTGGGATTTCAGTCCTGCTCCATGTCACTCATGGGATGAGGCGAGCCACGGCGCTGGTGGGCTAGGAACAGTTTGGTCTCAAGCGCATCTGAGGTCCTCTCCGCGCGCTCGTCAGCGTCATCACCCGTCAGGAAGTCGGCCCACGCCTGCATCACTACGCGACGGTCGTCGATCCTGTCGCTACGCAAATATGCCGCCGTCACTTTCCCCATGGTCTGGTGGGCGAGGCACCGGTCCGCGAGTTTTTCGTCGGCAGTCTTGGTTTCCACTGCCCAATCGCCGAACGTGCTTCTCAGCCCGTGTGCCGTGGACAGTTCCCCCAGCCGTTTGTTGAAGGTGTTAAGGCTGATCACCCCATATTTCGACACTGTCGACGGGAAAACGAAGTCGTCTGGCGTGGCGGTTTTGCTGTGCATCTGGCGAAGGATCGCCACGGCCTGCAGCGACAAGGGAACGCGGAACGGAGCGTCGGACTTCATCCGGTCTCGGCTCAGCAACCAGACCGCGCCCTGCAAATCGAACTCTGACCACCGGGCCTCTGTGACGTTCACCACTCGGGGTATCGTGAGTAGGTAGAAGGCGAAGGCGTGGGTGACTACGGCGTTCTGGCGCGGGCCTCCGAGGCTCTTGTAGATGCGCGGAGCTTTCTTCCATGGCAGGGCTGCATGGTGCTCCACATCTTGCCTTGGAGAACCCAGCCGCGCTCTCGCCTTCTCAAGGATTGACAGGTTGAATCCTTCATCAGCGGCGAAGATCACACTTTGCTTAAACCTCGACCACGCTTTGGTTACGGTCGGGTTCACCGCCGCCCAAGGACCGGCGAAGTTGTCGACGATGACGTCGATGGTCAGATCATCGAGCGTCAGGTCGCCGAGCTTCGGAAGAACGTGGTTTTGAACGGGGGACCACCACATCCCAGCGTCGCCGTCGCCCTTGAGTTCCTTCTTTTTGACCTCGAAGAACTCGTCCAGCAGCTCCCTGATTTTCTTCTTCGACACGAGCGGCACGCTGACGCGTGCATCCACTGGGTCGACCCCCTCCGCTCTCATCGAAGCGTAGTGTCTGTGCAGCTCTCGTGCCCGCCGCAACGACACCTCTGGAAAGGAGCCAAGACCGAGCTTCTTTCGCTTGCCGTCGAGCTGGTACCGATAATGCCACGATGCGGAAGTCGATGATCTGATTTCCAGCGTCAGCCCACCCCCATCATGATAGGTGCCGGGAATCATCGCTGAGAGGGTGGCGGCTTGGAGCTTTTGCAGCATGTCGGACCCATGATCTATGGTCCGTTTTATGGACCACTGCACCTTCGATGACAAGGGGTCCAAGGCCTAAGTATCTCTGATTATTAAGGATTATTTCTTGAAAACAGATAGTATGACGCACTTCACCCGCTCCAGTTCCATGCTATATTGCTGAGGCGCGCAGCTTCGCGCCGTAAAGTGGATGGAAGGTATTGATCATGAAAAAGACAGTCCTGGCGTTGGTGATGTCGATGGGATTTGCCGCCCCTGCCTTTGCCAATGATTGCCCCAATCTGATGGGACAAATCGAAGAGGCGATGAAAACAACCGCCGCAGATGATCCGACAAAGACCGAGATCATGGCGCTTTTTGAAACCGGAAAGGCCGCCCATGCGGCGGGCGATCATGCCGCGTCGATGAAAGCCCTGAACGAAGCGTTAGAGTTGTTGAAGGTCTAAGCCCTGTCAGGGTTTGACGGCAATAAAAACACCAAAAAGTGCCTTCGATCGCCACATGCGGCCGTCAGATCAGCCGTGCCGTCGTGTTGATCCGGCATGAAAAATTGGGTCTTCCGTTTGCCAAAGGCTCGGGTTACGCCGGGCAAAGCAAACGGAGGACATTATGACCACAGACATCAAACGCATCGGCACCGGCCCCCGCATGAGCGAGGCGTCGTGCTATAACGGCATCATCTGGGTGGCGGGCCAGGTCGGCAATCCCGGCGAATCGGTGGCTGCCCAGACCCAGACCTGTCTGTCCGAAGTTGACCGGATTCTGGCCACCGCCGGCACTGACAAAACCCGCATTCTGTCGGCACAAATCTGGCTGGCCGATATGACAACTTTTGCCGAGATGAACGGCGTCTGGGACGCTTGGGTGCCGCAGGGCAACACGCCCGCGCGCGCGACGGGCGAGGCAAAGCTGGCCACGCCGGATTACGCGGTGGAAGTGATTGTCGTGGCCGCGTTGCGGTAAGTTGAAAAGAAAGGGGGCTTACCGCCCCCTTCGCCCTTTCAGGGCTGCCCCCGTGGATATTTGTGCCAGAATGAAAGGGCGTCAGGCCTTCAGGTAATCAACCAATGCGCGCGTTGAGCCGTCTTTGCCATCGGCTGACTGGGTGCCTTCAAGAATCGGCTGCAGGGCCAGCGCCAGTTCCTTGCCCAGTTCCACCCCCCATTGATCATACGAATTGATCCCCAGAATAACGCCTTCGACAAACACCCGGTGTTCATAAAGCGCGATGATCTGGCCCAAAACGAATGGCGTCAGCTGCGGATAGGCCAGCGTCGTTGACGGACGATTGCCGGGAAAGACCCGGTGGCGCGCTTGCGTCTCCAGTGCGGCCCCCGTCAGACCTTTCTTCGCCATGACAGTGGTGGCCTCGGTCAGGCTGCGCCCACGCATCAGCGCCTCGGATTGGGCAAGACAGTTCGACACCAGTAAAACGTGCTGATGCGCGAGGTCAGGTTCATGGCCGCGCCGCGCCACCAGAAATTCACACGGAACCACCCGGGTGCCCTGGTGGATCAACTGATAAAACGCATGTTGGCCGTTGGTGCCGGGCTCTCCCCAGACCACAGGGCCGGACGGTGTGGAAAGATCGCTGCCATCCATCGCCACACGCTTGCCGTTGGATTCCATCTCCAACTGCTGAAGGTAGGCTGGCAGGCGGCTCAGGCGTTGATCATAGGGCAGAACGGCGCGCGTGGCATAGCCGCAGATCTGGTTGTGCCAGATGCCGACCAAAGCCAGCATCACGGGCAGGTTTTGATCGAACGGTTGGGTCAGGAACTGCTGATCCATCGCGTAGCCGCCCGCAAGAAACGCATCGAACGCACCCGGCCCCACCGCCAGCATCACGCCCAGGCCAATCGGACCCCACAGCGAATAGCGCCCGCCAACCCAATCCTCAAACCCGAATACCCGGGCCGGATCGATACCAAAGGCGGCGGTTTTGTCAGCCGCGGTTGACACAGCGGCGAATTGCGCGCCCGGATTGGTGACAGTCCCGGCCATCCAGTCGCGGGCAGTCTGCGCGTTGGTCATCGTCTCAATCGTGGTGAAGGTTTTTGACGCCACGATCACCAGCGTCGTCGCCGGGTCAAGGCCACGCAACGTGTCGTGGATATGCGCACCGTCGACATTGCTGACATAATGCAGGCGCGGGCCGTCGTGATACGGTGCCAGTGCCAAAGTGGCCATCGCCGGGCCCAGATCAGAGCCACCAATGCCGATATTGATCACATCCGTGATCGCCCCGCCCTGGCCCGTGAACCGCCCGTGGCGCACATCATCGGCAAACGCCGCCATCCGCGCCTTTGTGGCATGGATTTGAGGCATCACATCCGCACCATCATACATCACGCGGCTGCCCAGTGGCGCGCGCAACGCGGTGTGCAACACCGCGCGGCCTTCGGTGACGTTGATCGGCTCGCCTCCAAACATCGCGGCACGCTTTTGCGCCACGCCCGACACTGTTGCCAGCGTGATCAGCAGCGCCTTGGCCGTCGGATCGAGATTGGTTTTGGAATAATCAAACAACATGTCACCGGTATGGACCGAAAATTCTGCGGCGCGATCCGGGTGATCGAAAAGCGATAATATCGAACGATTATCGCAAGTTGCGTGATGATCCTGCAGCGGTTTCCATTTCGAGTGCATAGGTTACTCCGCCCAATGAACGGTTGCGTTGTCGAGAACCACGCGGACGGGGGCCTGTAAGGGGGCCAGATGGGCGGCGGCCTCAATTGCTGTGCGTTTTTCTGCACCGGTGATCAGAATATGGATATGCATCGCCCCCGCCAACACCGGCGCGGTCAACGTGATGCGCGGCTCTCCGGCGGCATCGGCGCGCAGCGCCATCAGAACGGGCGCATGCGACGACAACGCTTCGGTTAACTTGTCCGCCCCCGGAAACAGGCTGGCGGTGTGCATATCTGCCCCCATGCCCAGCAGCAAAACGGTGATCGGCAGATGCGGGGCGATGCCCGTGGCCAGCGCGTCAAGGACGTCTTCAGGCGTATCTGCGGGCGCATATAGCGGGATCAGCTGTGCCGCCGCCGCCGCATCGCGCAGCAGACGTTCGCGCAGCAGCCGGGTGTTGGAACGTGGGCTGGCCTCATCCACCCAGCGTTCATCGTTCAAAAACACCGAAACCTGCGCCCAATTCAGGCCGACACCGGACAGGATATCAAAAACCGGCCCCGGCGTGGTGCCGCCGGGCACACAAAATGACGCGCGTCCCTCGCGGTGCAGGCATTCCGACAATTCCCCGGCAATCGCGTTGGCCAAACCGATCATCAACGCTTCGCGGTCAGGGTAAGATACAAAGTTCATCCCTTAATCTCACGCCAGCGCCGACCATCCCGGTGCATCAACATCAACGCATCTTCGGGGCCGCTTGAGCCGGGATCATAGCCCTGCGGTTTGTCATTGCGCGCTTCAAACCCTGCGATGATCGGATCGGTCCAGGCCCAGGCCGCTTCTACCTCGTCGCCCCGCATGAACAGGGTCTGGTTGCCGCGGATCACATCCATGATCAGCCGTTCATAGGCATCGGGCACATCTTCGGTGTCGGCACCCAACGCATCGGCAAAGGCCATGTCCAGCGGCACCTGCATCAGGCGCATGCCGCCCGGCCCCGGTTCCTTGATCATCACCATCAGGTTCATGCCCTCATTCGGTTGCAGCCGGATCACCAGCACGTTTTCAAGCCAACCCTCGGCATCGTCAAAGATCGAGTGCGGCGGCTGTTTAAAGGTGATGGCAATCTCGGACGCGCGCGCCCGCAGCCGTTTGCCGGTGCGCAGATAGAATGGCGTCCCAGACCAGCGCCAGTTGGCAATGTTGACCTTCAGCGCGATATAGCTTTCGGTTTTGCTGGTAGGATTTTCGGAATGCGCCAGATACCCGCCCTCGCCTCCGCCCGGCAGATATTGGCCACGCACGATATCTTGCGGCAGCACGGGTTCCAAGGCACGGATAACTTTCAGCTTTTCATCCCGCACTGCATCAGGATCAAAGTGATAGGGCGGCTCCATCGCGATCAGGCACAACAGTTGCATCATATGGTTTTGCACCATATCGCGCATCGCACCCGACGTGTCGTAATACGCCCCGCGCCCGTTTACGCCCACGGTTTCGGCAACGGTGATCTGCACGTGATCAATGAATTCCGACTTCCATAACGGTTCAAACAAGATATTGGCAAACCGCACCGCCATCAGATTCTGCACGGTTTCTTTGCCAAGATAGTGGTCGATGCGGTAAATCTGGGTTTCGTTAAAGTGCAGCGCCAGCACCGCATTCAGCGCCCGCGCCGAGGTCAGGTCACGGCCAAACGGCTTTTCCACCACGATCCGGCTCCACGCATCGGCGATGCCGTGGGTGTGCAGCCGTTCAGCAATATCACCGAATAACGCGGGAGCGACCGAGAAATAGAATGCCCGAACGACGTTTTCGCGCATCAGGGCCTTCAGGGCGGCCCACCCGCCTTTGCCCGTGGCATCGATCGAGACGTAATGGATACGGTCGACAAACTGGGCGACAACGGCGGCATCGCGGCGGTCTGCCGGCACGAATTCTTCAATGGCGGCAGCCACTTGCGCGCGGTATGCGGTTTCCGTCAGATCCGCGCGCGCCGCCCCGATGATCCGGCTGTTTTCCGTCATCTGACCTGCGCGAAAGCGGCGATACAGGCCGGGCAAAATCTTGCGTCGGGCCAGATCGCCGGTGCCGCCGAAAATCACCAGATCAAAGACATCAACCGGAATAACGCGCGAAACCATGGCATCCTCGCAGATCAAAACGCTGTTAGCGCTAACGACGCGGTTTTAGCGTCGGTATTTGGCCATGTCTAGCACTGGATGTCGGTGAACCGAAAGAGAGGCTTCATGGCGGCCCTCTAAATATCGTCTACGGCCATCCAACGCAGGCTGCCGATGCCCGGTTCGGCAGCAATCCGCTGCACGGCATGCTCTATCGCCTCGCCCAGATCGTCACTGATCAAAGTGGCGGCCAGTTGCAACGCGCCTTCGTCCGATGTCGCGGTGATCTCTTGCAAATGCAACCCGGCCAGCCCGCGCAATAACAGTCTTCGCATCACAGCTTCTTGTTCAGGCGCGCAGCTCAGCACAACCCGGTAATGGCGCACCACTGGAATTCCAGCTTTGGTGTTATTTTTCAACCACTTGACAAGGGGACGCAGACCAAGGTTCACGAAAACCACCAGCCCGGTCAACACCAGTGCAAACGGCCACGCGCCGATCCCCGACAGCACCCCCACCGCTGCCGAACACCACAGGGTTGCCGCCGTGTTCAGCCCATGCACGCTGAACCCTTCACGAAAGATAATGCCCGCCCCCAGAAAGCCGATCCCCGACACCACCTGGGCCGCAACCCGCGTCGGGCTGGCATCATTGGGCACCAATTGGCTGAACACCACGAACCCCGCCGCCCCCAAGGCGACCAAAGCGTTGGTCCGCAAACCCGCCATCCGCTGGCGCACCTGACGCTCCGACCCGATCAGCGCCCCGCAGACCAGCGCCACCATCATATTCAGCGTGGCCGGAACCAAATCGATCATGCGCATATTCCTGCAAATGTAACAGTTTTATGACATGATTTAATCGCTGAAGACAGGGCGTTAAAGCGGATCTGGTTGGGATTCCATCGGAAATGTCATCCGCTCGTTTCACACGACGGCGTTTTCCGGTACATGTGTTTGCGTTAAAACCTGAACCGCTTCACGCGTCCAGTTCCGCATCCCAATAAAGATAGTCCATCCAGCTTTGATGCAGATGGTTCGGCGGAAATTTGCGACCATAGGCCTGCATTTCCGATGCATTGGGCATATGCGGCGGGCGGGCCAGATGCAGACCGGACTGTTTGATGGTGCGCGCGCCCTTGCGCAGGTTGCACGGGCTGCAGGCCGCCACCACGTTTTCCCAACTGGTGACACCACCGCGCGACCGGGGCACCACGTGATCAAAGGTCAGATCGCCCTTCGCGCCGCAATACTGGCAACAAAACCCGTCGCGCAGGAAAAGATTAAAGCGCGTGAAGGCCACGCGCTTTTGGGGTTTCACATAGTCTTTCAGCACCACGACCGAGGGTATCCTGAATTCTTGTCGCTGGCTGCGCACCACATGGTCATATTCGGCAACGATCTGAACGCGGTCCAGCACGGCGGCCTTGATCGCCTCTTGCCACGGCCACAGCGACAGCGGGTAATAGCTAAGCGGGCGGAAATCGGCATTCAGCACCAAAGCAGGAAACTGCTTGAGTGCCGCCGGATCGCGCACAAACTGTGTTCTGAAATCGCCGTCCATCAAGCTAAAGACCCCACTCAGACCCTGTCGCATTCGGCGCTGGCCCGGCAACCGCAGGGTCAGCTTCTTAACTATATATGGCGTTACCAGAACGGCAAGCCCAAGATATGCGGTATCGCGCTGCTGTGAACCGCCTATCTGGTATGTCAGCCTATCATGACGACGAAATGACAAAAGCCAGTGCAGGGTGGCTGGGCTTTTGCGCGGTTGCAGCGGATCGTTAGACCAGTTCGCGTTTTGCGCAGACATCGCGGATGCGCGGCAGCTTTGGGCGCACAATCAGGCAGAGACAGCAGAGGCTGGCAATCATCGCTGACCGGATGCAGCACATCTTACGGCAGATTGGCGCGCGCTGCGGCCTTGCCAAAGACGGGGGTTTCACACCCCCGGGCATCCATCGCCACGGCGATGAATGCCGCCCCCGTGGGATATTTGGGAACAGAAAAAGCGCAAATTTTAGATAAATTTTAGGGGAATCCAGCCCGAGCTACGCCGATTTCACCTTGGGCCGAACCACCTTTTCCGCCAAGTCCCGCGCAATTGCAAACGCGCCCTTGATGCGATCGGATTCGGACTTCATCTCACCCATCAACACGATTTTGTTGCCGACCACGCGCACCGCCGGGCCCTGGGCTTTGATGAATTCCACCAGACCTGCGGGGTTGGCGAATTTGTCGTTGTGAAACTGCACTGTCGCCCCTTTGACGCCCGCATCTATCCGCGCGATGCCAGCGCGTTTGCACATCGACTTGATCCGCACGATCAGCATCAGCGTGTTGACCTCTTTCGGCAACGGACCAAAGCGGTCGATCAATTCGGCGGCAAAGCCTTCGAGTTCAACTTTGGTGGCAAGGCCGGACAGCCTGCGATACAGCCCCAGACGGATATCCAGATCTGGGATATACGATTCCGGGATCATCACCGGCACACCCAGAT
This sequence comes from Cypionkella sp., assembly GCA_043766915.1. Taxonomy (GTDB): domain Bacteria; phylum Pseudomonadota; class Alphaproteobacteria; order Rhodobacterales; family Rhodobacteraceae; genus JANNAT01. The sequence continues at coordinate 9,005 of JAYUHO010000381.1, forward strand.
TGATCTGCGGTGACCATTGATCATCCATCGCTGTCAGACCCTGCAATTCGCCCGATTTGATCTTGGCAATGGTTTCTTCAAGCATGGCCTGGTACAGTTCATAACCAACTTCCTTGATGTGGCCAGACTGCTCTTCGCCCAGCAAATTGCCCGCTCCGCGCAGATCAAGATCGTGGCTGGCAAGGTTGAACCCTGCCCCCAGACTGTCCAAAGACCCCATCAGGCGCAGGCGTTTGGTGGCTTGGGGTGTCAGCGGGCTGCGGGGTTTTGTTGTGAGATAACAATAGGCGCGGGTTTTAGACCGACCCACGCGGCCACGTATCTGGTACAACTGTCCAAGACCAAACATGTCGGCGCGGTGGACGATCATGGTGTTGGCCGTCGGAATGTCCAGACCGGATTCGACGATGGAAGTGGCGACTAGCACATCATATTTGCCGTCATAGAACTGGTTCATCCGCCCGTCCAGATCGCCTGCCGCCAATTGGCCATGCGCGATGACATAAGACACTTCCGGCACATGGGTTTTCAGGAAATCCTCGACAAAGGGAAGATCGGCGATACGGGGCACGACGTAAAAACTTTGCCCGCCGCGGAAGTGTTCGCGGATCAAGGCCTCGCGCACGGTGATGGTGTCAAATTCGCTGACATAGGTGCGGATCGCCAGCCGGTCGACCGGCGGCGTGGCGATAATCGAAAGGTCGCGTACACCCGTCAGTGACAGTTGCAGGGTGCGTGGGATCGGCGTGGCGGTCAGGGTCAGCACATGCACTTCGGCGCGCATTTCTTTCAGACGCTCTTTATGCGTAACGCCAAAATGTTGTTCTTCATCGATCACCAGCAGGCCAAGGTTTTTAAACCGCACGCCTTTTGCCAACAGGGCATGCGTGCCAATGACGATATCCACTGATCCATCGGCCATGGCCGCGCGGGTGGCATTTGCATCCTTGGTGGACACAAAGCGTGACAGCGGCGCGATGGAAATCGGAAAGCCCCGGAACCGTTCGACAAAGCTGCGGTAATGTTGCCGCGCCAGCAGCGTGGTGGGGCAGATCAACGCCACTTGCATGCCACAAAGTGCTGCCACAAATGCCGCCCGCATCGCCACTTCGGTTTTGCCAAAGCCGACATCACCAACGATCAGGCGGTCCATCGGGCTGCCTTTTTCCAGATCGGCCACCACATCGGCGATTGCAGACAACTGATCTTCGGTTTCGGAATAAGGGAAGCGGGCCGCGAAGGCCTCCCATATACTATGCGGCGCTTCCAAGATTGGGGCATGTCGCAGCGCCCGTTCGGCGGCAATGCGCATCAGTTTGTCGGCAATCTCGCGGATGCGCTGTTTCAGCTTGGCCTTTTTGGCCTGCCACGCGCCGCCGCCCAGACGATCAAGCAAGCCCTCTTCGTGGCCATAGCGGGAAAGCAGTTCGATGTTTTCCACCGGCAGATACAGCTTGGTGTTCTCGGCATATTCCAGCGCCACACAAGCATGCGGCGCCCCAAGTGCTGTGATGGTTTCAAGGCCCAGATAGCGGCCAACACCGTGTTCGACATGCACCACCAGATCGCCGACGCTTAGGGTATCCACCTCGCGCAGGAAATTGTCAGCCTTGCGTTTTTTGCGGGGTTTGCTCACCAATCGGTCGCCCAAGACGTCTTGTTCGGAAATTACGGCAAGGCCCGGTGCGGTGAACCCGGCTTCGAGCGCCCAGACCATCAGGAACAATCCACCCCGGCCATCAGGGATGTCGCGAAAGTCTTTGACATCTTTCGCGCCGGATTGGCCCTGATCGTCAAGCAGCCCTCGCAGACGTTCACGGGCCCCTTCGGACCAGGACGCGATGACGACCTGCGCATCTTGACGTAACACCCGAAGATGATCGGACAACGCGCTGAACAGGCTGATATTTTCCTGTTGACGTTCGGGTGCAAAGCTGCGGCCAATACGGCCCATGGCGTCAAGTATCCCCGGCCCCGGCGATTGTTGTAAGGGTGACAATTGCACGACGCGGTGGTTTGCAACGGCAGCTTCCCAGGCGACGTCATCAAGATACAACAGGTCTGGAGCGGAGGGTTTATAGACCGTATCCAGCCGCCCCTTGGCCGTCATCGCCTCGCGGCGCGCGTCGTACTGATCGGCGATACCGTCCCACCGCGCCAGCCGGGCGGCGGTGACCTGATCATCCAGCATCACTGCGGCGGTGGGCAGATAATCGAACACCGTCTCAAGCCGGACGTGAAAATACGCCAGCCAATGTTCCATCCCCTGATGTTTGCGCCCGGCGCTGACGGCTTCATACAGCGGATCGTCCGACCCCGCGGTGCCAAATTCCACCCGGTAGTTCTGGCGAAACCGGGTGATCGCGGCATCGTCGAGAATCACCTCGGACATCGGCGCGAAGTCAACTGACGACAGCTTTTGCGTGGTGCGCTGCGTGGTGGGATCAAAGCGGCGCGCGCCGTCAAGCACATCGCCAAAGAAATCCAGTCGCACCGGGCCACCGTCACCGGGGGGATAGATATCGACAATGCCGCCACGAATGGCAAAATCACCCGGCTCGGCCACGGTCGAGACGGGCGAAAACCCCATGCGGGCCAGAAAGCCCTTCAGCTGCTGTTCATCCACCCGGTCGCCAACGTTGGCCACAAAGGAAGCCGACCGCATCACGTCGCGTGCGGGCAGTTTTTGTGTGGCGGCGTTCAGGGTGGTCAGCAGCACAAAAGGCGCGGTCAGCCCCGCCGAAGCCAGTGCTGCCAAGGTTGACATCCGGCGTGACAGAATTTCCGGGTTGGGCGAGACGCGGTCATAGGGCAGGCAATCCCAGGCGGGCAGATCCAGCACCACGGTTTGGGGTGCCATCACCGCCAACGCGGCGCGCATCGCCTCCATCCGTTTGTCATCGCGGGCGACGTGGATCACCGCCTGACCCCGCGCCAGTTCCCGCAAGATCAGCCGGGCGTCAAAGCCTTCGGGCGCGCCGCCCAGAACGATTCGATCCCCCTGCACTGCCACTTTGCCCGCCAATCAGCCCAAGACGCCAACTTGGAGATTCACATACATCCCAAACATCGAAGTGACCAAGATTGACATCATTCCCAGCAGTTGAACGCTGATCCGGTGCCGCGACAGCCGCCGATGCAGGGCCGCCCCTTCGTTCTCGCCCGCCTCGATCAGCCGTGCGGATCGGACCGACAGCATGCCCAGAATGGCCATCGGAACCGCAAAGAACAGCAGCGCCTGTGCAAATTCAACGTTGTAGTAAAACCCCAGCATCGCCAGGATTGAGATAATGAAGAACAAAAAGCCGATCAGCCAGGTGCCAGAGGTGCGGGTGATGAACAGCAACCGCTGGGTGTTGATACGCACCAAGGTTTCCAAATCCTGCTGCACCTCGCCGCCGTGCCTGCGTGCCCGCGCGATCAGATCGAACGGCACGCCCAGAACCCAATGACTGGCAGTCGACCAAAATACGGCCAGCACGATCCAGTACCAAAGGTTCGAAAAAGACCGCATGTCGATCAATTCGAAAATGACCTGATACCACTCCAACGTCCGCGCACTCCTACCGCAATCTCAAAGCGGTTTGCTGTTGATGTGGTTCACCCCATCAAGATGCAAAACGCAAATTTCCCAGTCCTGACTTGTCTTGGTTTGCAGGTAATCTACAGCAGATTGCCTGCAGACCGCACTAGATGGTCGCATTTGTCCGCTTGAGACGAACGCCTTTCCATGGCAGGCAGGGCGTCAGACCGCAAGCCCCTTTGCCGGTTCCCCTTTCTTTTGCCCGCCAAGGACCGCTCCGATGCGACCAATTTCCGGCCCCACCCCGACGACGCGATTTCGCCGTATGCGGCGCAGCCCTGCCCTGCGCGCGCTGGCACAGGAAAACACGCTGACGGTGAATGATCTGATCTGGCCGGTGTTCGTGCGCGATGGGGACGGTGTGCGCGAACCCATTGCCTCGATGCCCGGGGTGGCGCGGCTGTCGATTGATCTGGTGGTGAAAGCAGCCCACGAGGCCGCCGATCTGGGTATTCCGGCAATTTGTCTGTTCCCCTACACCGATCCGGCCAGCCGCACGGTGGATTGCGCCGAGGCGTGGAACCCGATGAACCTGACCAACCGCGCCATTCGCGCCATCAAAGCCGCGGTGCCGCAGGTGGCGGTGATGACGGATGTGGCACTTGATCCCTATAATGCGCTGGGCCATGACGGCTTGGTGCGCGACGGCATTATCTTGAACGATGAAACCGTGGCGGCGCTGGTGAAAATGGCGTTGATGCAGGCAGAGTCTGGTGCCGATATTCTGGGCCCGTCCGACATGATGGATGGCCGGATTGGGGCTATGCGCACGGCGTTAGAGGCGGCAGGACACCAGGATGTGGCAATTCTGTCCTATGCGGCAAAATATGCCTCGGCGTTTTACGGCCCGTTCCGCGATGCGGTTGGGGCCACGGGGACGCTGACCGGGGATAAGAAGACCTATCAGATGAACCCGGCCAATTCAGACGAGGCGCTGCGGCTGGTGGAACGCGATCTGCGCGAGGGGGCTGATATGGTGATGATCAAGCCCGGCATGCCCTACCTTGATATTTGCCGCCGGGTGAAAGACGCTTTCGGCGCACCGACCTATGCCTATCAGGTGTCGGGCGAATACGCGATGATCATGGCCGCGTCCGAGAACGGCTGGATCAACGGCGATGCCGCTATGGTTGAAAGCCTTATGTCCTTTAAACGCTCAGGGTGTGACGGCGTGCTGACCTATTTCGCGCCAAGAGTGGCGCGGATGCTGCAAGACGGCTGAATTCGATCGGCAAGCCCTTGCCGCCCATCTATCTGGGGCATGACAGGGCGCGCAAAACCCGCTATATCTGCGGGTAAGCAGGGTCGATCAGAACCCCGGCACCAAGGCACAGAGGGCAGATTTATGGCAATTCTTTCCAGACGCGGATTCATGGCATCGGGCACGGCGGCGATGGTGCTGGCGGGGTGCGATACCAATGTCACCGGCAATGGCATCGGTTCACGCGGATCGGCGCAGATTGACGCGCGGGTGGATGCGACGCGCGATTATCTGTTCCAGACCTACCCCGGCACCCGCGATCTGGCCTCGCGCGCCTTTGGTGTGCTGTTCATGCCGTTGGTGACAGAGGCGGGCTTTGGCATCGGCGGCGGATACGGTCGCGGCGCGTTGCGGATCAACGGGGCGACAGTGGATTATTATTCCGCCACCCGCGCCAGCATCGGCTTTCAGATCGGCGCGCAACAATATGCGCATGCGTTGTTTTTCATGACCGATGGCGCGCTGACCGGGTTTCGGCGGTCCAACGGGTGGGCAGCCAGCGCCGAAATCCGCTATGCCACGCCGGACCAAGGGGCGACGATCGGCAAGGAAACCACCGAGCTGGACCCGGTAATCGGGCTGATCTTTGGCCAGCAGGGGTTGATCGCGGGGGCAACCTTGGCGGGGCTGAAATACAGCCGGATTATTCCGTAAGGGGGGATCGGATGGGAAGATGGGCAGAATTGCCCATCCTACGATCCAAAAATTGTTGTGCGATGTAGGATGGGCAATTTGCCCATTCCGCAAGTCATACCGCCGCCCAGCTACCGCAACCGCCGGATCAATGCCGACGTATCGCCGCGCCCGCCGCCCATCAATTGCACGTCTTTGTAAAACTGATCCACCAGCGCCGTGACTGGCAGCCTTGCCCCGATCTGATCGGCGGTCTCCAGACAAATCCCCAGATCCTTGCGCATCCAATCCACCGCAAAGCCGAAATCGAACTTGTCCTCCAGCATGGTGGCGTGACGGTTCACCATCTGCCACGATCCCGCCGCCCCCTGGCTGATCACCTCGACCACCGCCGCCCCATCCAGGCCCGCCTTCTCGCCAAAGGCCAGCGCCTCGGACAGGCCTTGCATCAGGCCCGCGATGCAGATCTGGTTCATCATCTTGGCCAACTGGCCCGCGCCCGTGTCACCCAAACGCCGGCAGATGCGGGCATAGGCCGCCATCACAGGCTCGGCGCGGTCATAGGTGGCACGATCACCGCCGCACATGATCGACAACGCGCCGTTCACCGCACCGGCCTGCCCCCCCGATACAGGGGCGTCAACAAAACCAATCCCCAAACCGCCCGCGACACCCGCCAATTCGCGCGTCACCTGCGCGGATACCGTCGTGTGATCAACAAACACCGCCCCGCGCGCCATGCCGGCAAACGCGCCGTCCGCCCCCCTACACACGCCGCGCAGATCGTCATCATTGCCAACGCAGGCAAACACAAATTCAGCCTCTGCCGCCGCCTGCGCCGGGGTATAGGCCATCCGCCCCCCATGCTGCGCCACCCAGGCCGCCGCCTTTGCCGCTGTGCGGTTATAGACACATACCTTATGCCCGGCCCTCGCCAGATGCCCCGCCATCGGCGATCCCATCACCCCAAGGCCAAGAAACGCCAGCTTTGCCATCATCCACCTCCCCGCATTGCCCCGCAATTGGCTTTGGACTAGGAAGGCATCACCGCGCCGCCGTCAAGGACAACCCACCCCATGCAGCCCACCCGATGCTGATCGCCTTTCGCTGGCTTTTGCGCGGCTTTACTGCCCTGATCATTCTGGGCCTGCTTGCCGCGTTTCTGGCCTATTATGTGCTTAGCCGGTCATTGCCCGACTATAACGAAGACTTCACCCTGCCCGGCATTTCCGCCCCGGTTGAGATTGTGCGCAATAACAACAACGTGCCGCACATCTTTGGCAAAACTGAAACCGATGTCTATTTCGCTTTGGGCTTTGCCCATGCCCAGGACCGCCTGTGGCAGATGACGATGCTGCGGCGCACGGCTCAGGGGCGATTGTCGGAGATATTCGGCGTGCGGACGTTGAAAATTGACGAATTGGTGCGGCGGCTGGATATCTACACGCTGTCGCAGCAATCGGTTTCTGCACAAGACGGCCAGACCCGGCTGGCGCTTGACTCCTATGCGGCGGGGGTGAACGCGTGGATCAATCAGGTGAATGCGGGCGCGCGCGGGCGCGGCGCGCCAGAGTTCTTTTTCTTTTCCAACGAAATTGCCGCCTGGTCACCCGCCGATTCGATTGCGATTATCAAGTTGATGGCGTTGCAGCTGTCGTCGCAGTTGGAAAACGAGGTGCAGCGCGCGCAGATGTCGATGCTGCTGCCGCCGGACCGTCTGGCCGATATCCTGCCCGATGATCCGACATCGGGTATCGCCGCCCTGCCCGACTATGCCAGCCTGATGCCGGGGCAAATGCCGGGGTCTGCCGCCACCAAAATGGCCTATATTGATGATCCGCTGTCGCCGTTCCGGTCTGCCGATTTTGCGGGTGCCTCGAATGCATGGGCCGCCATGCCGAACAGATCGGCGGCGGGGGGCAGTCTGTTGGCCAATGATCCGCATCTGGGCTTTACCGCGCCAACGATCTGGTATCTGGCGCGGCTGGATCTGCCCACCGGATCGGTGATTGGTGCGACCATTCCGGGCATGCCGGTCATCTTGCTGGGACGATCCGAAAAATTGGGCTGGGGGATAACCTCATCTTATCTGGATGATCAGGATGTGGTGATCGAACGGGTCAACCCGGAAAACCCAGAGGAATATCTGACACCGGATGGCCCCAAACCCTTTACCACCCGCAAGACCATCATTGCGATCAAAGATGCCGATCCGGTGACGATCACCCTGCGCTGGTCTGAATCCGGGCCAATCCTGCCCGGATCGCATTACGATCTGGCCTCGGTCACGCCGCAGGGCGATGTGGCTGCACTGGAATGGACGGCGCTGTCGGGGGCGGATACGTCGATGACGGCGGCGATGCAGTTGATGATCGCAGGCTCGGTCGCCGAGGCGATCAAGGTCAGCGCCAAATTCGTTGCCCCCTCACAAAACCTGATGCTGGCCGATGCCAACGGTATTGCCATGCAAACCATCGGGGCAATGCCCGCGCGTGATGCCAGCCACCGCACCAAAGGCCGCATGCCCGCGCCGGGATGGGACGGCGCAAATCGCTGGACGGGCACGCTGCCCTACACCGACAATCCGCGCTTTGTGAATCCGACATCGGGCCTTTTGGGCAATACCAATAACAAAACCATCGACCGTGCTTTTCCGCGTCACGTCAGCTTTGACTGGGGCGACACACAGCGCATTCAACGCTGGCTGGCACTGATGAAAACCCGCACCGTCCACACCCGCGACAGTTTCATCGAGGCCCAGCTGGATACGGTTTCCCCCACCGCGCGCAGCTTGTTGCCGCTGATCGGGGCCGATCTGTGGTTTACCGGCGATGCCGCCCCCGATGGCACACCCGAACGGATGCGCCAAAAGGCGCTGGCGCTGCTGGCCAACTGGAACGGCGAGATGAACGAACATCTGCCAGAACCGCTGATTGCCGAGGCGTGGCTGCGCGCCTTGCAAGACCGGTTGGCACGCGATGAAATCGGCCCGCTTGCCGATCAGTTCATCCATCCCGAACCGGTGTTCATCGAACGGGTGTTTCGTAACGTCAGCGGCGCGTCGGTGTGGTGCGACGTGATCCAATCGGCGGCGGTGGAAACCTGTACAGATGTCTCACGACAGGCCTTGGATCAGGCGTTGCTGGAATTGACCGAAACCTACGGGCCCAATCTGGAAAGCTGGCGTTGGGGCGATGCGCATCAGGCGACGCATGATCACCCGGTGATGGGCGACGTGCCTTTGCTGCGCTATTTCGTTAACATCCGCCAATCGACCAGCGGCGGTGATACCACTTTGCTGCGCGGACGCACCAAGGGCACAGGGGACAATCCCTATCTGAACGTGCATGGCGGCGGCTATCGCGGGGTGTATGATTTCGCAGACCCCGACAGTTCGGTGTTCATCACGGCCACGGGGCAATCGGGGCACCCGCTGTCGCGCCATTATGACGATCTCGCCGATCTGTGGCGGCGCGGCGAATACATTCCAATGTCGCTTGATCCCGATCTGGCGCGGGCGGCGGCTGTGGGGATCACCCATTTGACGCCTGCTCCATGATATTGCACACCGCGCGGCTGACCTTGCGGCGTCCGGCTCTGGCTGATGCGGTGGCTTTGCACCTTGTGATGAGCAACCCCGCCGCCATGCGCTATTGGTCAACTTTGCCGCACGCCGATATGGCCGTAACAGATGCCTGGCTGACCCGCAGTCTGGCGCGCGATGCGGCTTTGTCAGCGGAATTTGTGATCGTTTTGGATAATCAGGTCATTGGCACAGCCGGTGGTTATGTGTTGCCCAGTGTCGGCATGATCCTGCACCCCGATCATTGGGGAAAAGGGCTGGCTACCGAGGCGATAGGCGCGGTTATCGCGCATATCTTCGCAACCTTCCCGGCCGATCACCTGACCGCCGATGTTGATCCACGCAACGCGGCATCCTTGAAATTATTGGCACGACTGGGATTTGAACAAACCAGCAGTGCAAAAGCGACGTTTCTGTTGGGCGAGGACTGGTGCGACTCGGTCTACCTGACGCTGATGCAGAAAGATTGGCTGCAGCGCAGCATTGGGTCTTGACCTTTTCCATCCGCGCAACTTTATTACGCAAAACCAAGCCATAGGGAAAGATCATGTCCAATACCTTTGACGCTTGGGTCGGCCGCGTGGAACAGGCCGACGATACGATCACCCCCCGTCAAGCCCGCCAAATGGCCGCAACGCTGGGGGGCGCGACGCAACCGCTGAACGCAGATGACCCGCTGCCGCCGCTTTGGCATTGGATGGGATGGTTGCCGGAAACGCCGATGGCGGGGCTTGGCCCTGATGGGCACCCCCTGCGCGGCGGGTTTTTGCCACCGATTGCACTGGAACGCCGAATGTGGGCGGGCGGGCGCCTGACGTTTCATCGCGCGCTGCGGATTGGTCAACCGATGCAGCGGCGGTCAGAGATTCTGAAAGTGGCACAGAAATCGGGGGCGACGGGCGATATGGTGTTTGTCACGGTGGGTCATCACATCCATGGCCCCGACGGGCTGGCGGTGAGCGAAGAACAGGACATCGTCTATATGCCCATGCCGGATCAGTTCACCCCCCCCCCGCCGGTGATCGCCGCCGATGCGCCCGAATGGTGCGATCCGGTGGCGATGGATACGGTGCGGCTGTTTCGCTTCTCGGCGCTGACCTTCAACGCGCATCGGATACATTTCGATCTGCCTTATGCCACAGGGGTTGAGAAATACCCCGGGCTTGTGGTGCATGGGCCGATGCAGGCAATGCTGCTTATGGCGGCAGCACAGGATCATGCCGGGGGCGCAACACCGGCAAGTTTCAGATTTCGCGGCATCCGCCCGTTGTTTCACTTCGATGCCCTGCGCCTGATCAGCTGGCCGGTCGTGCAGGGAATCCAACCGCTGGCCACCGTCATCGACGGCGACCTCACCTGCATGCAGGCGCAGATCGGATGGGCCGCATGACCGCCCCTCTGACCGGAATGCGTGTGGTGGAATCCGCAGCCTTTATCGCCGTGCCGCTGGCGGGGATGACACTGGCGCAAATGGGGGCCGATGTGATCCGGGTGGACCGCCTCCAGGGCGGGCTTGATGCCGCGCGCTGGCCGGTCACGGCCACAGGGGCCAGCCTGTTCTGGGCCGGGATGAACAAAGGCAAACGGTCGCTTGCCGTCGATATGGCGCGCCCCGAAGGGGTTGAGATTATCGCCGCCCTGATCACTGCCCCCGGCCCGGATGCCGGGATGTTTCTGACCAATCTGCGCGGGCGCGGTCCGCTGGATTATCCGGCCCTGTCTGCCGCGCGCGCCGATCTGATCATGGTCTCGCTGATCGGCACCCGGCGGGGCGAACCTGCGGTGGATTACACTGTCAACCCCGCCCTCGGCTTTCCGATGGCCACGGGCGCTGTCGCTACGACGGCCCCTGTGGCCCATGTGCTGCCCGCCTGGGATCTTATCACCGGGCAGGTTGTGGTGAACACGCTGCTGGCCGCCGAACGGCACCGCTTGCGCACCGGCGTGGGACAGCTGGCCGAACTTGCCCTGAAAGATGTGGCCGCTGCGATGATGGGACATCTGGGCATCATCGCCGAGGTCAGCGTGAACGGCGTTGACCGCGCCCGCAGCGGCAACGCGCTTTATGGGGCTTACGGTCAGGATTTTCTGTGCGCCGATGGGGCGCGGATCATGGTGATCGGCTTGACCGACCGGCAATGGCGCGGCCTGGTCAAGGTGCTGGATATGGGCGCGCAGATCGCGGCGTTGCAGGCGGCCACGGGTCTTGATCTGAACGCCGAAGGCAACCGCTGGCAGGCCCGCGCGCAAATCACCGCCCTCTTTGCGCCATGGTTTGCCGCCCGCCCCCTGCCCCAGATTGCCGCCCTGTTCGATGCCGCAAGCCTGACATGGGCCCCGTTTCGCACCTTCGCGGGCGCTGTTGCCCAAGACCCTGATCTGTCGGCAGAAAACCCGATGATGCAGATGCTGAATCAACCCGGCATCGGCAGATATCTGGCCCCCGGCAGCCCGGTCAGATCAACAGCCTTTCCCCGCCTCCCGCCAAACGCGGCCCCCCAACTGGGCCAGCACAGCGAAGAGATCCTTGCGGATGTGTTGGGCCTTGGCGCCGGACAAATCGGTGCGTTGATGGATAAGGGCATCGTGGCGGGAAGATAAAACCAAACCCCAACAATTTATCTAAAATTTGCGCTTTTTCTGTTCAAAAATATCCCACGGGGGGGGCTCAATGGCCATGCCTGTGTGTGTTCACTAGGTATGACAGTTGAATGTCAGAAGGTTTGACAGCTGGGCGGCTATGCTGGGATCAGGTGGTTACAGCCGATTTTTGTCGATTGGCGCACCTGATTTGCCTGCCCATTTTTGCCACCATCGGTGCAGGCTTGATCGACTGACGCGGCGGTTTGGCGGGAAGGTGACGGCGATTTGTGAGGTTAGG
>JAYUHO010000382.1:0-3015 GCA_043766915.1 Cypionkella sp.
GCGATTTTCCCGCATCTGAGCGTGGGTGAAAACGTGGGCTTTGGGCTGCGCAAGGAACCCTTGAGCAAGGAGCAAAAGGCCAAGGCAGTGGGTGAGGCGCTGGAGATGGTCGGGCTGACCGGCTATGGCGCGCGCGCAGCCCATGCGCTGTCTGGCGGGCAGAGGCAGCGGGTGGCTTTGGCCCGCGCCCTGATCCTGAAGCCCAAGGTTTTGTTGCTGGACGAGCCGTTGTCGGCGCTGGATAAAAAGATGCGCGAACAGATGCAGATCGAATTGATCCGGTTGCAGCGGCAGGTGGGGATTACGTTTATTCTGGTCACTCATGACCAAGAGGAAGCATTGGTCATGTCCGACCGGATCGCCGTGATGTTTGAGGGAGAGATTGGGCAACTGGCCGATCCTGAAACCCTGTATCGCCGCCCCAATTCCAAGCGTGTTGCCGAATTCATCGGCAAAATGAACCTGTTACAGGGCGAAGTGACGGCGGCAGGTGGCGACAGGATCAGCTTTGACGTGGCCGGAATGGGTGCTGGCGAAATTGGCCGCGAGCAGGCGCCGGGTGGGGTAAAAGTCGGGCGCACCCTGTTCGGCATCCGCCCCGAAACCTTGGGCATTCTGTTCGACGGCGAAACCACCGAACGCCGTTTGGCCGATGCAGTGGTCGATGAGGTCGTCTATTACGGCGATATGACCTATTACGATGTGCGGGTGGCGGGTGTTGAAAAACCGCTGACCATCTCGATGAAAAACCTGATCGGACGGCCGGTTTTGGATGTGGGTGTGCGGACGAAGATCATCTGGGACGAGCGGTCACTGATCGTGCTGGCGTCTTAGCCCCGCGCGATCACGAAAATCCCGGCCACGATCAGGGATGCGCCGCCAAACTTCTTTGGCGTGATATGTTCGCGCAGCACCAGCCAGGCCAGAAACATCGCCACCACGACGCTGCCTTTGTCGATCAGCGCCACGGTGGCCACATTGCCCGCCTTGATTGCCCGGTAGTAGAATATCCATGACAGAGAGGTCGTGACTCCGGACAGCCCCAGAAACAGGTAATTGCGCGGGGTCAGCGCGGCCAGTTCGGCGCGGGGCACCACCACGGCGGCAAAGATCAGGACGAAGACAAAGACAAACACCGTGCGGATCGCCAGCCCCAGATCGCCGGATATGCCGACCAGCCCGAGTTTGGCAATCACGCTGGTGAAGCCTGCGAAAATCATCGACAGGATCGCCCAGAAAATCCAATTTTCCATCGTCTTTCCCTAACTATCCGCTGCAATCAGCCCCAGCCCGCGCAAGTAGACACCGATCCCGCTTTCCAACAAGTCCTCGGGTGAAAACGGCGATTTATTGCCGGGCTTGCCGCGCGCGAACAATTCGACCACGCCATGCGACAAAGCCCAGATATGGGCTGAAAACATCTGCGGCGGCGGGCGCTTGTCGGCGGGGATGTGTTGGCTCAGCTCTACAGCGGCCTTTTCCAGCACCCCCATGGCGCGGGTTGCGGCGGCGGCAAGCTCTGGCGTGCGCTGGATTGAAATGCCGCTTTCGAACATCGCCACATAATGGCCGGGATATTTGCGGGCAAATGCGAGGTAGGCGCGCCCCGTGGAAGAAAACGCGGACAGCGCAGAAGGCAGCCCTTTGTTATAGGCAAATTCCATCAGATCGCCAAAGATTTCATAGCCTTGCAGGGCGGCTTCGGCGATCAGATCCTCGCGGCCTTCAAAGTGCCGATAGACAGCGGCAGGGGTGACCCCGGCCTCTCGTGCCGCTTCGGACAGGGTGAACCCTTGCGGCCCGCGCTGTTCGATCAGCGCGATACAGGCCAGCACCAAAGCTTCGCGCAGATTGCCGTGGTGATAGCCCTGTTTGGTCATCAAAGCCCGATGGCCGGATCATAGCCGGAGCAGATATTCGGGTCGATCTTGCCAATCGCCTTTTTGTTTTTGCGTTTGTACTCAAGGCCCAGCAGCACCGTGCGGATCGCGTTGATCCGGGTGCGTTTCTTGTCATCACCGCGCAACACGGTCCAGGGCGCATGGGCGAAATTGGTCCGTTCCAGCGTTTCGACGATGGCACTGGAATAGGCATCCCATTTCTTCAGCCCCTCGATATCGATCCAGGACAGTTTCCATTGTTTCAGCGGGTCTTTTTCGCGGTCCAGAAACCGTTCCAACTGCGTCGCGCGACCAACGTTCAGCCAGAGCTTAAAGACATGAATGCCCTCGTCGACCAGCAGCTTTTCGAACGGGCCAACCTGATCAAACCAGGCATCGCGTTGCGCGGGTTTGCAAAATTCGAACACATGTTCAACCACGCCGCGATTGTACCAAGAGCGGTCGTAGAAACAGATTTCCCCGGCGGCGGGCAAGGCCGCGATATAGCGCTGGAAATACCATTGCGTCGCCTCAACCTCGGTGGGTTTGGGCAGGGCCACGATGCGCGCACCACGCGGGTTCAGGTTTTCGGTGAAGGCCTGAATGGTGCCGCCTTTGCCCGCCGCGTCGCGCCCTTCCAACAGGATCGCCACCCGCATTCCGGTTTCCTTGACGCAGGCTTGCAACTTGGTCAGTTCGATCTGCAGCGCGTCCATCTCGGTCGCGTAGTCTTTTTTGCCCAGTTCCTCGGGGTAAGGATAGCGTGGGTTCAGCACATCATTGCTGTCGGCACTTTTGATCGCGTCGCGCACGTCTTTGGGTGCGCCTTTCTTGAAATAGGCGCTGATCGCGCCGTCAAATGGCAAGTCCATGGTGATCTCCGTTATCCCTGTGACAGAGTATGGGGATTGCAATCGCTTAGCGCAATCCATGCCGCTTTTGCCGTTGCGAGCTTGACAGTAGGGCCGCACCTGACCGCCGGGTGGGCGCAGCCCCGCCAGTTCGACAGAGCTTTATGGCACCGCCACTCCGGTAGTCCTTCGACGCACCACTGCTGCAGAAGCGCCTGCCCGATGGGGCGGTCAGGCGCTGCCCGGCGGCGCGGTGCGCCTTTATTCCGGGCAAAAGCAGTGCG
>JAYUHO010000383.1:0-20945 GCA_043766915.1 Cypionkella sp.
TGCCCGCCGGGATGTCGATGCGCGGGCGATTGGCGAGATGATTTTCAACAATCTGAACCTGATGTTTACCGAGTTTGCCAAAAACGACGCATTGCCGGTGGCAACCCTGATCGACATCGTAACCCGCCAGAACGCCCCACTGGCAGGGTTGCTACGGGTTTGACGCACCGCAGACCGGATCAGCCCACGGGACCTGCCCAAGGGTTGGTGACGGCAATCCCCATAGCGTCGAACGGGCTGGTGTCGCGGGTTGCGATTGAGAAACCGCTTGCTGCAACACAGGCCGCAATCATCCCATCCTGAAATCCCACAGCACTGCCATTGCGGCGGGCGGCGGCCATCCGGTCTGCAAAGACCTGCGCGGCGGCGGCTGTAAAGGGCAGAATGCGCCGCTCAAAAACCTGATCCAGCATCAGATCCAGACGTTCGGTCAGGTCAGTCTTCTTGCGGCCATCGTCAAGCCGGGCGATGCCAAAGCGCAGCTCGGCAAGGCTGACGGCCGTTATGTAAAGTGTCTGAATGTCTTGCCGGTTCAACCACGCGATCAGCGCAGGGTTCGGTAGCGGACGCATGGTGTCAGACAGCACATTCGTGTCGAGGACAATCATTCAAAGCTCAGCGGCTTGTGCGGGGTCTTGTCACGCTCAAACGTCACCTCTGACATATCCGCGCCTTTCCAGATACCGCACAGCAAATCACCGGCCTTCGGGCGGGCATCGGGCAGAACAGCACTGGCAAGGATGTCGCGTGCTTCGGCCTCGGTGCTGCGCCCATGCGCGCGCGCGCGGGTTGTCAAAGCGCGGTGAACTTCATCAGGCAACTGGCGGACGATTATCTGTGACATGGAATTTTCCTATACACTGAATTTATGATATCAAATAATTTATGTGCTATCAACAAACATTCTGACGCGTGTCGCACCATTGCCGGATCAAAAAAGGCAAAGGCAGATTCGTGGGAAACATGGACCAACTCACCTGATGAAAAGACCACCCGCGTTCTATTTTGCGCAAACAATGCGGAAGTCACGCTGTTGCAGGCAGTCAGCCAGAAGACCCGCTTTCCAGATCATGACCTTTCCAAAATTAGCTGATCCGACCAAACCGTTCACGACGAAGACTTCGCTTGAAACCCCACTTACCTGGTCGTGAACAGGGCCGCACTGTCACCCCTCGCCAACTCTGGTAATTTCCCTTATCCTGCGCTTTGAATTTTCAGCATTTAGAATATCATGGGCCCCGCATGACCATCTCTCCGACCTCTTTTCCCCGCACGGCCAGCAACCCCCTTGGTCTTGGCTGGTTTGCCCTGATGGTGGCCGCCGCGATCCCGGTCTATTGGCTGGGGTTTGTGGCACTTGGCAAGGCATGGATCACGCCCGAATACAGCCACGGGCCGTTGATCCCGCTGATCTCACTCTATCTGTTCTTGCGCGAAATGCGCCACAGCCCGCCGTCTGCTGCAGGCACCCCTATCAACCGGCTGCCCGGCATCGCGCTGATTCTGGTGGCCCTGACCTTTGGCATCTTCGGCAATCTTATCCGCATTCCGGATGTGATCACCTATGCGTTCATCCTGTGGGTGGGCGGCGTGGTGCTGGTGGGGTTTGGCTGGGATCAGGGGCGCAGGCATCAGCTGCCGGTTTTGCATCTGATCTTCATGCTGCCCTTGCCGCAGTTCGTCTATTGGAAGCTGACCATCGTGTTGCAGCTGATCTCGTCGCAACTGGGGGTTTGGTTCATCGAACTGGCCGGCATTCCGGTATTCCTTGAAGGTAATGTGATTGATCTGGGCATCTACCAGTTGCAGGTGGCCGAGGCTTGTTCGGGGCTGCGCTATCTGTTCCCGATCCTGTCGTTTTCCTATCTGTTCGGCATCCTCTATCGCGGGCCGTTCTGGCATAAGGCGGTGCTGTTTTTGATGGCAGCCCCCCTGACCGTGTTCATGAACTCGTTCCGCATCGGGGTTATCGGGGTGTTGGTGAACAACTATGGCATTGAACAGGCCGAAGGGTTTTTGCATGTGTTCGAGGGCTGGGTGATCTTTGGGGCCTGCATTGGCATCTTGTTCCTGATGGCCATCGCCTTGCAACGGCTGACCCCCAATCCGCTGCCGCTGTCGGAAACCATTGATCTGGATACCGAAGGCTTTGCCGCACAGTTCCGGCGCTTTGCCGGCATTGCCCCATCGCGCGGTCTGATCATCGCCGCTGGCCTGTCGCTGGCCGTAAGCGCCGCCTTTATCCTGACGCCGCCACCCGCGCGGGTCGAGGTGTCGCGCGACAGTTTTAGCCTGTTTCCACGCGAATTTGACGGCTGGTCAGGTTCGGCCGAATCGCTGGATCCGGCCACCGAAAAGGTGCTGGGGGCCACCGATTACGTCAACGCCACCTATGCGGCGGAAGGGGAGGCAAGCTATGTCAACATCTTCGCTGCGTGGTATGTCAAACAAACCGAAGGTGCCGGCATCCATTCGCCGTCGGTTTGCCTGCCGGTGGGCGGCTGGGAAGTGTTCTCCATCGACCCGACACCCATTTCTATTCCGGGTACGATCTATGGCGATTTTTCGGTCAACCGTGCGGTGATCCAGAAAGGCATGTCCAAGCAACTGGTGTATTATTGGTTTGAACAGCGCGGTAAACGGATGACCAATGATTACGCCGCCAAGATAAGCGTTGTCTATGACAGCCTGACGATGGGGCGGTCAGACGGGGCGCTGGTGCGGTTCGTAACGCCTATCGAGACTGGCGAGACAGAGGCCGACGCAGACGCCCGGATGCAGCGTTTTATGGGTGTGGCCTTGCTGAAACTACCGCGGTTTATCCCGGAATAGCGGCGGGATATTTTCCTGTTTGGAAACAAAGATACGCGTATTTTGACTAGGCAAAAAACCGCCTAAAATATACCATAAAAATGTCTTAATTCTTTATGGAGCGATCTGATGAAAATCCTTTCTTCTGCTGTCTTCGCCTTGGCGCTGGCGACCACTGTGTCAGCAGCCGATGCCGCGACCTACACTTTTGTTGGCTCTTGGCAGGTGGACAGTGGTCCGGCCTGGTACGACGTACCTGCGGCTTATAGCGGTCAGGAAGCGGCTGCCCTTATCTTTGGGGGAACTGCATCAAACTATGTGATTTCCACTTTGGGTAATCTTGCTGCAAATATTGACTTTCAAGCTTGGGTCAGCACTTGGGGAGGTGCATGTTCTTTCAGTTTTCCTTGTGGCACAGTGGTAGCAGACAACTTTGTGATTTCATCCGCAGGGTTGTACGCAAACCCGGGTGATACATCTGCCTTTGTCCAGGACTGGGCAATCGGAGGCGAATATACGAACTATGCCTTCAAAGTGGCCACCGTCCCGCTGCCCGCAGCCTTGCCGCTGCTGTTGGCCGCCGTCGGTGGCCTCGGCTTTGCGGGCCGTCGTCGCAAAAACCGCGCGATCTGAACCGATCGCCAGCCGTTCCCGCCCCCCTTGGCGGGAACGCATCTTTGCAGTCGCCTTAAGGTGGTGCCTCGTGCCCGGCTGTGGTATAAAGAATCGATTCCTGCCCTGAAGGGACCGTTCATGGCCGCGCACAAAGTAAACGTCGCTGTGTTTCCGGTGGCCGGTATGGGAACACGGTTCTTGCCCGCCACCAAGTCGATCCCGAAAGAGATTATGACTTTGGTCGACCGCCCGCTGATCCAATACGCCATTGACGAAGCGCGGGCTGCCGGGATTAAGGAATTCATCTTTGTCACCTCACGCGGCAAGTCTGCGTTGGAAGATTACTTTGATCATGCCCCCGAATTGGAAAACGCCCTTAAACGCACCGGCAAGCTTGATCTGCTGCAGGCGCTGAAGGACACCAATATGGACAGCGGTGCGATTGCCTATGTCCGGCAGAACCGCCCGTTGGGACTGGGCCATGCGGTGTGGTGCGCGCGGCGTCTGATTGGCGATGAGCCGTTCGCGGTGCTGTTGCCCGATGATGTGATCGCGTCGGAAAAACCCTGCCTGCAACAGATGATCGAAGCTTACGACCAAACCGGGGGCAATATGGTGGCCGCGATGGAGGTATCTCCGGATCTGGCCAGCAATTATGGCATGCTGGATGTTGCCGAGGATATGGGCACGCTGGTGCGCGCGCGGGGGCTGGTGGAAAAGCCGCCGCTTGGCACGGCACCGTCAAACCTTGCGGTGATCGGGCGCTATATCCTGACGCCAAAAATCCTGACCAACCTGAACCGGATGAAACAGGGCGCGGGCGGTGAAATTCAGCTGACCGATGCCATTGCAACCGAGGCGGCCTCGGGCAGCGTCTACGGCTATCGCTTTACCGGCGAGCGGTATGATTGCGGCACAAAACCCGGGTTTTTGCAGGCGACCGTGGCATTTGCGCTGGCGCGTCCCGATCTGCGGGACGCATTCAGCGATTATTTGCACGCGGTTATGGCACAGCAAAAAGCCGCGCAATAGTCCGGGGTCGCAAAGCGCCAGGATTACCAGCGCGCCGCGACGTCCTGCACATTCCTGATCGCAGGAGCCGACAATATCGCCTCGGCCATCATGCCATCGGCAAACGTTACCGTCACCGGGGCATCGGCCTGCAAAACCGGCAGTGACACATAAAGCGTGCCATTGGCTGACAGCTTGCCCGTCATCACCAGCCCCGCATGATCCAGCACCACGTTTTGCCCGCCATAGCAGGGGGCCAGCAAAGTGACGTCCATCTGATCCACCGCCGCGACCGTCAGATCAATCAGCGCCATCGGGCAAGACTCGGCCTGCGCCAAGGCCGCATCCAGTGCCGCATCCGCCGGATCAATCGCCACATCCGCCTGCGCCATCATCGGCATAGCCAAACCTAGCGCCAGAATTCCTGTTTTCATCATCATAGCTGCCTCCATTCACCGCGTCTGCCATCGGTCCCCCAATGGCTCTGATGCATAGATTGACCGTAAAACCAGACAAATCCATGGCGTTTTCAAGGATTGTTTCCAGCAATTAGCATTATGTTTTCGGAAATTTGCGGGGCTGGGTAACGAAAACAGCGCCAATCAGCGTTGCCAGATATCTCGATTAAAATGCACTCAACGGCAATCAACGAGGCTTGCCATGCCCGCCCAAACCGAAATGCTGCCTGTCCGGGTCGGCATAGCGCTGAAAACCACTGCAACAATGGCGCGTGGCCGAAACATGGGAAATAGTCATCCGCCCCATTTACATCGTGATCTATACGATTGAAGAACACGCCATCTGCGTTCTGCCGCTGCCAGATTACAGCCCAACGTTGGCCCTAACCTCATCCCACCCCTTGCCTTACGCGCCGCAGTTGCACACAAAGCCGTATGGAAGACGCACGCGCGGTCAATTTTGGTCTTGGACCCCTGACAACAGGGCGGTTCGTGTTGCTGGGGATCATCCTTGTCAATGCAGCCATCGAAGCCGCCCTTTGGGGCGCTGATCTTGGCCTGTGGGGAGCGGGGCGCTGGCGGGGGCTGGCCTTTCAGTATGGCGGGTTCTGGGCAGGGCTGTTGCATGACTGGCAGCCGAACTATGCGGTCCAACCGGTGACAATGTTTGTCAGCTATGCGCTGTTGCACGCAGGGCCGGGGCATCTGATCGGCAATATGGGGGGGCTGGTGTTTCTGGGCGATCTGGCAGTGGACCGGGTCGGCGGCCGGGGATTGGCCCTGCTGTATGCCGCTGCCGCTTTGGGCGGAGCGGTGGCGTTTGGCGCGATCAGCACCTCGGGCGCGCCGATGATCGGGGCGTCGGGCGCGGTGTTTGGCTTGGCGGGGGCGTGGACGGTGTGGGATTGGCGCGATCACCGGGGGCGGGTTGATCGGATCTGGGCCTGGCGCACCCCGGCGATTGTTCTGGGACTGACGGTGATGAACGCCGCAATCTGGGCGTTGCAGGGCGGCAATCTGGCCTGGCAGACGCATCTGGGCGGGTTCATTGCCGGGGCAGGGCTGGCGCTGTTTCCCAAGATTCTGCGCGAGAACATCCCGAGCAAAGGGAATTTACATCTAGATTGACCTGTGGCACATATTGCGGTGAGTTGTCGTAGGGGATCTATATGCGTGGTTTATCGGTTCTAGTGGCGGTTTTGGCTGTGATGTCAAACGGTGCCGGGGCGGCAACGTTGAGTGTTGGGTCGCTGCCCTCCGGACCCTTCACCGGAACCGTTGCTTTGGTTTCCGAGGCCACTCTGACATCATCCGGCACCGGATTTTATTTTGATGGTGCATCCCCTGAAGCCGGTTCCTTCTGTGCCTATAATGAAAATAGTTACAATTGCCAGAATGATCTTGAAATCAGCTTTGTCGGAGCAGTCACCAATTTGATGTTTGATGTCAGCGGCTGGAACAACGGTGATCTTGTCCACTTAAACGTCTTTGACACTGTAAATACCTTGTTGGGGGTTGTAGTAATCGACGCGACCATCACCGGGTTTGCGCAGACTGATCTTGTTGACCTGACCAGCTTTGGCGCGATCAGCCGTCTGTTCTTTGATGACAACTCAACAGGCGGCGGCGTTGCCTATTCGAACTTTGCGTTCACCCGCGCCGCCACAGTGCCGCTGCCCGCCACCTTGCCTCTGCTTGCAGGCGCGCTGGGGGCAGCCGCTGCGATCCGCCGCAAGCGCAAGGCGGGCTGACGTTCAGCTCGCTCTCGGGACGCAGGTATCTTGGGGCAGGGGTTCACGGACCCTCGCAGCGCCCTCATCTTCCCATTTTGGCGAACACCCGGTTATAAGCCGCCAGCAATTGCGGCACCGAATGATCCCAGCTTAGCCTGTCCAGCACCCGCGCGCGGCCCCGCTTGCCCATCGCGCGGCTCATGTCCGGATCGTCAATCAGCCGCGCGATCTGGGCGGCAAAATCCACCGGATCATTCGGGCGCGCATAAAGCGACGCATCGCCCGCCGAGGCCCGGCCTTCAATCAGATCAAACTGCACCACGGGTTTTTCCAGCGTCATGTATTCCATGACCTTGTTCATGGTAGAGATATCATTCATCGCGTTGCGCGGATCGGGCGACACGCCAATATCAATCGCATTCAACGCGCCCAGCAGTTCGGCGTCGTAAAGCGCCCCGGTAAAGGTGAAATAACGATCCAATCCCCGCTGGGTGACATCGCGTTTGACTTCCGCCAATTGCGGGCCAAACCCCACCACCACCACATGGATATCGCGGTGATCCAGCTTGCGAATCAGATGTTCGACCGCCAGCACCAGCAAATCCATGCCCTCTTGCTGACCGATCACACCGACATAGCCCAGCACCGTTTTGGCGCCCTTGCGAAATGCCGAATCCCCTGCACCGGGAATAAACGTGGCAACGCGCGGGGCAGACCGCACCACAAACACATCCTGATCGGCCATCTTGCCGCGCCTGCGGGCGATGGCGCGAAAGCTTTCATTGGTGGCGATAGACACGCTTGCGGTCGCAAAGGTCATGCGTTCCCACAGCAGCATCACGCCATAAAGGATACCGCGCTTGGCAAATTTCGCCTCGAACAATTCCGGGCAAACATCATGGTGATCAAACACATAGCGCACCCCGCGGATGCGATACCAAAGGGCCAGCAAAAATACCAGATCAGGCGGGTTACAGCCTTGGATTACATCAAAGCCCCGCTCGCGCCGCACTTTGGGGGCCAGCCAGAACCAATGCCACAGCGCGTGCAGATATTCGCGCGCAAAGGCAACAGCGCCCGAATGCGCCTCGACGGGTTCGGAATAGCGATAGATATGGATATTATCGATCACCTCATAGGGTTTGGTCCACCCCCGCCCCATCGGAGCGATGACAGAAACCTCATATCCCGCCTCGACCAGCGCTGTGGATTCAAGCCAAACCCGGCGATCAAGCGGCACCGGAAGGTTTTCCACCACGATCAACACACGGCGCGGCTTTTCAAAAGTCATTGCGCCGATTTCCTTTGGCAAGTCACTTTGGAGGCATTCGATCGAGAGCGGTGTTAGCGAATACAGCGCTAAATGCCAAGATCATTCCCAAACACCGGCAAAAAAGCCCGCTTGGCTTGGGCAAATTCTGTATGTGTGGCTGACTTAAACATAAACGTAGCATTATCGGGCGGATTATATACTGTGTGGATACAAAGAACCAAGACCGGAACAGCTTCATCTGACCGTAAGCTAAGTTCTGGCAGCAGAGGGGCAACAATGCAGGCAGGATTTGTCGGATTCGGAATTTTGTCAGGGATGACAGCGGCGCTTTTGGCGGTTGGCGCGGGTGCGGGGCTGGTGGCGGCCTTGCTGGTCTACAGCGGCACCGGCGCGTTGGCCGTCTTGGGTGCGGCCCTGCCGGGCGCGCCGGATGATCCCCTGATTCTCGGCTAGGTCACCTCCACGTGCTGTCTTTGCGCGCCATGTTTGGTCTTGGCCCAAGACAGGCGCGGGTACCGGGGGCGATGCCGCCTCTGCCCCATCCCCAAACGCCGCTGTGCATCATCGGCGATCTGCATGGCATGGCGGATCTGCTGACAGCGATGCTGGCGCTGATTGCAGACCAACCCAAGGCCGCCACCGCCCGGATTGTCTGCGTAGGCGATATGATTGATCGCGGACCCAATTCTGCCGCCGTGCTGAACACCTTGCGTGCATGGTGCCACGCGGCCCCCGCCCGCCACATCTGCCTGATGGGCAATCATGAACGCATGCTGCTTGATTTTCTGGCCGACCCCGCCCGCGATGGAAAACGCTGGATCGCGGCAGGCGGGGCCGAAACCCTGATCAGTTATGGGCTGACCGCGCGCATTGACGCCGCCACCCCCGCCGCCCGCTTTGCCGCTTTGGCCGATGCCCTGCGCAGGGCGCTGCCCGATGGCATGTTGGACTGGCTGACCACGCTGCCTCTGTCTTGGCAAGACGGCGGGTTGGGGGTGGTGCATGCCAGTGCCGATCCTGCCCTGCCTTTGGCGGGTCAACCCGCTGCCGCTTTGCTGTGGGGGCACCGCCAATTTCACGTCACCCCGCGCCCTGACGGCTTATGGATCGCGCATGGCCATACCATCGTGCCCAAGGTGCAAATCGCCGATGGCCGCATCGCGGTCGATACCGGGGCCTACCGCACCGGTCGTTTGTCGGCGCTGTGGCTGGACAGCGATGGCCCCCGGGTGCTGACAGTCGGCAAGCGGGGCTGACGCCCGGCACGTGACAGAGTGATCTCAAAGGTCGATGCCTTTGCGGTGCAAGCAGATCGCAAACCGCTCTGCGCATCACTCTGCCCGGAACGTACTGTCATAGGCAAGGTTGCTGGCACTTTCGCCGCCAGCTGGGGCCACACGGCGGGCCATCCAGCGTTGCAGAACGCCCAGTTCATCGCGCATCAGCGACGGCACCCGGCGCACCCGCACGCCCTCGCGCGGCACTTCTTCGTCAAAAACATCAAACGGCGTCGGGCGCAGCAGACGGCCAACGGCGCTGTCCGTCTCGGAAAAACTGCCCTTGCGCAGGGTAAAGCCGCCGTCCAATCCCGGTTTTGGCACGGGAACCAAAGGCACCCACCACGGCGGCACGTCCGTTTCAAGTCTGTAAACCAGATCGGTTCCGGCGATGGGTTGCACGGTGGGGGCAATCACGGTGGGTTCGCGGCGGCGATCCCGGGCAAGCCCGTCGCGCCGTTCGACCATCACCTCGATGGCCCAGGCCATATTGGCCGCCTCATCGCGCGCAAACACCACGTCTTCGCGGGCTGGCCCCTCTTGCGCGCTGCGCCCCCCCGGCGGGATCAGAAAAGCAGCCTCAGTCACAACGGCCTTGCCGGTCTGATTTGTGGTGAACATTGAAAACCGCCCCCGTCTGCCCACATCAGAGGCGGGTTGCACGGTTACCGTTTCGCCAAAGGTTGTGAGATAAGTCACCCCTGTCACCTCGGCCAAAACACCGCGCGGCAGATCAATCGGGGCGATCAGCCAGTCATTGCCACACAGCGTGGCAAATTCCAGAAAGCATTGCCGGATCAGGTCATTGGCCTGCACGTCCATTTTGCCAAAATTCACGAAACCATCTTCAAATTCCCACAGACGGTCGGCGGGCATGCCGGCATAGCGCAAGCGCCCGGCATGGCTGCGCGCCGATTGGCTGACGCTGCCTGCGCCGCCGCCCGCCGCCGCTGCTGCGGGTTCCAGCTCAAAGCTGTGCCAATCGACAAGCCCGCCATCGTGCAACGGCGCGTGCAGCCGCCGTGCCGCAGCCCCGGTGCCAGTATCCAGCGAAAAGCTGTATTCAAAGCGCGGATCCTGCCAGCTGGTGGTGCGGGCGCTGTTGTCTGACACGTTCCGGCGGTACCAGTCCAGCCATTGCTGTGCCGCCGCGTCGGTCGCAGCGGGCGCACCGGCCAGCCACGCAGGCGCACCGGCTTCAAGGGCCACAGCACAGGCCTCGCCATCTGGGCTGCGCCGCGCCGCCAGCAACCAGCCGGGGTCAGACTGATCCTTTTCTGCCGCCAGCAGATCGGCCTCGGGAAACCCCGGCAAAGCTGCCGCCACACCTGCCGCCGCCAGCGTCATGGCCAGCGCGCACCCTGCCGACGCCCGGTCTGCAATACCCGGCATGGCCCAGGGTTCGCGTTCAACCTCGGGTTCGATCACGGCACCGGGGGCGATGGCACTGCGCGCAAATCCTTGATCGGGGCGGCCCGGACGAAACCCTGCCAGGGCGCGATGGCGCACGGTCACTTCGACGGACAGCGGTGTGCCGCAATCCTCGCCAGTAAATTCGCCCGCTTGCCATTGCCGCCCCAGCATCCATGCCGCATCGTGAATGCGGGTGGCCAGCCATTCATCCGGATTGCCGCTATGCGATTGCGGCTCTAACCGGGTCCAGGCCGGGGGTTTGGTGACAAGATCGACGATCCCTTTGAACGGAAACGCCTGTGTCGCCATGATCGCAAAGCTGGGGGCATCTGAGGGGCACATCTAATTTTCCTTCACCATGGTGAAATTCTTCAGCTGCGAGACAAGCGCCACTGACAAAATATCGCGCGATACGACAGACCAGTCGAGAACTTGCTGCCCTTGCAAAGACATGCTTTGCGTGTAAATCGCAGGCAGGATGCGCCCGGCCAGCGGCAGCGTTTCAAGTGTCACCATGCGCGTGCGCGCCAGCGACAGCGTGTCGTCAAAAAGCGCGATCAGGGTTTCTGCCGTCCAGCGTTTTGACATATCAGGGGCGACCGCCAGCAACATCACCTGCGGCGGCTGCGCGTTGGGGGCATCGGCATGCAAGGCAACACCTGCGGTGGTGCGGCTGTCAACCGGATCGGTGGGCGCTTGGCCATGCCGCTCGCGGTAGGGCAGGGTCTCGGTCCATTCATCAACTGTCAGGGCAATCAGCGGCGCATCCAGATCAACCTTGGCCGCCCCATCAAGGATCAGCGACACAACGGGGGCCGTCGGGCTGGGAACATCGGCGGGCAACGGGCCCCCAAGCCAATGATCGGCCAGCACCTGTCCCAACCCACACAGCTGATCAAGACCAAGCTCGGGCGCGTTGCCCGCCACAGCCGTCAGGATCATGGCCTTGCCGTGGCTGGCAATCGCGGGACGCACACTTCCCCAATCGGCCAGAAACTGCATCAGCATCCCGTCTGGCGGCGGGGCAAAGGGCCGTTTGCCCTGCATCGCCCCCGGAAGGGCGGCGTCATAGATCACCGGCAGCGGAAACGCGAAGTCGCGCCCGAAGATCATTTTGGCAATGTCATCCAGCTGATACGCCGCCGTTGGCCCAGCGGATATGGCCGCCTCGGCCCGCGCCAGACGCGCCTGCCCTTCGCCCAACATCAAAAACGCCATGTCGGCCTCGGATGCCGCCGCGACCGGAGGCATGACCAGCCCGAATTCAGCCAGCGCCATCAGCGCTGCATCCAGCGTGTCGCGCTCTACTGCGCCTTGTTGCAGCAGGTCGGCCAGCGTTTGCAGCCGCAGCCGCAACATGCCGACCGCGCTTTGCAGCCGCAACGTGCCGTCTTTGACCGCGCCATCGACCGTGCGCCATCCCGGCGTGCCCGGCAGCGCGAAGGTCATCTCGTCCGCCGGCTTTGCGGTGGCCAGCACGGCAAGCAACGATTGCGCCACCAGCACTGCCTCGGCAAAGTACAACTGATTGGGTTTCAACGGGCCTGCACCCGGATCCATAAACGTGACATCCCCGGCCAATGCCGGAATACGCGCCCGCAACAGCCGCTCTAACGCCTGCTGGTTGGCTGACAGCGCCACGAAATCAAGCGCCGAAATTTCGGCCTCATCCAGTGTCACCAGCGTGTTGCGCCCCGCCTTGGCAAGCACGATGTTTGCCGCAGCACCCATGCGCCGCCCCGCCCAGTGTTCCAGCTGCGGTTGCACCAGCGCGCGCGGGGCTGTGGTTGACCAGCCGCCACTTTCCGGCAGCAGGCTGATCAGCCGGTGCGTCACCATGGCCGGTGCAGTGCGGGTGGAAATCACGTCCAGTTCTGGCGGTGGCCCTTCGCCGCGCCCTGCGGCATCCATCGCGGCAGAGGCGCGTTTGGGGTTGCCTTGGGCCATCTGATGCACCGCCTCGGCCAGCATCAGATCGGCGGTGGCATCGGTATCGGCAATGATCTTGTCGATGGCCGCGATGATCGCCGTTTGCTCGGCGGGCGTCGGGCCGTCCCAGACGGCGACCGGATCAATGTAGGGGTTGCCAACCGGGCGATCCACCAGTTTGCTGAAGATGGCCCCACTGCCATTCTTCTTCCACATCCCGATCAGGGCCAGCGCGTCTGTCACATTTGCCGCCGCGATGGCCTGCACGGACTCTTTCGGCACCTCATCATCCACATCCGTCAGCGCGCCCTGCACCAACGGTGCAATGCCCCGGAATGACAGGATAAAACGGTCACAGCCCGCCTCGTGCAGCAAACGTTCAAACGCATA
Source organism: Cypionkella sp. (assembly GCA_043766915.1). Classification (GTDB taxonomy): domain Bacteria; phylum Pseudomonadota; class Alphaproteobacteria; order Rhodobacterales; family Rhodobacteraceae; genus JANNAT01. Next base: position 12,911 of record JAYUHO010000383.1, read on the forward strand.
GCCCAGCAGCGCCGTCATCGGCTGGCCCTGCCGTACACCTTCGATCAGATACAGCGCATCGCGCACCCGGCGGCTGGACAAATCAATGGCAAAGGCGCTGTCACCGCCCCCCACGGGGTTGTGATTCATATAAGCACTGCGCAGAATGCCCGCCGTGGTTGCCTGTGCCATACTGGGAGCGGCCACAAAGCCCCCATCGCGCACCCTGCGCACCTGCGGTGCCAGATCCTCGACCCAGCCAAAGGCGCCAATCGTGATGCCATCCGGTTTGCCCTTGCGCAGCGTTGCAAGGCGGCGGCTGGCAAGTCCGGTCAGCCAGGCATCAAGCCGATGTGATGCCGTGTCGATCGCTTCGGCCGTCAACAGTGTGAAATCGCGATCCCGCGCCCCTTCGGGCACGTCGATCAGGGCCTGAAACGCCACCCGCAAATCCGCCAACCGCGAATGGCCCCGCACAATGCTATCCACGACAAGGACGGTCATAAAGTCACGTTCGGCCACCGATGTCGCATGGCGCACCGATTGCATCATCTGGGTCGCGGATGTTGCTGTCGCTTGCACGGCGAGAACCGACGGGCGGGCAGTGGGATCATCGGCTCCGGGCAGCACAGCCAGCAGATCGTCGTAGTCGGCTTTGCCGAACCGGTCTGCATTAGCCAGCATACCGATCAGCTTTTCGCTGACATTGGCGTTGATTGCCGGCGTTTCCCGGATCATATCAGCGGTGCCCGCAGGCGCATTGGCCCCCTCACTGCTTCGTTTCCAGGATTCGGCCGCCAGCGCCTGAAACAGACTCGACACCGCCCCGACTGTGCCCGTGTCGATCAACGCGCGCAAAAACGCCGTGTCGCGGGCCGGATCGGCATAGGGCAGCAACAGCGGATTGGCCTTCTCAGCAACTGTGCCAACGGACTGGGTGAACCGCAGGTTCTTGTCGGCTTCGATGAACAACTGGGTCAACAACGCCTCGGTCACAGCCGCCGTCGGAGGGTCAACGGTTACCGCCGCGACCATCTTCGTGATGTCTCCGGACAGGATTTTACGCGTGCGCACCCCATAAGACACCGCCGCCGCGCGCATATAGTCGGGGATCGGCCCGCGTCCGCCCGGATTGCCGACATGCGTCAGATTTTCATGCCCGTTGACCCAGTTCTTGCGGATTTTGTTTAGGAACGCGCTGATCGTCGCTTCAAATTTGTCGCCCGGGCCGGGGGCAAACGCGGCGTGCGCTGTGGCTGTCAGAATGCCGTAGGGCTGATTGCCGATGCGGATGGCAGGCAAGGTGCCGCGGCCGCGCACATGCGCGCGGTGAAACGCGCGGATCTGATCGACGATGACCGGAGAAAGGGCGTTCTGGCCCTTGTCCAGCGTTTCCAGAAAATAGCCCCAGGTTGCAGGCCACATCGCGCCCATCATGGCCTGTGCTGCACCCTGTTCGCGGTCTTGCCCGTGGTCCGCAGCCCCCATCCAGTCGTGTGCCTCAAAGCCAAGCGCATCGGCCAGCACGGCGGCGTTGCAATCGGGCGGCAGGGCATTTGGCGTGGGTGGCACGGCGCGCGGTGCAATGCGGCGTTGCCAGCCCGCCGGATCGGCCTCGGTGTTGTTGGTCGGCGTGCCTTGCGGGGCAAAGGCGAACCCTTTGGTGCAGGCATGCGCCTGCAGCAGATTGGCAAACTCTGCCGCCGATTGGGTTGCATCCTTGCTGGCGGTCACGCCATAGACATAAAGCCTGTCAACCTTACCCGCCTGCGGCAATGTCATTTCCAGCGCCAGTCCCATCGTCTTTGCGACATCGAAATCATGCAACCATTCGGTGCCCGCCAGAACGCGCAAGCCATTCACCTCGACCAATGCCGTATCGTCTTGCGAGATCAGGCCGATCTTGACCTCGGCCGCCACGCGGCTGGTGACGGCGGTTGTGGATTGTGCGCCCTGCAGGGCGGTCACATGAAAGTAATCCGGCAACAGCCGCGCCAGCGCCGCTTTGCGCAACGGTGCCGTCACTGCCGGAAAATCCGGGCTTGCCGCCTGCGCGCGCGCGTCCCAGTTCAACGGGCGCAGCGCCTGCGACACCCAGACCGCCCGCGCCGACCCCACGCTTTGCGACAACAGCGCGAAGGCCGCATCGACACCGTCATCGCCCGCCGACCACAACGTTGTCCAATACACCTGCCCAGCCGCAGCCTCGGGGTCGGTCAGGCCGCGTTCCAACCCATCAATATGGATATCATCGGGATAAATCCGCACCTTCAGCTTTTTGCCATCCGCCGAAAACCGCGTTTCCAACCGCACGGGCAACAGCAGCAGCGGCACATCCGCCGGGGCATCGACGACGCGCAGCACCGGGTCTTTCAGGATGTCGGTGAAATCCCGGTCCAGCCGGTCACGCACCAGCGTCGCCGCTGTAATCTCGGCGGTCGCGGCAAGCGCCGCCCGTTCCGCCTGTCTGACCGCCGTCCTATCGCCACGCGCCTCGGCAGCAAGCAAGGTGGCCCCGGCAAGGCGGCGGTCTTCATGCAGACGCGCAAGTTTTGCCTGTGATTTATCAACCGCCAGTCTGGCTTTGGCGATATCGCCTTGAAGCGTTTCAATAGGATCCGGCACGGGGTGGCCTCCGTTCGAAAGGAAATGGGTCAGGAAACAGTCTTGATGGAATCAATCAGGGTCTTTGCTTCAAACGCGGCGCGCACGGGGTTGCGCAGCAGGGTGCGGGCCACGATACCGGCATGCCCCGGCCACTGCACGGATGCAGGTTTGCTGCCAGATGGGTTGGAATCAGTTACGGTGACGGTACGCTGCGACGGCAGCAGAAACTGCCCGGCAAGGGGGCGTGGCCCTGCAGCGTAAAAGTCATCCCAATCGACATTGTCATGTAACATGGGCGCACCCGGACCTCCGTCTTCCACGGCAAGACCAAAGCGCGGGGCGGTCGGGTTTTCAGCCAACAGGAACCACCAGTTGCCACTGGCAACCTGCGCTTCGGTCAGATCAAAGCCCACCAGTTTGTAATCGGGTGCCAGATGCGCGGTGAACAGTATCTTTGCATCGGACCCTTGCCCAAAGATGATCTGGCCATCCGCTGGGTTTGCGTCCTGCACCGCAGCCGCCACAAGATCGGGATAGCGCCGCACCAGATCGCCCCGCACGACCAGAACCAGCCGTTCCGCCCCACCCGCCGCCGTGCCCCCGACGGCAAAATGGCGACCCAGCGGCTGGTCAGACCGGAAACGGTGGATATTTGCAGTCAGCTCGTCCTCATCCGCATCCCAGAACCGGTGGAAATAGGTGCCGCGCTGATCGGTCGGATAGTCACGCCACAACAGTTCCCGCCCGAATTCATCCGATGCACCGATGAGAAAGCTTTCGCAAAACGCGGCATTGACCTTCAGCAGCGTTACAAAATCGCGGTTCGGGATGCTGCCCAGTCCCGGCACCAGCCAGTCCCGGTCATAGGCTTCAAGTGCCTGATACATCGGGCGCTTGAACACCGGTGCGGCCATGATCGGGCGCAGCCCTGCACGGTCAAACCAGTTCTGCGGCACGATGCCCGGCAAGCCCTGCACCCGCCCCTTGAAGGCGTTCTTTGCCAGCAGCGACGGGTTCAGTTCCGCCAACAGCTGCGGTTTGGTGATGGCCAGCCGGGGCAGTTCCGTCGTTATCGGCGGGGCGGTCATCACGCCGGTCACAATGCTGCGCAGACCGTCCACAACGCGGGCCGCAGGTTGGCTGTTCAGCTTGGCAATCGCAGAGGAAATGGTCGCCGTCAGAGGTTGTTCGAACCGCTTTTCCGGCAGAATGACAGCCGCCGCACCTGCGGCCCCGATACCAACGCCGACGCCGCGCACATCGCCGCGGATCACGCGGTCAACAATCTGTGGTCCAACCCGGCGGCCAAGGGGCGCAATCCGGGCAAGCGGTGCGACTCCCATTCGCCCGTCGCCAAGGGGAATGTCCCGGGTATGCATCATCGCGCCATCACGCATCTGCGGCAGAACCGCCGTCATCTGCCCCTGCCGCAGGGTCTGCTTTGGCGCCAGCGCCGCCAGCGTGCCAAGGCTGGCTTTCGCCTTGGCGGCAAGGGGCGACTCCGCCCCGGCGATCCCGGCAAGAATGGCGGCGCGCGTGCCGATATCAACCGCTTTGCCCGGCGTCACGGCCGTTTCAAAACTGCCGGTCACAGCCTCCAGCAAAACCCCGCCAATCGCATCGCCTGCGCGCACATCAGCGTTGACCTTCCATGCGGCATCATTGGTCATCAGATGGGTAAATGTCGTCCCCGACTCGCCAAGTGCCTTCATCCGTGTGCTTAGCGACGCGCGGGCCAGTGCCGGGGCCAGCCCCAGAACCTTGCCGATCTGCGCGTCGGAAAAAAAGGCCATGCCCTGCACCGACAGTCCGGTGATCCCGTCCGGGTTCTGATAGGCGGTGCGATGATCATCCAGCATCACGGCCCGGTCCAGCCCCGGCACGGCAGCGGCCTCGCGCAGCGCCACCGGCGATGAGGTGCGCAACGCGCGGCGATAGACGATTGTTGTAACAGCCTCGGCGGTCTGGCTGACCGCAATGCTGGTGGCAAGTGTTGTGGGCCGCGCCGCCACCTTGATCCGGGTGTGAATGTTGCGGGTGACCTGCGTCAGACGCCCCAGATCAAGCGTTGCAATGTGGCGGTCGTGCAGCGAGGTGGTCATGACTTCGGCGAACTGCGCCCAGTTAATCGCCTGATTTGCCTTGCGGACCCCGTCAATCTGCGCCCAGGCCGCCTGCATCAGCGGCTCCTGATCGCGCTGCACCACGCGGGTGCCCAGTCCGGCCACAACCCGGTGCGCCGGGTTCGTGTTCAACTGGTCAAACCACATTGCATCTGTCTCGGTTGCGTTGAACGGCTCGCCAGAGATACCAATGCGGTTCTTGCCCGCCTGATGGCGCGCATACATGCGCGGCCCCACCCGTGGCAGATCAGGGTTTGTCTCGTTGCCCTCATTCACCCGGTCGCGCAGCGCCGCGCGCTGGGGTGCGGGCCAATCGGCATCAACCGGTGCACCCGCAGGGGTCATCGCGGGCGAATAGAGTGCACATTCCAATATCTGCAACGCCCCGGGGCTGCCCGCCACCATCGCCGGAATACCGCTGCCCGGCTGGGTCATGTCGATCATCCGCCGCCCGATGGGCCATGGCGCTGCAATTCCCTGCAGCTTTTCGGACAGGGATTTGAAATCACCCGCCGGGGCCGTGGTGAATTCCCACAGATCATAGACCGGCAGCACGATCTGCACCTGCGCGTCGCTGTTGTTGGCCGCACGGGCCCAGGCATTGGCCAATGTGCCGCCGCCCAGCCCCAGCCCCGCCTTCACCCCGCAATCAAACGCAGGCACCAGGGCTGCCACGTAGGTGGTGTTCGGGGCCGGATTGCGTGGGCAGATCAGGCGCGACAGGTTGGCCGGGCCATGTTCATCGCTGAGACGGGCCGCAAGACTTGCCGCATTGTCGATGGGCAGGTCCAGCGCGATCCCTTGCGCGGGTCCCGCGTCATTGACCTTTGCGCCGACGCATTGCGCATGGGCAAACAGATGGTTGTCTGACAGATCCTGCAACTGGCCCAGTTGTGTGGTCAGGCGCATGGGGCGTTCGTCCGCCGACGGCTCCAGCACCGTCGTTGCTTTTTCCACAAGGATCAGCGCCAGCCATGGCTTCAAATGGTTGCCCGCCGCAGGCAATGGCGTGAAAAGCCATGGGAAATCCGGGCGGTCAAATTCGATATGTGCCAGGAACGTTTCTTCAGCCAAAGGTGTGTCTTTGACCGGTTCGCGGCGAATGATCTGGCTGGGGTCGATGCCCGTCACATCGCCCGGTCCATAAAGCGTCAACGTCTGCGGAACATGAACCGGCGTGCCGGTTCCATCCGAAGCCGCCACATCGAAACCTGCGGCCACGCTGGCACGCAACACGCCTGCGGCTGGCGGCTGGGTTATACCCGCCGCAAGTCCGGTGCGCACATAAGGCAGCAGGGCATAGTCGCCCAAACCGATGTTTTCGGGCTTGAAAATCGGGGCCAGCAAATGACGCAGGTCTGTCACAAAGCTGACGGTCTGGCTGAGACTGTTGATCATCGCATCATCCCCGGGGCCAAGGTGGTCAGGCCGACTTCGGCCTGCGTTGTCCAGTTCGCGGCACTTGGTGTTATGAACACTCCATCGACGGGTTGCAGCGTATCGGCGCGCACCACCTGCACCACGCCGCGATCGCGCAGCAGATCAGGCGCGGGCAGCGGTTTTGCCACCATGTACGGGTTGGACGCCGCCGCGCGCAGGGCAGAGGCCGCATTCTGACCGATGTATTTGGCCGTGTTGAATTTGGCCGTCGCGGACGACATGATCCACGACTCAACCCGCGATGCCGTGCTGCGCCCGGGAAATACCGTGTTCCACCGATAGGCTGCATGCGTCGCTGCCGAAAACTTTGCCCCGCGCGCCGCTGCCAGACCGATGCCCGACGGCAGCACCTCAAACTCGGGCCGTGCCAGAACTTCGTCGTCGGTCAGTTGCAGGAAATGCCCCGGTGAAAAGCGGTCTGTCACATGCCAGACAGCCGCCGGGACCGCGCCGCCAAGAAGTGGGTTCTGCAGATTGATCCGGCGGGATTTGACGGGCCGCGACCCGATCCGGTCAATGTCGGTCTCCAGCGGCACCTGCAACTGGCGCACCAGCAATTCGCCCAGCGGATGATACAACTGCGGCGCAGTTCCGTCGGTTGCCAGCCGCACGATGTGCTGTGCGCCGGGAGGCAATTGCGGCGTCCATGCCTCGGCACTGCTAAGGGCCTGTGCCGCGGTGGTAAGGTTGTCGATCTCTGGCGCATTGGCCGGGCGCGGCTCACCCCATTCCATCGGACCAATCGGCACTTCGACATCCCACCACAGGATCTCGCACACCGCATTGCCTTCCAGATGCCAGGGCTGATCGCCACTGATTTTGCCGGTGAACTGCACCCCTGCCAAGGTGACGCCAAAGGCCTTGACCTTGATCCCAACATCCAGCCGGATTTCGAAATAGAAATAGGGGGCCCACTGGAACAACGCATCCAGCTGCAACCACGCCTCGGCCGAAGCCGGGCCGACCTTGGCCTTCAAATCCACCTTGCCGCCAAACTGCACCGAATTTGACGTCACCGCAAAATATGCCACCGCAGACAGCGACAACCAATCGACAGGGGGTGCGAACTTGATCCCCGCGCGGTCCATCGTGCCCAGCTGTTTGGGGTATTCATAGCCCGGGAAGAACCCGCCCACCGACAGCGCAAACGCGCCCTCACCGGCCCATTGCACATAAAGCGCAATGTCGCCCGTCAGTTCCAGCTTGAACACCTTGGATTTCGCCAACGAGACTTTGATGAAAAAATAATCCGCGCACACCTCGCCCATGATGTTCGCGTTCAGGTCAACGACGCGCAGGTTCGGTGCTATATCTGCTGATGGCACGCCGATCTGGATCGCCCCCAGCAGCGTGATCTTCGGGTCGGGCAGCGACAACACCACCCCAAGCCGCGCTTTTAGAAATCCCGCCTGCGACCCCCATCCCAATTCTGCAATCGGTCCGATGACAAACCCGCCCGCCTTTGGCGGAAAGATCGCGCCAAGCTGGTCCAAAATCTGCGGCGCGGCGGCAACCGGATCGGCCGGAAACAGCAACTGCCCGACCACATCGTTTTTCAGCCCGTTTGCCAGCGCCAGACTGTCCAGCGTGCGCTCTATCGCCAGAATCCCGCCGATTCCGTTCAAGGTGAACCCATAGCCCAGTTCAATCTTCGGCGCGAACCGCACCCCGATAACGATCACCAGACTGAACGGTGCGGTGCCGATAAGGCCAATCGCGGTGACCCCAATCTTGGCGATTTCCAGCTGGAAAACACCGCCATATTCCTTTTTCACCTCGTTATACCGCACATAGCCGCCGCCGGTGACGACGCCCGTATTGATGCGCAGCCCCGCGCCGGATGGTATTTTCGGCGCAATGACAGGACTGCTGCCATCCACCCAACG
>JAYUHO010000384.1:0-7960 GCA_043766915.1 Cypionkella sp.
CCGCCAAAGGCGTTTTCAAAGGCCAGACCGCGCAGGCCTTTGCGGGTGAATGCGGTATCAACGGCGGTTTTTGCGTCTTCTAATGCCATGGGAAACCTAGGGGTAAAGGCGGCGTCATTTCGGGCGGAGACGTGCTGATCCGGTGCTGGTTTTGGATAGAAAGGGGCGGGAATTGTCAAGGCAGCCGATGTTTTTACCTTTGCGCACCATATTATCGGGATCGCGGGCAAGCGCCTTTGTCAGGACTTAGGTCGCCTCAGCAACCTCCGATCCGGCAATCACAAGGGGGGCAGCATGCCTTGCAAATGGCCAATCCTTGGCCTTCGCATGGCTGTCACCCCAATGGCTGCGCCCGCTCCACCAGTTTTGCAAAGAAACTGGCCCCAATTGGGGATGCCTCATCGTTGAAATCAAACGCGGGGTGGTGCAGGCCCGCGCCCGGACCTGTGCCCATGAACAAATAAGCGCCCGGGCGGGCCTCAAGCATATAGGAAAAATCCTCAGAGCCCATCTCGCGGTTGGAATTGCCGTCGGCGGCATCTTCGCCGACGATTTCAGCGGCCACGCGGGTGGCGAAGGCGGCCTCCGCAGGATGATTGACAGTGGCGGGATAGCCCCAGTCAAAATCTATCCGCGCCGTCACATTGTAAGCCGTTGCGTGCCCGTCGACAATTTCATGAATCCGCCGTTTCAGCAGCGCGCGCACATCAGGGGTGAAACACCGGATGGTGGCGCAAAACATCGCTTCTTCGGGGATGATATTGCTGGCGGTGCCGGTATGAATTTGGGTGACCGAAATCACCGCCTCATCCAATGCATAAACATTGCGTGGAATGATGGTTTGAATGGCCTGCACCATGCCCACCACGGCCACCACCGGATCAATACAATCATGCGGCGTGGCCCCATGCCCGCCCTTGCCCGTGATATAAACAAACGCCGTATCCACCGACGCCATCAGCGCGCCGGGCGTGGTTTTGAAATGGCCAAGCGGAATGTTTGGCGCGTTGTGAATGCCGTACACCTGGGCAATCTTGAACCGGTCCATGATACCTTCCTGCACCATTTTCTCGCCGCCGCCGCCGTCTTCTTCGGCAGGCTGAAAGATCAGGGCCACGCGCCCTGCAAAGCGACGGGTTTCGGCCAGATATTTCGCCGCCCCCAACAGCATGGTGACATGCCCGTCATGCCCGCAGGCATGCATCGTGCCGGGGATGGCAGAGGCATAGGCGGCCCCGGTGATTTCATGGATGGGCAGCGCGTCCATATCAGCGCGCAACCCGATCGTCGGGCCAGCCCCCTGCCCGTTGATAATCGCCACAATACCGGTTTTGGCGATGCCAGAATGAATCTCATCCACTCCCATTTCCCGCAGCCGGTCTGCAATGAACGCCGCCGTGTTATGGCATTCAAACATCAGCTCGGGATTTGCATGCAGGTGTCGCCGCCAGCCCTTCATTTCTTCGGCATAGTCGGCGATACGGTTCAGAACGGGCATTGTAGTCTCCTGATTGCTGCGCTCATGCAAACCTGAAATCGAAGGGATCGGCAATGCCCCTGCCCCATTCTGACGTCGCCGACGATCACCTTTTGCGCGATTCTACTGCTGGAACCGACAGATTGCGTGCCATCATGCGGCGGCTGCGGAACCCTGAAACAGGCTGTCCCTGGGACATCGCGCAAAATTTCGGTACCATCGCGCCCTACACCATTGAAGAGGCCTACGAGGTGGCCGATGCAATTGATCGTGCCGCCTGGGCCGATTTGCAGGGGGAGCTGGGCGATTTGCTGCTGCAGGTGGTCTATCATTCGCAGATGGCCGCCGAAGCCGGGTTGTTCACCTATGACGATGTGGTGCGCGGCATCTCGGACAAGATGGTCGCGCGGCATCCGCATGTGTTTGGGGCCGAGTCGCGTGATAAAAGCCCTGCGCAACAAACCGCCGATTGGGAAAAGATCAAGGCGGCCGAGCGCGGTCCTGTGCGGGTGTTGGACGGCGTGGCGACGGGCCTGCCCGGCCTGACGCGCGCGGTGAAACTGCAGGCGCGGGCGGCGCGGGTGGGGTTTGACTGGCCTTCAACCGATCAGGTATTGGCCAAGATCGTTGAAGAAGCCGCCGAATTGGTCGAGGCGCGCGATACGCTGACGCAAGCCGAGATCACCGACGAGATGGGCGATCTGCTGTTCGTCATGGCCAATCTGGCGCGGCACCTGAATGTTGATCCCGAAGTCGCCCTGCGCGGAGCATCGGCCAAATTCAGCCGCCGTTTTGGCAAAATCGAGGATTGGCTGGCCGAGGCGGGCAAAACGCCGGGACAAAGCGATCTGGCGGAAATGGACGCGCTGTGGGACCGGGCCAAGGCCACCGAGAAATCTTACAACCGCTAAGCCATTCATTTTGGCTAAAATACTCCCCGCGGAGCGTCCAGCGGCGGCAACAAGAGCCTTCGGCGGGAGGATTTGGCCCAAAATGAAGCCGCAAAGTTTACCAAAATAATATCCGATTGATTTACTCAAGATATTGACCTTGGCAAACGGCTGCTGTTTAAGGGGCCGATAATTCCTGACAAAAGGACTAAAGATATGTTCGCCCGGTTCTCCCTGATCGCCCTGACCCTTGGCACCACGGCCCTGCCGGCCTTGGCGGATGAAGTGAATATCTATTCTCACCGCCAGCCCGAACTGATCCAGCCGCTGCTGGACGCCTTTACCGCGGAAACCGGTATCACCGTCAACATCGCATTTGTTGATAAGGGGATGGCCGAACGGCTGGTGGCCGAAGGTGATCGCTCGCCTGCCGATCTGGTGCTGACGGTGGATATTGCCCGGCTGATGCAGGTTGTCGATGCGGGGGTAACGCAACCAGTCCAATCGGATGTGCTAGAGGCCAACATCCCCGCAGAATTGCGGGATGCCAAGGACAGGTGGTTCGGACTGACTGCGCGGGCGCGGATTGTTTATGCCAGTATTGACCGGGTCAAACCGGGCGAAGTGACGACTTATGAAGACCTTGCAACGGAAAAGTGGCGGGGCCGGATTTGCACGCGGTCGGGTTTGAATGATTACAACATCGCCTTGTTGGGGGCTGTGATCGCCCATCACGGCGAGGCTGCAGCTAAAACCTGGGTTGAAGGCATCAAGGCCAATCTGGCGCGCAAACCCGATGGTGGCGACCGCGATCAGGTCAAGGCCATTGCAGCGGGCGAATGCGATATCGCAATCGGCAACACCTATTACATCGGCCAGATGTTGGCCGACCCAGAGCAAATGGCCGCAGCCAAGGCCGTCAGGATTGATTTTCCGGTATTCGAAGGCGGCGGCACGCATATGAATATCTCGGGCATTGCCATGACCAAAGCCGCGCCAAACCGCGCGGCGGCGTTGCAACTGATGGAATGGTTGTCAGGCGACACCGCGCAGAAAATCTATGCCGAGACCAACTATGAATATCCGGTCAAGCCGGGGGTGGAACGCTCGGCTTTGGTCACGGGATGGGGAGACTTCACCGCCGACCCCATGCCGCTTGGTGATGTGGCGGCACAGCGCCCTGCCGCGCTGCGGTTGATGGAAGAGGTGAATTTTGATGGGTAAAGACAGGTAAGCCGACCGGATGGACAAATCTGCGCGGGTAGGGTTTGCTGGCAGGAAATGGAGTTTCCTATGCCCGCAAACCCGCGCAAAATTATCATAGATACCGACCCCGGACAGGATGATGCCTTTGCCATCCTGCTGGCCCTAGCCAGTCCCGAAGAGGTACAGGTTCTGGGCATTACCTGCGTCGCGGGCAATGTGCCGCTGACGCTGACCACGCGGAATGCGCGGATCATTTGCGAATTGGCGGGGCGGTCGGATATGGCGGTGTATGCCGGCGCAGACCGGCCTTTGCTGCGCGCACTGGTCACGGCGGAACATGTGCATGGCAAAACGGGCCTGAACGGGCCGGTAATGGCAGAACCTGTAATGGCGATGCAAAGCCAGCACGCGGTGGATTTCATCATTGAAACCCTGCGCCGTGAACCGGCAGGAACGGTCACGCTTTGCCCGTTGGGGCCATTAACCAATATTGCGCTGGCGTTTCAAAAGGCCCCCGATATTGTCGGGCGCATTCAGCAGATTGTGCTGATGGGTGGCGGCTGTTTTGAGGGTGGCAATATCACGCCCGCTGCCGAATTTAACATTTACGTCGACCCACAAGCCGCTGATATCGTGTTCAGATCGGGCGTTGATCTGGTGGTGATGCCGTTGGATGTGACGCATAAAGTGCTGACAACAAACGCACGCGTGGCAGCATTCCGCGCGCTGCACACCAAAGTGGGTCAGGCCGCCGCCGATTGGGCGGATTTCTTTGAGCGCTTTGACATGGCGAAATATGGCAGCGACGGCGGCCCGCTGCATGATCCGTGTGTGATCGCTTATCTTTTGCAACCGGATCTGTTCACCGGACGACACATCAATGTGGAAATTGAGGTGCAGTCGGAACTGACCATGGGCATGACGGTGGCCGATTGGTGGGGGGTGTCGGGGCGCACACCCAACGCGACGTTCATCGGCGGCGTGGATGCGGATGGGTTTTTTGCGTTGTTGACCGAACGTTTGGCGCGCTTGTAGGGTAGCGCATTATGTGAAGGATACCCGGCCCTGCCAAGCGTGGCAGGGCGTTCGGCGCTAAAAACGCTTCACCGGGGAGTTTTTCGGGCGCGCCTCACCCCAACGCATACCCCGCGCCGCGCACCGTGCGCAGGGGATCATCGCCACCACCCTGCATCAACGCCTTGCGCAACCGCCCGATATGCACGTCCACCGTTCGGCTGTCGACATAGATATCGCGGCCCCAAACCCGGTCCAGCAAGGTTTCGCGTGAAAACACCCGACCGGGTTTTTCCAGAAATGTGGTGAGAAGGCGAAACTCGGTTGGTCCCAGCTTCAACAAGGCCTCTCCGCGCCAGACTTTGTGGGTTTCGCTGTCCAGCCGGATATCTTGCCATTCCAGCAGATCGGTGGCCGACGCCAACCGGGTGCGGCGCAGATGCGCGCGCAGGCGGGCCATCAATTCGACCAAAGAATAGGGTTTGATCACATAATCATCGGCACCGGTTTCGAGGCCCCGCACTTTGTCTACTTCTTCAGACCGCGCCGACAGCATGATGATCGGAATGCCGCGGGTTTCCGGCCGCGCGCGCAGGCGGCGGCACACTTCCAGCCCCGAGACATGCGGCATCATCCAATCCAGCAAAATCAGATCTGGCGGGCTTTCGGCGATCAACAGCAGCGCGTCTTCGCCATTGTCGGCCGTTTGCACCACAAAGCCCTCGGCCTCAAGGTTATAAGACAGCACAGCGCGTTGGGCGGGTTCGTCTTCCACCAGCAAAACCACGGGCTGCGGGCGGGCCATCAGACGATACCGCTTTGCACGGCTTCGGCCTTGGGCCGCGCGTCGCCGGGCAGCGCGCCGGTTGCCAGATAGATCACCTGCTCGGCGATCGAGGTTGCATGATCGCCGACCCGTTCGATGTTCTTGGCAATAAAATGCAGGTGCATACAGGCCGAAATATTGCGGTTGTCTTCCATCATATGGGTCAAAAATTCACGAAACAGCGCGTTGTACATCTGATCAACTTCATGGTCGCGCTGGCGCACCTCTTCGGCCAATCCGGCGTCGCGGGTGACAAACGCGTCCAGCGCGTCTTTCAGCAGCAATCCGACCTGCCGCGCCATCCGCCGGATTGCACCCGCAGCGCCCGGTATCTGCGCCATCGTGCCCAGCACCAACGCGCGCTTGGCCAAGTTCTTGGCATAATCACCGCAGCGTTCCAGCGAGGTCGCAATTTTCATCACCGTCAGAACGGTGCGCAAATCACCCGCAATCGGCGCGCGTAGCGCGATCAGCCGCGCACACTCCGAGTTTACTTCCTCTTCCAATGCGTCAATCGCGGCGTCGTTGCGCCGCACCTGATCGGCCAGAGTTTCGTCCTGAGTTTCCAACGCGCGGGCGGCGTCCGACAAAGCGGATTCCACCAGCCCGCCCATACGCATGATCCGGGCCTGTACCGCCTCAAGGTCGCGGTCAAAGGCGCTGGCTATGTGGGGGTCGTTAAGCATAATGCCTCCGTTAGCCGATCCGGCCAGTGATATAGGATTCCGTGCGCGGGTCGCGCGGGTTGGTGAATATGGTCGCGGTGTCGCCATATTCCACTAGATAGCCAAGGTGAAAAAATGCCGTCTTTTGGGATACGCGGGCGGCCTGTTGCATCGAATGAGTGACGATGACGACGGAAAACTGCGCCCGAAATTCGTCGATCAATTCTTCAACCTGTGCGGTGGCAATGGGGTCAAGCGCGGAACACGGTTCATCCATCAACAGCACTTCGGGCGAGGTTGCGATGGCACGCGCGATGCACAGGCGTTGCTGCTGGCCACCTGAAAGGCCAGTGCCGGGGCTGGCAAGACGGTCTTTCACCTCGTCCCACAGCGCCGCCTTGCGCAGGGATTTTTCGACGATTTCATCCAGTTCGGTCTTATTCCGGGTCAGGCCGTGAATTTTAGGGCCATATGCCACATTGTCGTAAATCGACTTTGGAAACGGGTTTGGCTTTTGAAACACCATTCCAACACGGGCCCGCAACTGCACCGGATCAACGCGCGGGTCGTTGATATCTTCGCCATCCATCGTGATGCGGCCTTCGACACGGCACGATGGAATGGTGTCATTCATCCGGTTCAGACAGCGCAGGAACGTCGATTTGCCACATCCAGACGGGCCGATAAACGCGGTCACCGTTTTATCAAGAATATCGACATCAACATCCTTCAGCGCATGGTTGGTGTCGTAGTAAACCTGCACCTTGCGGGCTTCTATCTTGGTGGTGTGGACGTCCAAGCGCTGCTCCATTTGCATATCGTTCATACCTAGCCCCTACCAGCGGCGTTCAAATTTGCGGCGAAGAAGGATCGCCACAGTGTTCATCACAATCAAAAAGACCAGCAGCACAATGATGGCCCCAGAGGCCCGTTCCACAAAGCCCGGATCGCCGCGCGTGGTCCAGTTGTAGATTTGCACCGGCAAGGCCGCAGCCGGATCAAACAAGCCGTCCAGCGGCGCGCCGGGAAAATCGCGCACGAAGGCGACCATGCCGATCAGCAGCAAGGGCGCAGTTTCGCCCAAAGCCTGCGCAAGGCCGATGATGGTTCCGGTTAAGATGCCCGGCATCGCCAATGGCAGAACATGGTGAAACACCGTTTGCAGCTTTGATGCGCCCACACCCAGTGCCGCATCCCGAATGGACGGCGGCACGGCTTTAAGCGCCGCGCGGGTCGGGATGATGATGCGCGGCAGGGACAGCAGTGTCAGCACAAGGCCGCCCACAATCGGCGCCGATTGCGGCAACCCGATGGTATTGATGAAAATCGCCAGCCCCAGAATGCCGTAGACGATGGACGGCACAGCGGCCAGATTGGCGATGTTCACCTCGATGATATCCGTCCAGCGGTTTTTTGGGGCGAATTCTTCCAGATAGATCGACGCCGCAACCCCGATGGGCAGCGCCAGCACTAGCACCACCAGCATCATGTACAGCGACCCGATGATCGCCACGCCCAGACCCGCTGCCTCGGGCCGTTTATCCGATGCATCGGGCATGGTCAGAAAGCCCGAATTCAAACCAATTGTCAGGACGCCTGCGGTTTTCATCCGGTCCGCCAGTGCCAATTGTTCGGGAGAGGTGTTTTTATCCACCGCCGCCGACGCCATCGTGACGCGGCCCTTGTAATAACCGTCGATCCGGCCTGACGCGAGGGCCGTGAAGGGAATGGTGGTGCCGATCAGCGCAGGGTCGGCCAAGACCTGATCGCGCAGGGTGGCTGCGGATTCCTCGGAAATCATCTTGGCCAACTCTTTGGTATCAAGATCGTTGACAACGCCCTTAGCGGCCAGTTCGGTTTCAAGCGCCTTCACCAGTTGTTT
>JAYUHO010000385.1:0-2996 GCA_043766915.1 Cypionkella sp.
GATAACTTTCCAAGCTATCCTCCAAAGCATCCTTCCACGGCGTATGATGCAACGGGGCCATCGTGCCCGTCATCACCGAGGCATAGGCATTATCGCGGAAGGTCATGATATTTTTGACCTTATGCTTTTTCCACGCATAGAACGCCGCGTTTGATCCGGGAATGTCAAAGCTGGGGTAATCGGTCAGATCAATCAGCTCTTGCACGTAATCACCCTGATAGGCGATAGCCTCGTAACCATCCGCCACCGCGTCCTCGGCCGCCACACGGGCCACGACATCCGCCGCACGCTCGGCTTGCGATCCCGGCACGGCCAGCCGCCCCATGATCACGTCGCGCACATACCATGCCTGGGCATCAAACATGTTGAACGTGTACCATTGATCTTGCATGCCAAGATAGAACAGCTTGGGATTTTTTACCCAAGCGACCCCCTTGTACAGGTCTGCCGTCGCCAGTCTGTTTTTGGTGCGCAACCGCAGGCCATCGGGCAAGAACGGAAAATGGTGCTGATACCCGGTGCAAAGGATAATCGCATCAACATGGCCCGTGCTGCCATCTTTGTACGTTGCGGTATTGCCTTCAACTTTCGCAAGCAGCGGCACTTCTTTCCAGTTTTCCGGCCAATCATAGCCCATCGGCGCTGTCCGATGTGACACCGTCACCGATTTGCAGCCGTATTTCCAGCATTGCGATCCGATATCTTCGGCGGAATAGCTGGTGCCGACCACCAGAATATCCTTGCCGGAAAACTCCCGCGCATCGCGGAAATCATGCGCATGCAAAATGCGGCCATTGAACGTAGAAAATCCCGGAAACTCCGGCACATTCGGGGTCGAAAAATGCCCGGACGCAACCACCACATCATCGAACAGTTCTGAATAGGTGTGATCCTTGACAAGATCATGCACCGTCACGGTGAACTTCTGCGAGGCTTCGTCAAACGTCACCATCCGAACCGGGGTGCGAAAGCGTATCCATGGGCGCACATCGGCTTTTTTCACCCGACCTTCGATGTAATCAAACAAAACCGCACGCGGCGGATAGCTGCCGATTTGTTTGCCAAAATGTTCCTCGAAGGAATAATCGGCGAATTCCAGACCCTCTTTCGGCCCGTTTGACCACAGATACCGATACATCGACCCGTGCACCGGCTCGCCGTACTCATCCAGACCCGTGCGCCAGGAATAATTCCAAAGCCCACCCCAATTGTCTTGCTTTTCAAAGCAGACCACCTCGGGAATATCAGCCCCCTTTTGCGCCGCCGACTGAAAAGCCCGCAGTTGCGCAAGGCCTGAAGGCCCTGCCCCAATAACAGCAACGCGTTTTTTCATCGTGACTCCTCCAGCTGGCAAACTTGGCCCCTGCCAGATTGTGATCTGATGTCATGCCAAAAAACAAGCACTCTATGTGAAATATTCTTCACTACATGAAAATAATGCGCCCCAAGTTGACTCAGAACTTGGCGACCAGATTGAGGAACACACCCCGATCATCCTGCGTCAGATCGTTCAGGTCGTCCGAGAACGAGCCAAAGTTATAGCCCACTCCAACCATCACATTCTGACCAACCTGCCGATACACCGTCGCCAGCGCGCCAACGTCGGAAATTCCGGCTTGGGGGGCCTTCAGCGTGCGTCCTTCCAGCAAAATATCCCACTGATTGGTCAGATGATAGCGCGCATTCAGCACCAGCAACGACGCATTATTCTGCACCATCGGCAGCACGGCATCCGGCGAAGATTTGCCAAGACGGTAGCCAAGCTTGCCGCCCAACGTCCATTTTTGCGAGATGTCATAGTTGACGTCCAGGCTGAACACATGGCTTTGCTGGCGCGGGCCGGGGTCTTCCGATCCATCTACCCTTTGGCCGTACATATCATATAGATAGGTGTATTTTAGCAGCAGATTCAGCCGATCATCATCAACCGGGCGCAGGGCATAGCCGATGCTGGCCTTGGCATATTCACCACTGGGCAACGATGATCCGTCGGTCTTGGTATCTGCCGCGTCAAACGACAAAAGCCAGCGGGCAGAGGGACTTACCTTATAGGCAGCGTCCAGACCAAACAGGATGGTATCAGAATCCCGCGACGATCCGGTCAATGCGCCACGATCCTGGCGCAGTTCCAGCCGTGCTTTGGCGGATAACCCAGACTCATTCAGGTAATTCATCCCCAGTGACAAGGCGCGGCGATCAAAATCATCGGTAGGGTCGTCGATGCGGCCCAATTCAACAGATCCAGACAAGGTCAGCATCTTATTTGCCGTATAATCAACGCCGTAAGTCGACGTCAATGACCGGTGTAAACCAAACAGATCGTAGGTATTCTCGCCGTAGATCGTGGTGCTTTCGCTTAGCGCACTGCGGCCCCCGGCGACAAACTGGCCATTGTCGCGGCCGTTCAGCGTGACGCCATTTAACGCGCGTCCCGGATCAAGCGTATAGCCGAAATAGGCAGTGCTGCCGGCATTTTCATAGCTGACCAGCGCGCGGCCCCCTGCCCCGGCTGTGCCGCCAGAAAGTTCGCCCTTGACCGTCCAGTTGTCGGCGAATCCGATCTCTGCGCCGACGCCCGCGCGATCATTGCGCGCCAGACCGCCTGCGCGTGTGACTGTGGCCTGACCGAAGACATACCACAGCAAGGCATCGCTTTGGGTGAAGGTGGCTTTGGCCGCCAGATCGACGCGCGATCCGGTCTTGGTGGCATCGCCTAATTCAACACGGTCTTCGGCGGCAAGACCCAATTCCACGACCATCCGGTCACTGGCCTTGTAGGTCAGGGTGCCGCTGCCCTTGTTCAACCGTTTGCCCGCCGCATCCTGAAACGCATCATAGACAAGGCGGTAGCTCAGGCGATCCGTCGCGGTGATATCGGCCGATACGCCCCACGACCGCTCATCAACCGTGGTGTTCGCATCCAGCGTCGAGAAACCGGCGTTTTTGTCTTCAAAATACGCGCCGACCGATCCTTTGGTGGCAAGGCCCAAATCCGC
>JAYUHO010000386.1:0-20811 GCA_043766915.1 Cypionkella sp.
CCAGAACTCACCACCCTTGTCGGGCAGCAGGGTCGAATTGCCACAACCCAGCTGATCATAATGCACCACCGCCCGCCCATCGGCCGCCAGATGCTTATAGCTGTCGACATAATTATGCGCCGCGCCCGGCCCGCCATGCAGGATAAAGACCGGCGGCTTGCCAGAGGTCAGGTCGCCCGTCACCCGATACCAGGTCTCGTATCCTCGAAACGGTGCGCGTCCCTCAACCTGATTCATCCCAAGCCCCTTGCCGTTCCTTCGTTGCAACCAGCCCCAGCTTAAAGGCCGTCAACAAGCACATCCACACGTTGGTCCGATTCTATTGCCCCCGGCAAGCGCGGATTTGATCGGCAAATAGACGAATACAGCCCGTAGGTTGAACGCCTGCCTGTTTCATGTGCGCAGCACGCGTTTATTCGAACACGCACCGCGGAAAGTAGAAGCTGACCACCCAGTTTGGCATATCCACAATCTCGGATATCCGCAGATCGCCGCAGGTCGAACACAGCATATAAGCGTCCACTGCCGACATCCCGCGCGTGGCGCACAAAAGATCAATCATCCCGGCAACCGCATCCCGCGCGCCTGCCATCAGATCCGGCCCAATCCCCGTTGTCACCTCATAGCCTTTGGCGTCGAGATGTCGCGTCACCGGCCCCGGTGTGGTAAAACGCGGTGACTTCAGATGCGCGCCTTTGACCAGATCCAACGTCAGCACGACATCCATCGGGCTTTCAATTGCCGTCCCGCAAACCTCTCCATCTCCTTGGGCTGCATGGGTATCGCCGACGCTGAACAATGCCCCCGCCACCTCGACCGGCAGATACAGCACCGTGCCCGCCGCAAGATCGCGAATGTCCAGATTTCCGCCCACCCGGCGGGGCGGCACCACGGAATGCAAACCCATCTCTGCGGGCGCGTTGCCGATGGTGCCGGCAAAGGGCTTCAACGGCACCCGGCCTTCGCGGCCAAACAGCGCAGGGGCAAGGCTGGCCGCGTCATACTCCCAGATATGCAAAGCAGGGTCGGGGAACTGATCCGCCAACAGCCCGAACCCCGGAATATTCGCGGTCCAGCCCCAGCCCGAGGGCGCGAAACTGTCGATGGTGATCTTCAGTGCATCGCCCGGTTCAGCCCCTTCGACATAAATCGGCCCCGACACCGGGTTGATCCTGCCGAAATCCAGGGTCGCAATATCGGCAACGGTGGACCTGCGCCCCAACTGCCCCGCCGCCGCATCCTGACAGTGAAACAGGATGGTTGCGCCCGGTTCCGCCCGCTGGGCGGGCGCGAAGGCATTGTTCCAGCCGAAATGATGCTGTGCGGCGTGAATGGTATAGGTGCAGTCTTTGCACATGGGGTGTTCTTTCTGGTTGGTTCAGGGGAATGCCTGATTTAACTGAATCGCAGCATAGCCAAAGCCATCCTGGTTGGACCAGCCCCAATTCTAGGCCCAAAGCGGTTCAGGTTTTGACGCCAGCACGAATATCAGACGCCGCGTTCAGGCGCAGCATGCGGGCGTAAATTTCAGGGCCCCTCATGCAGAACCGCCAGCTGGACCCGTCCTAAGCCACTCTTGCGCTGCCCGCGCGCGGCGCTTTGCGGAATGCTTACCTGCCGCCTGCACCGCGTAACAGCCCGTCAAAGCCGCCCGTCGCGATGATCGGTGCAATTCTTCGCCACCAACAGACCAAGGATGTTTGGGCGGGCTTGCCCGACACCGGAACAGCGCCGGTTCAGTCTCGCGCTTCGGCATCCTCAAAACCGATGCTCGATATTTGCCCGCATAGCGACGCGGTCTTTGCCGCCGATGCGGTCGGCGTTAAGCGTGATATCAAACTGCGTTCTGTGATCCCAGCTTGTGCCCTGCAGGCCCAGCATCAGGCCGCCACTGCAGGCGCGCGCGCCATTGGTCCAGCCACACATCAGGCTGGGAGCCGCGATAAAGTTGGCCACGGCAGAGGTAATATCGACCGGGATGCGCAATTCGGGCGTGATGCGCAGCTTGGCAAAATCCACACTGCGGCTAAGTGCTGTGGCTGTTTCGGTTGTGCCCGCCGCAGTCGCGTTGAAATGCCCCGCGCCGATATGCGTCGCACCCCACGCGACCGAAATTTCGGGCCGCAATTGATAACCGTCCGCGTCGATTTCACCCGACAGCGCCAGCCCCATCAACAGCGATTGCGCCGCATAGGTTCCGTCAAGCTGGACGTCATCATCGCGAAGACCCAGCATGTTGCGCGATGCGCCAAGCGCGACGAACCCGTCAAGCTGCAGGGTATCGCGCAGGGCGGCTACGAAATAGGTTCCCATTGACAGGCTGACCTGATCGGCGCGTCCGCGCAGGCGGCGGTTGATCGTGCTTTGGCCAAAGCTGCCACCGACAAAATACCCCAGCATGACGCGGTCAGACACCCGCCGTTCCCATGCGATGCGCGCGGTCATGTCACTGGTCGCAACACCCACCCCATTGTCTACAATCGAAAAATCACCTGACACGATCCGCCGCCGGGTTCCGGCAAAATCGCCGGTCTGGCCAAAGAAGGTGCCCGCAGCGCTGCTGCTGCTTGCCCCGATGTGCGCCTGACCATGCACCCTGAACGGCACCGTGTTACGGGTCGAAACCAGACTGCACGCCGCATCGTTCGAGAGGGCCGCGTCCTGCGCTGCGCTGCACCGCGCGGTCATGCGTCGGGCGGCGATGAAACGGTCGCGCGCCGCCGTCGCCATGGCCTGCAACGAGGTGACCGCAGACTGCAGATGATTGGCCGCGACCTCGTTGACAATTTGCGTGACGTCGTCGCTGTAGCTGTCATAAATCCCGGTCGCCGCATCGTCGAGGTCAAGAACAGTCACTGTCAGCGTCACCGTGCCGGCATTGCCTGCAGCGTCTGTGGCGATGATCCGCACCACATAACTGTTGTCGCCGTTCGCATCCCCCGGCACATCGAAATCGGGCGCGCGTGCAAACTGCACGGCCCCCGACACAGCATCAATGATCAGTGCTGCGCCGTCCGCACCGCCCGCGATGGCCCATGTCACCCGCTCACTGGCGCGCAAGGTCACGATAAAGGTCTGCCCTTCGCGCAGGCTATAGCGTTGGTCCCCCGGCCCCAGAATGGTGGGGGATGTCGTGTCGGGTTCGACCACATCGGTGATGATGATGGTCAGGGTGATCGTGCTGGTGTTGCCGGTGGAGTCGGTCGCCGAAAGCACCACGGCATAGGTATTTTGGGCCTGCGCATCCGCTGGCATGTCAAAGTCGGGCACCTGTGCAAAGGTCAAAGCGCCCGTCGCCCGGTCGATGATGAAAACCGCAGCATCAGGCCCGCCGGTCACAGACCAGACCACCGCTTCGTCTGCGAACAGCCTTGTGACCGCGCTGAGCCCTTCGGCCATGCGCAGTGTTGCCTGCGTGGCACCCGGATTTCCAGACGGCCCCACGATCATGGGTGGCGTGATATCCGGCGGTATGACGGCAGCAACGGTGATTGAAAGGGTCACTTCGGCAATGTTTCCCGCAGCATCGGTTCCAACGACCCTGATCAGATAGACATTGTCGCCATCCACATCGCCGGGCGGATTGGCGGTGGGCAGGCGGGAAAATGTAATCAGACCCGTCCCCGGATCGATTACAAACGCCTGCGCATCCGGGCCGCCGATGGCCCATGTGACCGGCTCATCCGCCGTCAGGGTTGCAACGGCCATCTGCCCATCACCAACAGTGGCCGTCTGCGCGGCACCCAGCCCGGACGGGCCGGTGATGATGGGCGCTGCCACATCGCCAGCAATCGTTGCCGTCACGGCGACCGTCAGCGGTTGCTGGCTGTGGTTGCCGGCTGGATCATTGGCGATGACGGTCACGCTGTATATATTGTTTCCATCGGAATCGGCCGGCGCGTCGTGAACGGGCCGGACGACGAACCGAACCGCGCCCGTCAGCGGGTCAATTGCAAAGTCCCCCGCATCGGTGCCCGCAATTGACCAGACAACCACCTCATCTGATGTGAACGTGGTGACGACCAACTGCCCTTCAGTCACCGTAATCGCCTGTGCCGAACCAATCCCGGATGGGCCGGTGATCACCGGAGGGGTTACATCGGCCCGAACAGCCGCAATCACCGACACTGCGAGACTGACGGTGCCGACATTTCCCGCGCTGTCGGTGGCGGTGACCGTCAGCAGATAGATATTGTCCCCGTTCGCATCGCCCGGGGCAGCATAATCCGGGGCCGTGGCGAAGGTGACCGCTCCCGCCGCATCGACGATAAACGCCGCCGCATCCGCGCCGGTGATTGCCCACACCACGGGCTCATTGGCTGTGAACACCGCCACCGCCGTCTGGCCTTCGGTGACACTTGCAGCGCCGCCCGCTGGCCCGGTGATGACGGGGGGCGTTGTGTCGGGCACAGCCGCCGACATGACCGTCACGGAGAGCGGTTGCTGCGTGATGTTGCCTGCGCTGTCGGTGGCGGTGACCGTCAGCAGATAGATATTGTCCCCGTTCGCATCGCCCGGTGCAGTATAGTTCGGGGCCGTAACGAAGGTGACCGCTCCCGTCGCATCGACGATAAAAACCGCCGCATCCGCACCGCCAATCGACCAGACCACCGGCTCATTGGCTGTGAACACCGCCACTGCCGTCTGGCCTTCGGTGACACTTGCAGCACCACCACTGGGCCCGGTGATGACGGGGGGCGTTGTGTCGGGAACGACCGCCGCCATGACCGTCACGGAGAGCGATTGCTGCGTGATGTTGCCTGCGCTGTCGGTGGCGGTGACCGTCAGCAGATAGATATTGTCCCCGTTCGCATCGCCCGGGGCAGCATAGTCCGGCGCCGTGGCGAAGGTGACCGCTCCCGCCGCATCGACGGTAAACGCCGCCGCATCCGCGCCGGTGATTGCCCACACCACTGGCTCATTCGCGGCGTAGACAGCCACCGCCAACTGGCCCTCAGCCAGGCTTACGACCCCGCCCGCTGGGCCGGTCACCACCGGAGGCGTGGCGTCGGTGATGGTGACGGACAGGGTTTGCATCGCACTATTGCCCGCGCTGTCGGTGGCGGTGACCGTCAGCAGATAGATGTTATTGCCATCCGCGTCACTTGGCGCGGCATTGACGGGTGCCGCGAGAAAGCTGAGCCTGCCTGTCGCATCGACAGTAAACGCCGCCGCATCCGCACCGCCAATCGACCAGACCACTGGCTCATTCGCCGAGTAGGCAGCCGCCGCCAACTGGCCCTCTGCCAGACTTACAACCCCGCCTGCTGGGCCGGTCACCACCGGAGGTGTGACGTCGCCGGCGATGACCTTGGTCACCGTCACAGTCAGCGGCTGCAAACTTGTGTTGCCCGCGCTGTCGGTTGCCGAAACTGTCACGATGTAAACATTGTCACCACCAACATCGCCCGGTGCCGCGAAATTTGGTGCCGCTACAAATCTGACCACCCCGGACGCATTCACTGCAAACGACGCCGCATCCACGCCGCCGCTGATGGCCCAGACCACGGACTCATCCGCCACAAGACCGGTCACTGCCGTCTGCCCTTCGGCCACTAAAACCGCCTGCAGCCCGGTGATGACAGGCGGCGTATCATCCAGATTGGCCACCGTCACCGTGACCGTCTGTTGTGCTGTAAAGCCGCCGCTGTCGGTTGCCTGCACCTGAACAACATAGCTGTTGTTCGTGTCGCTATCGGCAGGCAGTTCAAAATCGGGTGCGGTCAGAAAGGTCAACACGCCAGTGGTGACGTTGATCGCGAACTTTCCGGCGTCCGTGCCGCCAAGAACCGCCCAACTGACCGCTCTGTCGGCCGTCATCGTTGCCACGCCCGTTTGGTTTTCATTCACCGTCAGCGCCGAAACCGCCGCTCCGGATGTGCCAGATGGTCCGGTAATTTTCGGACCGCTGGCCTGCACATCCGCCAGATAGGTGTTCAAAGCGCTGACCAACCCGCTGACGGACGCGTTGCCACTAACGTTTGCACCATCTGCAAAGCTTTGGGTTGAGCCGATCTTGCGCAACCCATAGTTGCTGCTGGCATTCAGCGTGTATTGCTGGTTGCTGCCATAAGTGATGACATAGGGTGCCACGCCCGGTGCCGGAATGAACCCGAAGTAGTGCAGCGTCGCTCCTTGGGTGATGCGCCAGTTGACGGCCCCGGGTATGTCAACGGTCTGGCCATTGGTGAACACCAAACGCAAGGTGCCAGACAGGTCATTGCCCTGGGTGCCGCCAAACTGGCCCGATGTCGTGGTCTGCATGAACGAAGCTTTCACAATGCCGAGGGTGGCAAAGTTCTTTATCGCGTTGGCCTGACCAGAGTTGGACCCTATCGCGCCGGCAAACCCAGCCGTGAAAGGAACAGAAATGATTTCCGCATGGGCGGCGCGCAGGGCAAACATGACATAAATGACGATGACGGCAAGACAGCCCCGAAGACGGACATGGCACATAATACAAGCTACCTTCTGACCCTGGGACTGGAACTGACACTTAATTTGACTGGTCAGATGGTCAGCATAGGTCAGTGATATTGATGAAGTGTTACGCAGCACGCGGCTTTTGCCCGGCCCCGTCCCGAAGCGCAGCTGTCGCGGCCTGCGTCGCGAAACCGTCAGTCGTGCTTGCTGCAATGACACCTTCCCAACGACGGCAACTGCTGGCGCGTCGGTCCAACCCTCTGGCTGCAGGCATGTCGTGGCGACCAATCAAATGTGGACGGCAACGGAGTTGGCCCCCTCAACCTTGACCTTCGTCACGCTATCCGGGTGGTGGCAGGGGGCAGATCGTAGCCTTTGTGCTTGCCTCCCGCTGACTCACCGCTAGCGTCATAGGTGAAAATGCAGGGCGTCAGGTTCGTGGACATTCGAGCGGTTCAGGGTTGTCTGGAATCGGAATTCGCTGACCCTCGCTGCGCTTTAACGCGATTTTCGATGTCCATGTTTCCCTCAAAATCTGAACCGCTTTAAGACCCCGAAATACGCGGCTCCGGCGCTGGAAAAGGGTTTGGATATTCCTGAGCATGTGTCGCAATCTGATGCAGGGCTGACGCAGGCGGAAACTGCGCGCGTACTCGGCCGGTCGGTGTCCGGGATTTTCCGCATGTTGGTGCTGTTGCAAGATCGCGGCTATATCGCGTTCGATCCCGGGTCTGACCGCTATGTGCTGACCACATTGATGGTCGAAATTGCCTACCGCACCCGGCTGATCCGCAGCCATAGCCATGAAATTGTTGATAGTTTTGTGGTTAAGGGTGTGGTGAACATTTCAACACAGATTAGTGGCCACCTAAGGGAGGATACGGGTTTGATGACGCTAACCGATCCGCGCCTGATGCTGCTGTTCCCCGGTGACACGGTGTTTGTGCTGCGTGACCAAATCGAAGCGGGTGAGGCGGTATTCGTTGAAGGTCTTGCGGTTTCGTTTGCCCATCCGCTTGGTCTTGGCCACAAGATCGCCCGCCTGCCCGTCAAGATCGGCCAGCAAGTTATCAGATACGGCGCACCGATCGGGCGGGCCAGTCATCCTATTGCGCCGGGGGATCTCGTGCATCGGCACAATCTCGTTTCTGACTATACCCCAACCAATGCTTTGAACCGAGGTGAATGATCCGTGGCTGGCAGCGGTCTGACGGGCGCAAGGGCATCCGCAATGTGGTGGCGGTGGCCTATCTGGTGGAATGTGCGCACCATGTTGCGCGCGAGGTGGCGGGTGTTGACAGGGATTGCGCGCATGTGATCGACGGTGGCTGGGCAAACACGTAACCACCCTAACGCGACTGGTTCAACACGGCTCAAAACCATACCAAACAAAGGAGACGGCTATGGAGTTCATCGACACCCATCTTCATCTGATTCTTCGCGACCGGCTTGGTTAGGGCTGGGCCGCCGGTATCCCCGCGCTTGCGACAGGTGATTTTACGCTTGCCGAATATCTGGCGTTGACCGCTGGCAAGGGTGTTGCCGGGATGGTTTTCATGGAAACCGGGGTCGATGATGCCGACTACAAGGCAGAGGCGCGCTATGTGGCGGGGCTGGTGGGCCGGGATGGCTTGAAGGGGCAGATTGCCTCGTGCAGGCCCGAAAACGATGCCGGGTTCGAAGATTGGCTGAACGAATGCAACGGTCTGCAGGTGCGGGGCTTTCGCCGCATCTTGCATGTTATGCCGGATGATCTGTCACAAACTGCCACGTTCCGACGCAATCTGGCACGGATCGGGGCAAAAGGCTGGGCGTTTGATATTTGTGTGCTGGCCCGTCAGCTGCCGGTTGCCGAAGCCTTGGCCAAGGCCTGCCCCGATCAGGTATTGGTGCTGGATCATTGCGGCGTGCCAGATATCGCGGGCGGTGCTTTTACCGACTGGGCAAAGCGGATAGAGGCAATGGCTGCCCTGCCGCATGTGGTTGTGAAACTGTCGGGCATCACGGTCTATAGCGCGCCCGGACAGGCAAATCTGGCCGCCCTAAAGCCGTGGGTTGATCATGTGATCGCGGCATTTGGGGCCAATCGTGTGCTGTGGGGGGGCGACTGGCCGGTGGTCAATCTGGGTGTGGGGTTGCCCGATTGGATTGATTTGACCCGTGCTTTGTTGGCCAGGCTGACGGATACCGAACAGGCAGCGATTTCCCGAGGTAACGCGCGGCGGGTTTATGGTTTGGCATAGGTGGTCCGGCGTGCGCGTTCTGCGCCCAGATCAACCGCGCGCCGTTACTGCAGCCATTTCGGCAGCCTGACCGGCACGCGGCCCGACAACGCCGCCTCGATACAATCCGCCAGACTGCCAAACCGCACCGCCCGGCCACTAAGGCCGGGGCCGTAATGGGCGTATTTGCCGGAATTGGTCATCAGGGCGCGGGTTTGGGGCGGGAAAACCGGCTCTGATATTGAACACCAACAGATGTCGGGCAGCACCTGCGCACCGCTTTGGTGCAGACGGTGCAGCGTGCCGTTGGCCTGTGCGGCTGCGATCACCTGATGGCCTGCGGTTACGATCACTTGGGTATCAGGGTGGCGTGTGCGGCCTGCCAAAGCCACCGCCAACGCTTCGCATTCCGTCAGCGAATAATGCGGACTTCCCAGCGCCACCAACTCTACCGCAGTTGGCCCTGCGTTGAGCCTGCGCCACGCATCGCGCATATCGGCACGGGTGATAGTGGCGTGGCTCGCGTCGGGGTGGGCCGCATTTGCGGCCTCGGGCGTTACCCCTTCGATGTGCAGCATCGGCGCGGCGGATGTGGTGCCGAACGCCGCACACAGCGCCTTGAGATCATCGCGGGTTGGCCCCGCCGCCGCCAGACCGCGCAGCAGGGGAATGCAATCGGGTGCGCGGTGGCCCGCCAGATACCCGATCAACGGCCAAAACGCATCGTCGATACCGTCCGGCAATTCGATATCCAAAATGCGTCGGGCTTTGCGGGGGCCGTCCAGATACACCCCGGCCAGCGGTGCGCGTCCGGTCAATGCGATGCACAGATCCAGAAAATCCGGATGCTTGGCCGTGCGCGCGCCCAACACAGTGTTGGCAAAAATAACTGCATTTGATTCCGCCCAAGCGATGTTTTCGCCAATTCCCGGTGCCGTCTCCAGCAGATAGGGCGAACAGGTAAAGCTGGGCTTGCACCCCATGCGCACATAGGCATCGGCCAGCCGCGCCGCAGGCAGGCCGAACGAAGGCGGCACCCCTTGGGTTTGCCAGTTCGCACGGTCCACCGAAATGGCGTTCATCGTGGTAGGCACACAAACCTTAGCCCCCATATCGGCCATCTTTTCGGCGAATGTCAGATTGGCCGGACTGGCATAGATGCAGCCGTCGATATGCGCTTGGGTTACGTCAATCAACCGCACAGCCCCCTGATTGGCCGCCATGGCGCAGATGATCCGCATCGCCTGCTGCACCGCCACGCCGTTGTCACCTGCCAGCATGGCGCGGTCAGTGGCCGTCAGAACCAGCGCCGCCAAGGCCGGGGGGGTGATGGGAATAGTCACATCCCCGGCGGTGATTGTCGTGCGATCAATACGCGCCGATCTGGCTGCTGACAGGGTGCGGAAAGCCTGTGCCGCCAGCCGCAATACGGGCAGGCTTTGGCCAAACATTTCCGCCGCAATCAGCGCGCCAAGGGTTAAAACATCTTCATCCTCGCAAAAGATCAACGCCGCCGGGCCGCGTCCGGTAAGCGCCAGATCCAGCAGCACGCCCGACCCGGTGCAAGACCCCCTGCTTGACGGCATCATCAGGATGGCACCAGTGATGCAGGTTCCGTGCAGCGGGTGATGCACGTCGATGATAAGGCCTGTTGCAGGGTCAACCCCGCCCCAAAAGCTAAGCGCCTCTGGCGTGGCAATGATCGGGCCGCTGGCGGTGCCGCCAAGGATGCTGCGCGCCATTGGGGGGGATGTCGGGGTCATTTCACTACAAATCCATGTGCAAAGGGATCACGGTCGTCGATAAAGATGGTGTTATAGCCGGTCATCCGCGCCCAGCCCGCGACAGATGGGATGATCGCCGCGCGTCCCGCCACTTGGGCCGCCGCTTCAATGCGGCCATGAAACAGCGATCCGATGATCGACTCGTGAATGAAATCATCCCCGACCGCCAGTTTGCCTTTGGCGGCCAGTTGCGCCATGCGCGCCGAGGTGCCTGTGCCGCAGGGGGATCGGTCAATCGCCTTGTCGCCATAAAACACAGCGTTGCGGGCGTGGGCTGTCAGGCTGATGGGTTTGCCCGTCCAAAGAATATGCGACAGGCCATTGATGGCGGCGTGTTCGGGGTGAACAAAGTCGTATTTCGCGTTCAGGCCTGCGCGCAATTTTGGCGAGAATCCGATCAGGTCGCCTGCACTAAAATCGGCCATATCGCGGAAATTCTTCTGCGGCTCCACGATGGCATAGAAATTCCCGCCATAAGCCACATCCACCACAATTTCGCCCAAGCCTTCAACTTCGGCGGTCAGCCCTTCGGCAAATAGAAAACTTGGCACATTGGTCAGGCGAACCTCTTCGACAAAGCGGCCTTCCTGGCGGTAGGTGATATCCACTTTGCCTGCAGGCGTGTCGATGGATAACTGACCCGGTACACGCGGGGTGATTAGGCCGTTTTCTATCGCCATGGTGATGGTGCCGATGGTGCCGTGGCCGCACATCGGCAAACAGCCCGAGGTTTCGATAAACAAAACCCCTGCCTCGCAATCGGGGCGGGTTGGCGGATAAAGGATGGTCCCCGACATCATGTCATGGCCGCGGGGTTCAAACATCAATCCGGTGCGGATCCAGTCAAATTCCGCCAGAAAATGCGCGCGCCGTTCCAGCATTGTGGTGCCCTGCAGCAGCGGGCCACCGCCCGACACCAGCCGCACCGGATTGCCGCAGGTATGTCCGTCGATGCAGGAAAATGTGTGGCTTGCCATGGTCAGAACCTTTGCGGTGAAAACGGGGTCAGCTCGATTGCGGGGGGCTGGCCGGTTAGCAAATCCGCCACCAGCGTTGCAGTGCCGGTGGATTGGGTCAGGCCAAGATGGCCGTGGCCGAAGGCATAAATCACGCGGTTGGTGGCGCGCGCAAACCCAATCGCAGGCAGGCTGTCGGGCAGCGAGGGCCGGAACCCCATCCACTGCGTGCCGCCTGTGGTCTTTAACCCCGGCAAAAAGCGCGCGGCCTTGGTCAGCATCGCCTCGGTGCGTTTGTAATTCGGCGGCAGGTCTAACCCGCCAAGTTCCACCGCCCCGCCAACCCGAATGCCGCAAGACAAGGCTGAGACGACGAATCCATGGCCACCAAAAGTGATCTGCATGCGCAAATCAAAAGCGTCAGGGGGCAGGGTGGTGTTATAGCCGCGCTCTGTTTCCAGCGGAATCTTTTCACCCAAAGTCTGCGCGATACGGTGCGAAAACGCCCCCGCCGCCAGCACAACTTTGCCCGCGCGATGCGTGGTGCCATCGGCGGTCAGCACGTCAACCGCGTCCGGTCCCGGTCTTAATGCAGTCACATCGGCGCGGCGCACAACGCCGCCATTGGCCTTGAAATGCTCTGCCAAAGCCAGCGTATAAAGTTTGGGGTCGGCGATGGAATACCAGCCCAGCGTGAAAGTGCCGTGGGTAAAGCGCGGGGCCAATCCCGGCTGAATATCAGCCATCTCATCCGCCGTCAGATGGGCAAAGTCTATCCCATGGGCCGCGCGCGCGGTCCAGCCGGGCAGGGAGGCTGCAAACTCTGCCGCACCCTCATACACCTGCAAATTGCCCTGCTTGCGCAGCAGATCGGCGGTGCCGGTGGCGGCAAGAAACGGCTCCAGTGTTGTCTTGGACAAGTCCATCAGCGCCGTTTGCGCAGCAGTTGATCGGGCCACGCGGGCGGGACGGCTGGCGCGCCAGAACCGATACATCCAAGGTGCTATTTTCAAGGCATAAGACGGAGGCACAGACAGTGGCCCCAGCGGATCAACCAACCAATACGGGGCTTTGCGCATAATCCCGGGGCTGGCCAGCGGCAAAATATCGGTGAACGCAAAAGCCCCCGCATTGCCAGCCGATGCGCCTGCCGCGGGCCCTTCGCGGTCGATCACGCAAACCGACAGTCCCCGCTCCTGCGCCGCGATAGCCGCCGACAACCCGATAACACCCGCACCAATCACGATAACCTGCACAGCGCCCCCTACCTGACGCCTGACAAAAATTTCTGCGTCTCGGGGTTTTGGGGGCTGCCAAAAATCTGATCCGGGCTGCCGATTTCGGCCACAACGCCCTGATGAAAGAACGCCACCCGGTTGGACACATCGCGCGCAAAGGCCATCTCATGCGTCACACAAATCATCGTCATGCCTTCGGTCGCCAGCATTTTCAGCGTGTCCAGCACCTCGCCCACCAATTGCGGATCAAGCGCTGATGTCACCTCGTCAAACAGCATGTATTTGGGCGACATCGCCAGCGCACGGGCGATGGCCATGCGCTGTTGCTGGCCGCCCGACAACCGCGACGGATAGACGCCGATTTTATCACCCAGCCCAACATGAACCAGATTTTTTGTGGCAATCTCTTCGGCCTGGTGTTTGTCCATGCCCAGCACTTTGCGCGGTGCCAGCATCACGTTTTCCAACACCGTAAGATGCGGAAATGCATTCCACTGCTGAAACACAATCCCCACATTCTGGCGCAATTTGTTTATGTTGGTCGATTTGGCATGAACTTCGACGCCATCAATTTTGATGCGTCCTGCATCAATCGGCTCCAGCCCATTGATGCAGGTCAGCAAGGTTGATTTGCCAGACCCCGACCCGCCAATAATGGTAACAACTTCGCCATTGGCGACGGTCAGGTTGATGCCTTTCAAAACTTCCAGCGCCCCAAAGGATTTGCAAAGGTTTTCAATCTCAATCATTGGGCGACCACCGTCTTTCAAGATACCCGCCAAGACGGGCAATAGGGAAGCTGATCAGGAAATAGATCGTCCCGCAGATCAACAGGATGAACAGCGGTTCTTGCAGCCGGGTGACAAGGATTTGCGACGATTTTAACAGTTCTGTCAGGCCAAGCCACAGCACCAGCGCGGAATCCTTCATCACGCCAAGCGTCAGCCCGATCCACGCGGGCAGGGATACGCGGGTGGCCAGCGGGGCCACGATATAGCGCATATCCTGTACCCATGTCAGGCCCAGCGACCGCGCCGCGCGGCGGGTCGTGACCGGCACCGCATCAATGCCGCCGCGCACAATTTCGGTGCAATAAGCCGCCGTATACAGGGACAACACCACGCAAGATGTGGTGAACGGATCCCAGCCGAACTTGGCGATGGCCTGAAATGCATTGGCCAAAACCAGCTGGATCAACAGCGGGACAGACCGGAAAATATCCAACACAAACGTCAGTGGCGCAGACCAATAGGGGCCAGATTGCGCCCGGATCACGCCAAAAATCACGCCCATCACGGTGCCTGCCGCAACTGAAACGGCGGTGACGGCCAGCGTCATGCCCGCACCCTTTGCAAGGAACAAAAGATCGTTAAAGGTTAGGGCTGTTTCAAACATCGCGCACGGCGTTCAATACCGAAACAGCCGCGAGGCGATAAGCCGGGCGGCAAGCGTTACCGCTTTGGTCAAAAGGTAAAAGATCACGGCGGCAAAGGCGAAAAATTCGAACGTGCGAAACGACCGGGCGTTCAATTCCTGTGTGACACCGGCCAGATCCATATTCATGCCGACGGTGACGCCCAGCGATGTCATCAAAATCGCCCAGACCATCTGATTGGTCATCGGCAGAAACGCCACGCGCAACATTTGCGGTACCAGCACATAGCGAAACGCTTGGAGCGATGTCAGTCCCAAAGACCGCGCTGCACGGGGCTGCGTTTCAGGAATGGCCTTCAACGCGCCGCGAAAATTCTCGGCCAGATAGCCTGCATTGTTAAAGGTGATGCCCGCCAGCAGGGCGGTGTAGGGGCTAAGATGAATGCCAAAATTGCCCAATCCAAAATGCGCCATATAAATCTGAAACAAGGCCGGGGTGTTGCGGGCCACTTCGACCCACACAGTGGCAAAACCGCCAAGGATGGCGTTCCCGGAACGGCGGCATAAGACCAGCCCGATGGCACAGATCAGACCAATAATCATCGAAATAACAGCAATCTGCACGGTAACAAGCGCGCCTTCAAGCATTTGCGGCAGGGCTTTGATGGCTTGGTTCCAATGGAACGTATAGTTCAACATCGCCAGCTCATTTCACTACAGAAGAAATCGGTGGCGCAGCACAGGCCCGCGCCACCGACGGGATGATTACATCAGCGGTAAACGCCGCTAACGGTCAGATTTGGCAATTCGCCGCCGATCCAGGTGTTGTAAAGTTCAGTATAGCGACCTGTCCGCACCTGCTGGTTCACGAACAGGTTCAGATAATTGATGAAACCATATTCTTCGCGCAGGGTAAACAGCGCCACATAATCGGTGTCAAACGGGGCCAGCCCCACAACGCTGATGCCGGGGAAATTGCCGGTCTTGATGTTGGCTTGTGCGACGGTTGATGTTGATACGGTTGCGTCAATCTGGCCTTGGGTCAGTGCCAGAAATACGTCAGCCTGGGTTTGATACGGGCGAAACTCGCCGCTGCCCCATTCCTTAACCTGCGCTTCCAACGCGATGGCTTCATAGGTGCCGGCGGTCGCCCCGACCACTTTGCCTTTCATCGTGTCGAACGACGTAATTCCTGCTTTGTCGTTGGATGTTACGGCCATTTCAAAAGCAAAGTAGGGAATCGACATCCCCACCGTTTTTGCCCGTTCCAACGTATCAGAGGTGGACGCCACCCCCACATCAACCCGGCCCGACATCAGCGCAGGAATCCGTTCGGGAAACGGGGTTTCCACGATTTCTGCGGTAACGCCAAGCGCTTTGGCCAGATCGTTGCAATAATCCACGTCAAAGCCGATCGGATTGTTATCGGCGTCGCGTGACCCCATCGGCGGGAAGTCCAGCACGACCGCGCAGCGCAACACGCCAGAGGAAATTATATCGTCAAGTTTGTCGGCATGTGCCGCAGACGTAAGGGCAGTGGCAGCCAGCAGACCAATGGTAAAAAATGTGGTTTTCATGTCTTGCTCCCTGAGTTTGAAATCTTGGGTCACGTGAGGTTAGTATTCTCTTTCAGTCGGCTCAAATCAACTGAAAATACATAGAGTATACAAAAGAACAGCATATTTTTGAGCGTGAACGACCTGCAGCTGCGCGATCAGGCTTTGTACCTGGCAACAGCACCCGGCTGCGCGCTCCACCCGGCATACCAGCTGTTGAACAACTTGAATTGTGCCTCGGCATAACCGCGCTGGCTGGCGGTTAATTCGTCGGTCGCATTGAAATGCAGCGCATATTCGGCTTCGCCCTGCAGCAGCAGCATATATTTGAAATACAGCACCAGATTGGTGCCTTCGTCGAAGGACGACAGCACCAACAGTGCGGCTTCAAGCTCTTGCGCCCGCAAACGCGCGTCGACATCCCCTGCAGCCGCTGCCCGGCTTAGATTGCACAGGGTTATCACCTGATGTGGCAACACGTTCCCAATTCCGGTAATCGCCCCCGCCGCGCCGCAATTGACAAAGCCGTCAAACACACCGGTATCAACGCCGATCATCAAGACCACATCGTCATCGCCGGAGGTGATGAATTCTGCCGCATAACGCAGGTCTGCCGGGCCGCCGAATTCCTTGAACCCAACAAGGTTCGGATGTTCAGCGCGCAGTTGGAAAAACAGATCGGCGCGGGTGGCAAAACCGTAGAAGGGGCTGTTGTAAATGACGGCAGGCAGATCAGGCGCTGCAGCCAGAATCGCCTTGAAATGGTTGCGCTGCGCGACAGGCGAGGGGCCCCGCGACAATACCCGCGGGATCACCATCAAACCCTGCGCGCCAACCTTCGCCGCATGTGCGGCATGCGCCACGGCCGAGTCGGTGTTGATGGCCCCGGTGCCGACGATCACCTTTATCCCTGCTTTGACAAGATGTTCCACGCCTTCCATGCGCTGGGCGTCTGTCAGCAACGGCCAATCCCCCATCGACCCGCAATACACCACCGCAGACATCCCCGCCGCGACCAGCTCTTTGGCCTTGCGCACAAGTGCTGCAAAATCGGGCGTGCGGTCGGGTTTGCAGGGGGTCATCAATGCAGGAATAACACCGGAAAAAATGCCAGGTTTCATTGCGTTCTCCTTATGCGCCTTGTCAAATTGAAAGACCTGCCCGGCACCAAAACCAAGCCGCGAATCTTTCGTCGGCTTCACTATATCTTTTGTATTTTATTTGTCGACAAGAAATAGACCGCTTTAAAGGACGATATCCTGCCGTTGGTCGCGGGCAAAAAGCTGCTGAATTTGGCGGACAATCTGATTGGCATGGTTTTTCGCAAGGCGGTCTGCGGCGTCTATGTCGCGGGCGGCGATGGCGATGATCATCTCTTCATGCTCATCCGCATAACGTTGCGGCAAGCGGTCATCGAAGGATTGGTAATACAGCCGCAAAATGCGCCGACCCTCATCCAACAGCCGGCAAAACAGGGCTGTGAAGTATGGATTGC
Source organism: Cypionkella sp. (assembly GCA_043766915.1). Lineage (GTDB taxonomy): Bacteria > Pseudomonadota > Alphaproteobacteria > Rhodobacterales > Rhodobacteraceae > JANNAT01. The sequence goes on from JAYUHO010000386.1 coordinate 17,049, forward strand.
GCCCGGCCTCGGCAATCGCCGCATGAAAATCGCGGTTCGTCGCGATCATCGCAAGGGCATCCTGGGCTGCCACTGCATTGGCGAATGCAAGCTGGTGGGCGCTGATGATGCGCAGATCATCCGGGCGGTGGTGTTCGGCGGCCAGGCGCGTCGTCATGCGGTACATCAAAGTGATCGCATCAAAAAAGGTATGCAGGTTCAGAAAATCTATATTCGACACCATGGTTGATCGGTTTGGCAGCGTATCAATCAACCCCTCACCCGCCAGCCGCACAAGTGCCTCGCGGATCGGTGTGCGTGACATTGAAAACCGCTCGGCCAGTTGCACCTCGTCAATCGGGCTGCCGGGCGGCAGGGTCAGGTCAAGAATTTCGTCGCGCAGCAGGTCATAGACCACCTTAACACCAGACCCGCGTTTGCGCTCTGGAATTGGGGTCACGGCGATCTTGGTCATGGCACGATCCTTTTGTCCAAAACCGCACTATCGCGTGTGACCGGGGCAATCAACCGTTTCCACAGAGCGCCAGATCGCAGTATTTCAGCCTGATGATGGTTTGCTGCCCCGTCCGCTGCCCCGTCCGTTGCCATGCAGGTCTGCAGCGCGTGCTTAATTTTCTGCGAGCAACTGTTGAAACCGCACCAGTTCATCGTCTGCCATTTTTACCAAATGGCTGACTTGCGGGTACGATCCATCGGCAACGTCCGCACTGTATTCGCGGAACGCGGCGATGCGTTCGGATTGCAGCCTGTCATATTCGGCGGCCAAATCGCGGTAAACCTTGGAATGGCGCGGCATATGGCCCCGGTTCATTCCCAGAATGTCTTCGGCAAAGAGATATTGCGCATCGCAGCCTGCACCGGCCCCCATTGACCATAGCAACAGGCCCGTCCGTTTGCTGATTGCAGTGGCAACGGCATCCGGGATAACTTCGACCTCAAGTGCGAAGGCCCCTGCGGCCTCATAGGCTTTGACCTCGGCCAACAGCGCCATCGCCGTATCGGCGGTTTTGGCCACAGCACGAAAGCCGCCGGTCCAGGTGGCGCGTGACGGCACAAGCCCGACATGGCCAACAACCGGAATATGCTCAACCGCCAAGGCCTGCACTGTGCCCAACCCCCCGCTGCAATAAATCGCATCTGCCCCCGCCAGCATCATTGTGCAGGCAAAGCGGTGAAAATCGTCGCGCGTGCCCGCCTCAAGATGGGTTTTGCCAGTCATCGAAAACAGCGTGGGGGCCACGTCGCGGTACTGCGGATGGCTGACCAGCTCGGGCGGCACGGATACGATGTCAATGCCTGCGGCCTCGGCTGCCGCCGCCTCATCCAGCGTCATCACCCGCAGCATGGTCAGTTGAGAGACACCTTTAAGCGCGCGCAGATCGGCGATGGTGGGTTTTTTGCGTGTCATCGTCTTTGCCTTTATCCCGAAAAGAAATCCCGTCAGCCAACCGCCAACTCGACACGCCCATCCGTGACCCGAACGGCATGACAACGCAGATCGACACAGGCGGGGGCGCGGGTGGCGGCCCCGGTGCGAAAGTTAAACCGTCCGTTATGTTTGGGGCATTCGATGATGTCATCCATTACCAGCCCATCCGCCAGATGCACGCCTTCATGGGTACACATCCCATCGGTGGCGTGAAAACTGCCATCGGTCGCGCGGTAAATCGCAAAGGTCTGCCCGCCCGCGTCAAAGCGCATCACGTCCTCGCGGTCGATATCGTTGATATCGCAAACATCAATCCAATCCGTCATCTTTATCCTCGGCTGTGGGGTCGCAGATCATTCCGCCGCGCGGCCAATGTCCAGGTTGTGGAATTCGTCACGGTAAGGCCGAGCGGTGGCGGGAAGGCGTTTGCGCAGGTAATAGGCGGGATTGCTGCGTTGTTGGTGCAAGGAACGGTACACCTCGACATAGGCATCAAAGATCGAGGTGTTGGGTGGTGGCAGATCACCCTTGACCAGCGCATGCAGGCGGGGCAGGGCGTGGAAAGGCACCATCGGGAACATGTGATGTTCTACATGGTAATTCATGTTCCAGTAGATATAGCGGCTGACCCTGTTCATATAGACGGTGCGGCTGTTCAGACGGTGGTCCAGCACGTTATCGGCCAGACCCGCATGCTGCAAATGCCCGCACATCACCATATGCCAACTGCCATAGATGCGCGGCAGACCGATCAGCATCAGGGGCAGCCATGATCCTAAAATCAGCGCGGTCATGACGGTGACTGCATAAATCGCCATGTGGATCCGCGCGGCGAAAACTGCCTTGGGCCACTGTGCCTTGGGGATGAAATTCTTTTCATCCGACGTCAGCGTTCCGGCTGCATTGCGAAGCAGGGTCTGCAGCGATCTATAGCTGCCGATGACATCGAACAGGGCAAGAACCGCCATCAGTATTTTAGGCGGGCGCATCCACACGATTTCAGCATCTCGACCCACGATATAGGTGTCGGTGTGGTGGCGCGCGTGGCTCCACCGCCAGGTCACCGGATTGCGCATCACCATGAAACTGGCGATCTGATAGACCCAGTCGTTCATCCATTGGGTGCGAAACGCGGTGCCATGGCCGCATTCATGCCAGCGACTGTCGCAGGATGATCCGTAAATCACGCCGTAGACGAAAAAGAACGGCACGCAGGCCCAGGTACCCCAAAACCAGATACCGCCTGCCGCTGCACCAAACAGCAGCGCAAACCACAGGGCGGTGTCGCGCAGGGCGGGGCCATCGCGGCGTTGCATCAGCTCTTTCATAACCTTGCGCGGCACTTCTGAATGATACCATTCCGCCGAAGCCAAACCGATTTCAATCGCATGCTGTCCGTCTTTGCCAGTCAAGCTGTAGTCGCGCTGATCCACTGGGATGGGGGTCATGTCCATGGTGGCACCTTTTTGTGTATCGCGTGGGGGGCAGGGTTCGACATCTACCAGCCCCCATCCACGCCTATGTTCTGACCAGAAATCATCCGCGCCGCATCTGACGCCAGAAACACCGCCAGATTGGCGACATCGGCGGGCTGGATGCGGGATTTGATGGATTGCCGCTCGATCACCCAGGCGGCGTAGTTTTCCAACCGTTCGGCAAACACCCGGTTTTCGGCGTCAGACACCACAGCGCCGGGTGCAATCGCGTTGACAGTGATGCCATGTGACCCCAATTCGCGGGCCAGCGCCTTGGTCAGGCCCAGCACCGCGCCTTTTGAGGCAAGATAGGGCACATACCCCTCCCACTGGCCGTTCAATGCAAGCGACGTCAGGTTGATCACCCGCCCGCAGCCTTGGGCTTTCATCCCCGGCGCGCAGGCCCGCACCAGCGCGAATACGGCGGATGAATTGACGCGCTGTTGGTCTTCGTAATCCTGTAAGGAAAACGCTTCAAACGGTTTGTTGATGATCAGAGCGGCGTTATTTACCAGAATATCAAACGGACCGGCCATCGCCAGATGGGTCTCGATTGATGCCAGATCGTTCAAATCAACGCCTAACCAACCGGTGCCGTCGGGCAGCGACGTGGCGGCAAGATCGGGGCGGTCTAACACCGTCACCCGCGCCCCCGCCGCCGCAAAGGCCTGCACCATCGCCTGCCCGATACAGCCCAGCCCGCCCGTGATCAGCGCGTGTTTTCCGGCAAGATCCGTCATTCAAAGCACCGTATGCACTTCGTCGATAGAGGTTTCACCGATTGGCTTATCCAGCACCACTTTGCCCAAAGCCATCGCCACAACCCTATCACAGCAGGCAAACACATGCTGCATGTTGT
>JAYUHO010000387.1:0-2991 GCA_043766915.1 Cypionkella sp.
GCCAGCTGCACGCGCAACCTGCATCGGGGTCGGGTTGCCAAAGTGGCCGATGATCACGTTTTCGGCCAAGGCGGCGCCTGCACTCAGCGCCAACGCGGCTGTGCCAATCAGCAGTCTTTTAAAGATAGAGGTCATGTCGTGTCTCCTTGTTGGTTATGGAATGGGCGAAATCGCCCTGAATTCTGGCGAATTCTGCGTCGCCCTTTTTTGGCTTTTGCCGGGTTGCGTGGCAAAAGCAATTATGGCCTGAACCAATAGGTCAAGTGTATCAAAGGCGATCACTCCTTTGGCTATTGCCTCGGGTATAAGGGAAAACTCGGTGCAGGCGATCATTTGCACGGACGCTCCCTGCGCCAACAGGTCGGCCGAAGCGGCGGTCAAACAGGCGCGGGCACCATCATTTGCGCCCTTCGCCTTTAGACTGCGTATCGCGGCCAGCGTTGCGTCTTCGTCCTTCGCATAAACCGGCGTCACACCCCTATGCGCAAACGGGCCGTCAAACAACCCGGTCCGCCGCACGGCGGGCGAGGCCAGAATACCAACAATGCCACTTTGCCCCAAAAGACCCGCGGCATGCGTCACCGACAGCGCCACCATGTCCAGAAACGGCACTGTCGTGGCCCTGCAAATGGCGGGCAAATAGTGGTGCGCCGTATTGCACGGCATCGCCAAAGCATCCGCCCCCGCCGCCTGCAACCGCACCGCCATCGCAGCCAGGACAGGGCCGGGATCATCGCCCGCGTGGTCCAGCAAGTGACGCAGCCGCGACGGCACTTGGGTATTCTGATCCACCAGCAGCGGCACATGATCGCTGTCATCGCGCGCAGGCGTTGCCGCAATAATCTTTTGCATCAACAGCACCGTGGCCTGCGGCCCCATGCCGCCAAGGATGCCGACGGTTTTCATGCCACGCATCCCCGCAGCAGCAGGGCGCACCGGGGAATGATTGGGCTGCGCGTCATGCCATCCTCAGCTTGGTTTCGGGGTGTCAGCAAACAGGTTATCATAGCCAAACAGCGCCACCGACCCGCCTGTATGCAAGAAAACCACCCTTTCGCCCTTTTTGAAATGCCCTTTGCGGCAATAGTCGATCAACCCTGCCGCCCCCTTGCCCGAATAAACCGGATCCAAAAGCAGGCCCTCAAGTTCGGCAAACATGCGGATCGCCTCCAGAGTATCGGCCTGCGGCACGCCGTAGCCGGGGCCAACATAGGATGTGTCGGCCACCACATCGCTGCGGCTCACCACGCCGGGGCATCCCAGTTTTTCGGCAGTTTTCACCGCCAGATTGAACACGTTTTCCTCTTGCTTGGCCTTCGGCGCACGCACCCCGAACCCCAAAAGCGGGATATTGGCGTTGATCGCCTTCAGCCCCACAATCAATCCGGCCTGGGTGCCCGCCGACCCGGTTGCCGTGACCAGATGATCAATCACCAATGCCCGATCATTGGCCTGCCCCACCAGTTCGTAGGCGCAGTTCACATATCCCAGCGCGCCCGTGGCATTCGACCCGCCGCCCGGAATCACATAAACCTTCTTGCCGCCCGCCCGCATCTGATCTGCCAACCTGTCCATTTCGGCCTGCATATCGACGCCGCCTGCCCGCTTTTCGGTGGTGGCCCCATGCAGATGGTCCAGCAATACATTGCCGTTGGTATTATAGTTCGGGTTGTTCGACCCCGTGCGGTCTTCCAAAAGGATATGGCAGGCCATGCCCAGCTTGGCCGCAAAAGCCGCTGTCTGGCGCGCATGGTTCGATTGCGTGGCCCCTTGGGTCATCACAACATCAGCCCCCATCGCCACTGCCTCGGCCATCAGAAATTCCAGCTTGCGGGTTTTGTTGCCCCCCGTGGACATGCCGGTGCAGTCGTCGCGCTTGATCCAGATCTCGGGCCCGCCAAGTTCACGCGACAAACGGTCCAGCCGTTCAAGTGGGGTCGGAAGATGGGCCAAAAACAGCCGCGGAAACCGGGCAACATGCATCAGCCATTCCTTTTCAAGACTTGCGTCAATTATTGATTGCACCCCATAATCCGCAAAGCAAATGCGAAATTTTTGATGTATCATGCAAATTTTGCAATTTAGGGGGAAACATGCGTCTGGAGTGGTTGGAAGATATCCTTGCCGTCGCAGAAACCGGCTCGTTCAGCGAAGCCGCCGAAAAGCGCCACCTGACGCAATCAGCGTTTTCCCGGCGGATTCAGAATATTGAAGACTATGTTGGCGCAGAATTGTTTGATCGGTCGCGCAAACCCGTGCAACTGCGCCCTACAACCCAAGACCAGCACAGCCAGATGAACAGGTTGGCCAATGACCTGCGCCAATTGGTCACTGAACTGCGGCGCGGCGACCGCAAAGCCGCGAACCGCATTGTGATCGCCAGTCAGCACGCATTGACCACCACGCTGACGCCTTCGATTTTGGACGGTATTCAGATCACCCACGCCGATATTTTCATGAAACTGCGCTCGGCCAATCTGGATGAGTGCTTTGCCCTGTTGCTGTCGCGCCAGGCCGATATCGCAATTGTCTACCGCCTGCCCGATGAGCAACACCCGATCAGTGCCGACTACATCGAAACCGCGATCGTTGGCACCGATCGGTTGATCCCGGTCTTTGCCGCCTCAAAAGCCGCGCATCTGAATGAGCGGTTCAGCAAGGGCGAACTGCCCTATATCGCCTATCCCAACGACGTTTTCCTGGGGCAAGTGATGGAGCGGATGGTTCTGCCAACCGTTCGCCGGATAAGTGACCCTACCGCCAAAGCCGAAACCGCACTAACGCTGGCCGCCGTTGAATTGGCCGCCGTCGGCGTTGCAGTGGCGTGGGTGCCGTTCTCGCTGGCGGCAGCCCGGCTGAAAGCTGGCACGCTGATCAACCTGTCCGCTACTTTGCCAAGTGTCACGCTTGATGTGACTGCGGTGCGACTGCTGTCGACATCGGGGCAAGTGGCCGCTGCGATCTGGAACCATCTTCTGTCTTTGCGGGCGA
>JAYUHO010000388.1:0-20804 GCA_043766915.1 Cypionkella sp.
GCCGGATTTCAGCACCACACCGTCATGCAGAATATAGGCCCGATCGACGATCTCTAATGTCTCGCGCACGTTGTGGTCGGTGATCAAAACCCCGATGCCGCGCGATTTCAGATCATGCACCAAATGCCTGATCTCTCCTACGGCAATCGGATCTACACCCGCGAAGGGTTCATCCAACAGCAGATATTTCGGGTCTGCCGCCAGACAGCGGGCTATTTCTACCCGCCGCCGTTCGCCCCCCGACAGCGCCAAAGCAGGCGCACGCCGCAGATGCGTGATCGAAAACTCTGACAGCAATTCCTCCAGCCGTTCGCGCCGCTTGTGCCGTTCGGGCACGCGAATTTCCAGCACGGCCAGAATGTTCTCTTCCACCGACAAGCCGCGAAAGATCGACACTTCCTGCGGCAGATATCCCACGCCCAACCGCGCGCGCCGATACATTGGCAGAGCGGTTACATCCCGACCGTCAATCACGACCTGCCCGCCTTCGGGTGTGACAAGCCCGGCAATCGAGTAAAAGCAGGTGGTCTTGCCGCTGCCATTCGGTCCCAATAACGCCACAACCTCGCCCCGGTCCAAATGCAGCGACACATCGCGGATCACCGTGCGGCGTTTGTAGCTTTTGCGCAGATTGCGCACCGACAGGCCCGCATCGCCTTTCGTGACGGTCAGTTCCGGGCCTGCCATCAGTTGGCCCCCGGCGTGAACGTTGTTGTCACCCGGCCTTCCATCCGGCCCGAGCCGGATTTCAGATCAATAATCAGCTTTTGTGAAGACATCGCCGCTTGGCCTTGGGTCAGCAGAACATTGCCCGTCATCACCACTTCCCCAGTGCTGATGGTATAAACCGCCTGATCCGCCTGGGCGGCATCGCTGGCATTCACCAGCAAAACGCCGCCCGTGGCGTAAAGCGTTTCGATGGCTTTCTTATCGGCCGAATATTCGACTCTGATTTCTGCGGCTGACAGTTTCATTGCCCCCTGCGTGACGATCACATTGCCTGTGAATACCGCATTGCCGTCCGCCTGATTGACCGACAACGCATCAGATTTCATTTCAACCGGCAGGCTGGTATCAGCTTTCAGGCCGCCAAACGCCACGCTGGTGCCTTCAGCCATGGCCATCGGCGCGGTCCCCAGGATCAACACCACTGCAGCCAATCGGGCCGCGTTAAAAACTGCCATCATAAATTCCCGTCATCTCTCTGGCTGGTATAACAGCCGCACGTTGCCTTTGAACACCAGTTGATAGCTGTTGGTCACCCCATCCTGGGCGGTAAGTTGCATTTCGTCGGCTGTCAGCTGCCCCAAAGCCCCAATTGCGGTGACCTGCCCCCGGGTTTGCGCAAAAGTTTTGTCGGTGGCAATGCCCAACCCATTTGTTGAAATCACCAACCCGGCAGAGCTGCGCAATTCAACCCCCGCCGACAGCTCTATCATATGGGCCGCGGCATCCACATCAATCGCGGCTGCCGCCAGTTCAGTTTTTGCCCCATCCGATGTTTCCAGCGTGCCCAGCACAAGGCGCGCGCCGGCCCCACCTGTTGCATCTGCAGGCTTGGCGTCTGCGGCGGTCAACATCAGCGATGCGCCATCCGCCGTTACCCCGGCAAACCCCGCATCTGTCATGCGCGGGGTGCGCAGACGGTCAGCCACATCAACCTCGGCATAGGGAATGGCATCTTCCGGATTGATCTTGCCTGACAGCAAAAACAAGGTCGACAAAATTCCCAACGCGGCCAAAGGCAGCGCAACTTTTAGAACCCCAACCACCCGAGAATGCAGATTGTCGCGCCCGCTTTGTGCCATCAGATCACGCCTGCGCGCAAAAAGTCATGGATGTGAACAATCCCCAAGGCAACACTGGGCTGTACGGGGGCGCTGACAAACAGGCAGGTGATCTTGCGGTCATTCATCAGGGCAACGGCCTGTTCTGCCAAAGCGTCGGGCGCAATCATCTTGGGGTTGCGCGTCATCACGGCGCCCGCCGTAAATGACAACAACCCCTCCATGTGACGCCGCAAATCACCATCGGTGATGATGCCCACAATATGCCCGTTTGCGTCCGTTACGCCAACCACACCATAGCCTTTCTGGGTGATGGCCAGCAAAGCCTCGCTCATCGGACGGTCCTCAACGATCACCGGCAGGTCAGCATGCATCAAGTCCCGCACCCGCAACAGTTTCGCGCCCAGTTTGCCGCCGGGATGGAACAGCCGAAAGTGTTCCGGCGTAAAGGCGCGGTGCTCCATCAAGGCAATCGCCAGTGCATCGCCCAAGGCCAGTGTCATCGTGGTGGATGTGGTGGGCACAATTCCCGTCTCACACGCCTCGGGCGCGTCGGGCAGCACGATGGCCACATCTGATTGGCGCAGCAACGTGCTGTCGACGCGGCTGGCCACCCCGATCAGCGGAATGCCAAAGCGCCGGGTATGCGCCACGATATCAGCCAGCTCTGATGTCTCGCCGGAATTTGACAGCACCAAAACCACATCGCCCGTCGTCACCATCCCCAGATCACCATGACTGGCTTCCGCAGGGTGAACAAATTGCGCAGGTGTGCCCGTGCTGGCAAAGGTGGCGGCGATTTTGCGGGCAATATGGCCAGATTTCCCCATGCCCGATACGATCACCCGGCCTTGCGCCGCCATGATCAGCGTTACCGCACGGCCAAAACTGTCGTCCAGTGCCGCGCCAAGAATCCCCAACGCCTCGGCCTCCCGCGCAATCACGCGCCGCCCGGTGGTCAGCAGATCAGTGGTGGAAAAGGTCATTGGGTTCCTCCCATCCCAGCAGGTCCAATTCAGACCTTGTGGGAAGGAAATCAAAACACCGTTGCGCCAGATCAAGGCGGCCTTCGCGGACCAAAATGGCCTCAAGCGCCGCTTTCAGTTTATGCAGATACAGCACATCCGATGCCGCATAATCGCGTTGGGCATCGGTCAGCTTTTCCGAACCCCAATCCGAAGTTTGCTGCTGTTTAGAGACATCCACGCCCGCATATTCCAGCAACAGATACTTCAGCCCATGCCGATCCGTATAGGTGCGGATCAGCCGGGACGCGATTTTCGTGCACCAGACCGGCGCGGTCAGCACCCCAAACGCAGCCTTCATCGCGGCAATATCAAACCGGCCAAAGTGGAACAGCTTCAGCACCGCAGGATCAGTCAGCAATCGTTCCAGATTGGGGGCCGAAGTTTGACCTTTGCCGATCTGCACCAAATGCGCATGGCCATCCCCGCTGGACAGTTGCACCAGACACAGCCGGTCACGACGCGGATCAAGGCCCATGGTTTCGGTATCTATTGCCACAACCGGGCCAAGCGACAGCCCGTCGGGCAAATCATTCTGATAAAGATGGATGGTCAAAGGGGGTCCGATCGCTGGTTTATCTTGTGCATATAAAGGCCACACCACGTTTGAACAGGTTTGGGGGCTTTCTCAAGCGGAAATCAGGCGTCTGCCCGGCCCGATGCCCAATGTCGCGCCCGGCCCAGTTTGCAATTCGTCACCCATAGGCTAGAATCCCCAAAGAAAACACGCAGGCCAAGATGACCCATCCCCGCTTTACCGGCAGCTTCACGCAACAACCCGCCATTCCAGCGGCGGGGATTCAGGCTGCATTGGCTGTGCTGCAATCAGGTCGGCTGCACCGCTATAACATCGCGCCGGGGGAAGACCCCGAAGCCATGGTGTTAGAGCGTGAATACGCCGCCTGGCAGGGCGCGCGGTATTGTGTGGCCCTGGCGTCAGGCGGGCAGGCGATGCAAATTGCATTGCGCGCCAGTGGCGTGCGGCCAGGCGATGCGGTGCTAACCAACGGCTTTACGCTGGCTCCGGTGCCGGGCGCTATCGCCGCCGTCGGTGCCAAATCGGTATTGGTTGAAATCACCGATGATCTGGTGATTGACCTGTCCGATCTTGCCGCCAAAGCCAAAGCCAGTGGCGCACGGCATCTGCTGTTGTCAAACATGCGCGGGCATTTGTGCGATATGAACGCGCTGACAACTCTGGCTGACCGCATTGGCCTGACCGTGATTGAAGATTGCGCGCACACGATGGGCGCGTCCTGGGGCGGGGAAAAGTCAGGAAACTTTGGCTTGGCGGGCTGTTTCAGCACGCAAACCTACAAACATATGAACTCTGGCGAAGGCGGGTTGCTCACGTCTGACGATGCCGAATTTATGGCGCGGGCGATCATGCTGTCAGGCTCTTATATGCTGTACGGCCGTCATGGTGCTGCGCCCGATCCGGCAGTGTTTGCTGATATCCGGCTGGATACACCCAACATGTCAGCCCGGATGGACAATCTGCGGGCAGCGATCCTTCGCCCGCAATTGACGATGCTGGATGAAACAATCGCCGAATGGAACGCCCGGCATGACCGCGTTGCGGCAGCCCTGACGCAACATCCAACCATTCGGATGGCGCATCGGCCCGCGCAGGAACACTATGTCGGATCATCTTTGCAATTCCGTATTCCGGGGCTTGATGCGCCGTCCGCCAGCACCTTCATCGCCGATCTTGCTGCGCGCGGAGTTGAGGTGAAGTGGTTCGGCGCGTCGCAACCCGTGGCCTTTACCTCGGCGCATCAAAGCTGGCGCTATGTGGCCGCACAGGCGCTGCCGCAAACCGACCGCATCCTTTCCACGCTGTTTGATATGCGTCTGCCGCTGACATTCAGTCTGGAGGATTGCGATCTGATCGCCGCCCATATTCTGCAAGCCGCTGATCTTTTGCCCCAAAGTCACGCTGCCTGACGCAAGGTTAGGGGAAAACCCCCATACATTCCGCCGACAAACCCGGCCAAAGCGCCGATGATTGGGCTTGCAATACGGCGATTTCGCCACTCTTATTCCCCCACAGCCCTTGGCACCGTCGAATGACCGGGGCGCAAATTTACCGAAACCTTGGAGGTTCACTCATGAAGATTTCAAAACTTGTTGCAATTTCCGCGCTGGCGCTTTTGTCAGCCGGGGCATTACAGGCCAAAACGCTGGTGTTCTGCTCGGAAGGATCCCCCGAGGGTTTCGATCCGGCACCCTACACTGCGGGCACAACGTTCGACGCGTCATCGCGCACTATTTACAACCGTTTGGTTGAATTTGAAAAAGGCACCACGAATGTTGTCGCGGGCCTTGCCGAAAGCTGGGAAGTCTCGCCGGATGGCATGGAATACACGTTCAAACTGCGTCCGGGTGTCAAGTTTCACACCAGCGATACGTTCACCCCTACCCGCGACATGAACGCCGATGACGTGATCTTTTCGTTCAATCGTCAGGGCAAGACCGACAACAGCTATAATCAGTATATCGCTGGTATCACGTGGGAATATTACAGCGGCATGGAAATGGCGACGGTGATAAAGGATATCGTCAAGGTTGATGATAGCACCGTGAAGTTTGTGCTCAGCCGCCCCGAGGCACCGTTCCTGGCCAACCTTGCGATGGATTTCGCCTCGATCGTGTCGAAGGAATATGCAGATGCTCTAGAGGCCGCCGGCACCAAGGAATTGCTGAATTCGGCCCCAATCGGCACCGGCCCGTTCCAGTTTGTTGCCTATGAAAAAGACGCGGTCATCCGCTTCAAAGCCAATGCTGATTATTGGGATGGCAAGCCCGCGATTGACGATCTGGTGTTTGCGATAACGGTTGACCCAGCGGTTCGGATGCAAAAACTGCAAGCCAACGAATGCCAGATGGCCCCTTACCCAGCCCCCGCTGATTTGGCTGCGCTTAAGGCCGATCCGAATCTGGTTGTCACAGAACAGGCAGGCCTGAACGTGGCTTATCTGGCCTATAACACCACGATTGCCCCGTTTGACAATGCCGACGTCCGCAAGGCGTTGAACATGGCGATCAACAAGCAGGCGATCATCGACGCGGTGTATCAGGGTTCGGGCCAAATGGCGAAAAACCCGATTCCGCCAACGATGTGGAGCTATAACGACGCCATCGTTGATGACGTTTACGATCCGGTTGCGGCCAAGGCGATGCTGGACGCGGCAGGGGTAAAGGACTTGTCGATGAAGGTTTGGGCGATGCCAGTGCAGCGCCCCTATATGCCAAACGCCCGGCGTACGGCGGAACTGATTCAGGAAGACTTTGCCAAGGTCGGCGTCAAGGTGGAGATTGTCACCTATGAATGGGGTGAATATCTGGCCAAGTCGTCCGAGAAAAACCGGGACGGCGCGGTGATTCTGGGCTGGACAGGCGACAATGGTGATCCGGATAACTTCCTTGCGGTGTTGCTGGGCTGTGCTGCGGCCACTGAAGGCGGATCAAACCGCGCGCAGTGGTGTGATGCCGATTTTGACGCGCTGATCCAAAAGGCGAAAATCACTGCTGATCCGGCCGAACGCACAAAACTTTATGAAGACGCGCAGGTGATCTTCAAGGCAAAGGCACCATGGGCAACGTTGGGGCACTCTACCGTGTTTACGCCGATGTCGAAGAACGTCACCGGCTTTGTGATGAGCCCGCTTGGCAGCCATCAGTTCGAAAAAACTGATATCGCTGAGTGATCTTTGCAGAATGAAACGGCGCGCCGAACTTTTCGGCGCGCTATTTTTTAGGAACGATTGGCCATGTTCAAATTTGTCCTGGGAAAGCTGGCCTATCTGATCCCAACTTTCTTTGGCATCACCGTTGTGGCCTTTGGTTTCGTGCGCGTGCTGCCGGGCGATCCCGTATTGCTGTTGGCAGGCGAGCGTGGCCTGACGCCGGAACGCTACAAACAGCTTTTGGCGCAACTGGGCTTTGATCGCCCGATCTGGGAGCAGTATTTCGACTATGTCGGACGCCTGTTTCATGGCGACCTCGGGGTGTCGTTGGTGACCAAAAAACCCGTGCTGGCCGAATTTTTGGCGTTGTTTCCGGCAACGGTTGAATTAGGCGTCTGCGCTATCCTGCTGGCCACGCTGATCGGCATTCCGTTGGGTATCTTTGCCGCGATTCGCCGTGGCACGTGGTTTGATCAGATCAGCATGGGCGCTGCGTTGGTTGGCTATTCGATGCCGATTTTCTGGTGGGGACTGCTGCTGATCATCTTCTTTTCCGGCATGCTGGGCTGGACGCCGGTTTCCGGCCGCATATCGCTGATGTTCTATTTCGACCGCGTGACGGGGTTCATGACGATCGACAGCCTGCTGTCCGGTCAGCCCGGCGCGTTCAAATCCGCCCTGTCGCACCTGATCCTTCCCACCATTGTTCTGGCCACGATCCCGATGGCCGTCATCGCCCGCCAATCCAGATCGGCCATGCTGGAGGTGTTGGGCGAAGATTACGTCCGCACCGCCCGCGCCAAGGGCCTGTCGCCGTTTCGCGTAGTTGCCATCCATGCCTTGCGCAACGCCCTGATCCCGGTGATCACCACCATCGGGCTGCAAGTGGGTACGCTGATGGCGGGGGCGATTCTGACCGAGACGATTTTTTCGTGGCCCGGCATTGGCAAATCAATGGTCGACAGCATCTCGCGCCGCGATTACCCGGCAGTGCAGGGCGGGCTGTTGCTGATCGCGGCAATTGTGATGGTGGTCAATCTGTCGGTCGATCTGCTGTACGGGCTGATCAATCCACGTATTCGGCATAGTTAGGGTCGACATGTCAGATACATCCCTTCCCAAACCCCCCAATGCCCTGGCTGAATTCTGGCACTATTTCAGCGAAAATCGCGGTGCGGTGATCGGGCTGTGGGTGTTTTTGGCGCTGATCCTGATCGCCATTCTGGCCCCCCTTATTGCCCCGCATGATCCCACCGCCCAAGCCCGCGATGCGCTGTTGATGCCGCCGGTCTGGGCGGACGGTGGCAGTTCGACCTATCTGTTGGGCACTGATGCAATCGGCCGCGATCTGCTGTCCCGCCTGCTGTTCGGCGCGCGCTTTTCGCTGTTTATCGGTCTGGTGGTGGTGACGATTGCGCTGACGGGCGGCATCGCCCTTGGTCTGGTGGCTGGTTTCTTTGGCGGCTGGATTGATTCCGTGATCATGCGGGTGATGGATGTGGTGCTGGCCTTTCCGTCGTTGCTGCTGGCGTTGGTGCTGGTCGCCATTCTTGGGCCGGGTCTTACCAATGCGATGATTGCAATCGCCTTGGTGTTGCAACCGCATTTTGCCCGGCTGACCCGCGCCGCCGTGATGGCCGAGAAAAACCGCGAATACGTGATGGCCGCGCGGGTGGCCGGGGCCAGCAAGCTGCGGCTGATGTTTCGCACGATCCTGCCTAACTGTCTGGGCCCGCTGATTGTGCAAGGCACACTTTCGTTCTCTAACGCCATCCTTGATGCCGCAGCGCTGGGCTTTCTGGGTATGGGGGCGCAGCCGCCAACGCCCGAATGGGGCACCATGTTGGCCGAGGCACGCGAATTCATCTTGCGCGCACCGTGGGTTGTCACCTTTCCCGGCATTGCCATTCTGATCACGGTTCTGGCGATCAATCTGGTTGGCGACGGGTTGCGCGACGCCCTTGACCCCAAACTGAAGCGGAGTTGAGCGATGGCCCTGCTGATCATCCGCAATCTGACAGTGACGTTTGATACCTCTGCCGGGCCATTCAAAGCCGTGGACGGCATCGATATGCAGATCGCCCCGCGGGAAGTGTTGGCGATTGTCGGCGAAAGCGGGTCGGGCAAATCGGTGGCCATGCTGGCGGTGATGGGGCTGCTGCCACCGACCGCCACTGTTACGGCTGATGAGATGTCGTTCAACGGTCAGGATCTGCTGACCATGCCTGCCGCCGAAAAACGCCACATCATCGGACGTGAAATCTCGATGATCTTTCAAGAACCGATGGCCAGCCTGAACCCCTGCTTTACCGTCGGCTATCAGTTGCAAGAGGTGCTGCGCCAGCATCTTGGCCTGTCGCGCGCCGATGCCCATGCCCGTGCGGTTGATCTGTTTACCGCCGTTGGTATTCCCGATCCTGCAAATCGCCTGCAGTCTTATCCGCATCAGATGTCGGGTGGCCAATGTCAGCGGGTGATGATCGCCATTGCCATCGCCTGCAATCCAAAACTGTTGATCGCGGATGAACCGACCACCGCGCTGGATGTGACGATTCAAAAGCAAATTCTGGATTTGCTGTGCGATTTGCAAGAAAAACACGGTATGGCGCTGATTATGATCACGCACGATATGGGGGTTGTGGCCGAAACCGCCGACCGGGTGATCGTGCAATACAAGGGTCGCAAGATGGAAGAGGCCGACGTGTTGTCATTGTTTCAATCCCCGCAAAACGCGTATACCCGCGCGCTGCTGTCGGCCTTGCCCGAGAATGCGACAGGCAAACGGCTGACCACTGTGGCCGATTTCATGCGCGATCTGGATGCGCAAACCGGGGCCGTGCAATGACAGTGCCGGTTCTGGAAGGCCGCAACATAACGCGCACCTATGCCACTGGCGGTGGGTTATTCAGCCGGACCAAATCCGTACAGGCGCTGAAAGGCATCAGCTTTTCCGTTGGTCGCGGCGAAACGCTGGCGATTGTGGGCGAAAGCGGCTGCGGCAAGTCCACTCTTGCCCGCATCATCACCCTTATTGACCCGGCCACGTCGGGCGAATTGCTGTTGGATGGCCAGGCGATTGCGATTGGCAAAGCAGCCCTTCCGCGCGAAGTGCGGCGCAAAGTGCAGATCGTGTTCCAAAACCCCTATGGCAGTCTGAACCCGCGCCAGAAGGTCGGCGATATGCTGATGGAACAGTTGCTTTTGAACACCGATCACACGCCCGGTGAACGCCGCGAACTGGCGCTGGCAATGCTGCAAAAGGTCAATCTGCTGCCCGAACATTTCAACCGCTATCCGCATATGTTTTCGGGTGGGCAACGCCAACGATTGGCCATTGCCCGCGCGTTGATGGTGAACCCACAGCTGTTGGTGCTGGATGAACCCGTATCGGCACTTGATCTGTCGGTGCAGGCCCAGGTGTTGAACCTGCTGGCGGATTTGCAGGATGAATTCAACTTGACCTATGTGTTCATCAGCCATGATTTGTCGGTTGTCCGCTACATCGCCGATCATGTGATGGTGATGTATCAGGGTGAAGTGGTCGAATCCGGCACGCGCGATGCCGTGTTCACCAATCCGCAACACGCCTATACCCGCACGCTGTTTGCCGCCACGCCGCAATCGGATGTGGCCAGCATTCGCGCGCGGGTGCACCGCCGCGCCGCACGCCATGATATCTGAGATTATTGGCCAATGCCCGTTCGACATACCCGGTCTCTTCTGGCGCGAAGGGCGGTTTTCAATCAGCGAAGCCACATCGATGACCACATCAGCCGATCCGCTTGGGCGAATAGAGATTACCCTTCCGGATGAATTGATGGGGGCAGTGGCCAAGCGAAAATCGGAATTTCTGGCAGGTCGCATCTGCGCCGGCCTTGCCTTGCGCGCTGCGGGTCAACCCATTCATGTCGGCAGAAACGGCCGCGCACCTGTTTGGCCCCGCGATGTTGCGGGCTCTATCAGTCATTCCAACAGCCGCGCGATTGCGGTTGTGTCGCGAACGCATTCGGCCATTGGGGTAGATTGCGAAACCATAATGACGGATGCCTTGGTGCAAAAACTGTATGCCGAGATCATAAGTCCGGCAGAAGCCCAACTACACCCGCCAGCGATGTCTTTTGCCAGTTTTCTAACAGTTGTTTTTTCGGGCAAAGAGGCGGTGTATAAGGCTCTATCATCGCAGTTAGAGACTATGCCTGCCTTTTTGGACGTTGCTTTGGTCGGGATATCTCCTGACAGTCTGCATCTGGTTTTGAACGGTCAAGCGCTGACCGTTCAATACCGGTTTTCTTCAATGGAATGCGTCACTTTGGTGGTGCTTTGACAGATCAGCCTAAGACAGTTTAACTCCAAACAACCGCGCAGCCTGTTCGGTGGTATAGCGCCCAAGCCGCACGTCTTCGGCGATCAAGGCCGGATCACGCAGGGCCGGATCGCCGTATCCCCCACCACCCGGCGTGCGCACGCGCACCCGGTCACCCGGTTGCAACGCAATGTCTTGCGCCTTGGACAGATGTTCGGGCACAAACATTTCTCCGCCGCGCGTAACCTCTACCCGGTTTACCGCCCCGTCGCTGCCCCCCAAAGCCCCCAATGGCCCCGTACGCCCGTGATCCATCACGAAAGACGCCCGCGCAGTGCCGCGAAGCAGTTCGATTTCATAGTCCAGACCAAACCCGCCCCGGTGCTGGCCAGCCCCGCCCGACCCTTCGTGGATCGCATAGCGCCGATACAGGATCGGAAAGTTCTGCTCCATGATCTCAATCGGTGGGGCTTTGGAAATGCCAATGGTGGAACAGCCATTGGTCAGGCCGTCGTGATCACTATTCCCGCCATACCCGCCGCCCGAGATTTGATACATCACATAATCGCGGCTCTTTTCAGGATCATAGCCGCCCAAACCAAAGTTCCCGCTGGTGCCTGCCGGGGACGCCGTCACCAAGGCAGGGATTGCCTGCACCAATGCGGCAAACACCGCCTCGGCAATGCGCTGCGACACTTCGGCGGCGCAGCCTGACACCGGGCGCGGGTACTGTGCATCCAGAAACGTGCCCTCAATTCCCGTAACCAGCAAAGGTTCAAACGCCCCGGCAGAAATCGGAACGTCCGGAAAAATATGCCGCATCGCGAGAAAAACCGATGACAGTGTCGTTGCGCGAACCGAATTCATAGGCCCCAGACAGGGCGGCGAAGAGCCTGCAAAATCAAAACTCAAATCCCCGCCAACCCGTTCGACCCGCACCGCAATCACCAACGGTTCGTTGACGACGCCGTCGCTGTCGACAAAAGCCTTTGCGGTGAATGTGCCCTGCGGAATCGACCCTATCATGGCCCGCATCTGACGTGCAGCCAGCTCGCGCATTCTGGCGATGGCTTCACCAACCGTGTCGTCACCATAGCGATCTAACACTTCTGTCAGCCGGTCTGCCCCCACCAGCAGCGCCCCCGCCTGCGCCTGAACGTCGCCGATCCGCTGTTCAGACACCCGGATATTCGAACAGATCATCTGCCAGATTTCCCGGTCCATCTGACCGCGCTTGAACAGCTTGACCGGCGGAATGCGCAGCCCTTCCTGTTCGGCCGAAATGGCACTTGCAGAAAACCCGCCCGGCACGGCCCCACCGGTATCGGGCCAGTGCCCGGTATTGGAAAGCCAGCACATGATTTGCCCATTCCGCCAGAACGGCATGGCAAAGCGCACGTCCATCAAATGCGTGCCGCCCAGATAGGGATCGTTGACGATATAGATATCGCCGGGTTCCGCGGCCGCTGTTTCACCGCTTGCGATCCGTTCGATGATCTTGCGGGTGGAAAACTGCATAACGCCAACAAACACTGGCAGGCCTTTGGACCCTTGCGCGATCAGCGATCCGTCAATGGCTGAATAGATGCCATCCGACCGATCATTCGCCTCGGCAATCACGGGGGAAAACGCGGCGCGCGAAAACGTCAGGTCCATCTCATCGCAAACCTGTTGCAACCCCGCCTGAATGACCGCCAAAGTGACCGGATCAAGCATCGCCCACCTCGATGATCAGATTTCCGTCGGCATCCGATGTCACTGACGACCCCGGCTCGACAACGGTTGTCGTGTCCATTTGCTCAATGATTGCGGGGCCGGTCAGGGCCAGATTTAGCGGCAAATGATCGCGCCAATAGACGGGTGTTTCGGTCCAACCTTCAAACCAAACTTTCCGGTAGACTTTGACAGAAACAGTCTCAAGTCGGCCCGCAGGCTCGATCAGCTGTGTCAAATCAAGGTCCGGCCGCCTTCCCGTAACCGATATATTCAGATTGACCAAATTCGCCCGAATTGAGGTCAGTTCCACCCGAAACCGGGCGTGATAGGCCGCTTCGAACAAGCTTTGCAGTTCGGCGCGGGTGGGATTGCCATGCGGCAACGGCACCCGCAAAAGATGGGTCTGCCCGATAAACTGCATATCGGCGGAGTATTCGACATCAACGCCCACCAACATGATCTTTTCAGATAAGATCAGTCGTCGCCCCTCGGCCGCTTGCGCCGCAAAAATCCCGTGAACCGTGTCGATATCAACCGTGTCGAGGGGGCGGTTCAGGGTACGGACAAAGTCATGGCGCAGATCCGCCACCACGCAGCCCAGGGCGTTGGTCAGTCCCGGTCGCGCCGGGATGATCACGCGCGGCACTGATAATTCTCGCGCCAAAGCCACCGCATGCAACGGCCCCGCACCCCCAAACGCAAACAGAGCAAAATCGCGGGGATCGGCACCCATGCTGATCGACACCATGCGGATTGCGCCCGCCATATGGATATTGCCAACGCGGAGAACCGCAAGGGCGGCCTGCTCTACCGACAGGCCCAAGGGTTCGGCGATTTGCGCGATCATTGCCGCCCGGGCTGCGTCTGCCGCCTGACCAAACCGCGCGGCAGGCAATCGCCCCAGCAGCAAATTGGCATCCGAAATCGTCACCTTAGTGCCGCCGCGCCCGTAACAAATCGGCCCCGGCAGGGCCCCGGCACTTTCCGGCCCGACGCGCAGCATTCCACTGGCATCGACCCGCGCGATAGATCCCCCGCCCGCCCCGACGGTGCGCACATCGACCATCGGCACATGGATCGGCATGGCATATTCAACCTCGATCTCATTCGACACCGGTGCGCGGCCGTCTTTGATCATTGCCACATCGGTCGAGGTGCCGCCCATATCATAGCTTAACAGGTTCAGTATGCCCGCGCGCCGACCGGTCGCCACTGCGGCCATCACACCGGATGCAGGCCCCGACATGACCGTTTTCACCGCTTCGTGCGAAACCTTGGCCGCCGCCACCATGCCCCCATTGCCATTCATAACCAGCAGGTCGCGCTGATACCCTTTGGCCCGCAGATCACCCGCCAATTGCGCGATATAGCGTTCCAGCAAGGGTTGAACCGACGCATTGACCGCCGCAGTCACCCCGCGTTCATATTCCCGGCTCTCTGACAGCAGGGCATGGCCCATTGTGATATAGGCATTTGGCCAAACCTCGGCAGCGATCTGTGCGGCGCGCAGTTCATGCGCAGGGTTTGCATAGGCATGCAAAAAGTGGATCACCAGACTTTCGCAGCCCAGTTCGGCCAGGTGCCGCGCCGCCTGTCGTACAGCTTCTTCGTCCAAAACAGTGACTATGCGGCCCAAAGCGTCGGTTCGCTCGGCCACTTCTAACCGTAGGTCTCGCGGAATGACGGGAACAAACCTGCCGGTCATTCCATAGGCGTGGGGCCGCGTCCGTCTGCCCAGTTCAAGCACATCGCGAAACCCCAGCGTGGTGATCAGTCCGGTTTTACACAGATTTCGCTCCAGCACCGCATTGGTTGTGGTGGTGGTGCCATGCACGATCAGATCAACATCCGCCAGATCAACGCCTGCCACCTCAAATGCCGCCAACACGCCCCCCGCCTGATTGGGCAGGGTCGTCGGCACTTTGGCCAACCGCACGCCGCCGTTTGCAGGATCAAGGATCATCAGATCGGTGAAGGTACCACCAACATCAACGCCTGCAATCAATCCGGGCATTTAAACCCCCACATAGCGGCGAAACTGTGGGGAATTCGGCTCTAACCCGGCGCAAATCACAGTATCCATCACCCGTCCTTGATCCATGAACGCAATGCGGTCGGCCATGCCCAACACCGCCTGTACCCGCTGTTCGACCAGCAGGATCGCCACCCCGTCCGTCCGAAGCGCCACCAAAACCTGCCGGATCAGCGCGATCATCGACGGTTGCAGACCTTCTGTCGGCTCATCCAGCAACAACACCGATGGTTCAAGACACAGCGCGCGGGCTATGGCCAGCATTTGCTGTTCACCCCCTGATAGTGTGGACGCCACTTGTGACATCCGTTCGCGAAGACGAGGAAACAACGCCAACACCCGATCACGGGTTTCACGGCCTTTGCCGCGGGTCATCAAGCCAATCTCAAGGTTTTCAGCAACCGTCAGCGGGCCAAACAACCGTCGCCCTTGCGGCACATACCCAATCCCAAGTCGTGCCACCTGATGGGCGGGCAGGGATTGGATCGGTGCGCCATCGAACAAAACAATCCCCAATTGGGCCGGAACCAGTCCCATAATACACTTCAGCAGTGTTGATTTACCCACCCCGTTGCGCCCCATGATGCAGGTGATTTCACCCGCGCGCGCCTGATACGATACATCGCGCAAGACAGTGATATCGCCATATCCGGCTGTGATCCCCTCAAGCCGCAACAATTTCACTTCCCCCCAGATAGGCCGCTTGCACATTGACGTTTGCCTGAATCTCGGCCGGAGTGCCCCGCGCCAACACCCGTCCAGCGTTCAGCACGGTGATGCGATCTGCCAAATCCATCACGACTTCCATGTTATGCTCAATCAGCAAGACCGTCATCTGCGGCACCAAGGTTCGGATCAAGGACACAAACCGATCAATCTCACCAATCGCCAGGCCTTGTGTCGGCTCGTCCAGAATCAACAGGCGCGGTGACAAGGCCAATCCCATCGCCAGTTCTAGCAAGCGTTGATGGCCATAAGACAACGTGTTGGCGATCTGGTCTGAAAGTTCCAGCACCCCCACGCGCTGCAACGCCTCTGCTACGGCTGCCCGTAATTCGCGCGCGCCCCGGCTTTGCGCGGCCAAAGCAACATTGTCAAACACCGACAGACCGGGAAAAATTGACGTGATTTGAAACGTATACGCAACACCCAACCGCACCCGCGCATAGGCGGGCATTGTGGTGATATCTTTTGCGCCCAGAAAAATCTGTCCGGCATCAGCAGGAATGCGCCCCGACAGCAGGCTGACAAATGTGGTCTTTCCCGCCCCATTCGGCCCGATCAGAGCCTCAATCTCACCCTGCACCAGATCAAAATCCACCCCGTCTACGGCGCGAATGCCGCCAAAGGTCTTGGTCAACCCCTGCGCCCGCAAGATCATGGCAGCCATCGCAACCACCTTTCCCGCACCCCGCCCAATATGCCACGCGGCGCAAACAGCACCAGCCCCACCAGTGCCACTCCGACCACCAGCAAGTGTTGCGATGTGACAATGGATGCGATCTCTACCAAAGTGAACATCACCAGCGTGCCCAAAAGCGGCCCCAAAACCGTGCCGGCCCCGCCCATCAATGTGTAAAGCATCGGCAGAATCGAATACTGCACGGTGGCAAAACTGGCCCCGACATAGCCAAACAAAATGCCATAGGTCGCGCCCGCCACCCCCGCATAAAGCCCCGATATCACCAGCACGATCAGTTTCACCCGGAATGGATTATAGCCCAACATGCGGCTGCGATCCTCGTTTTCGCGCATCGCCACCATCACCCGGCCAAAAGGTGACCGCACCAACCAAAGCTTGGCCAGGATCGCCACTGCAAACAAGACAAACGCCATTGCCGCGCGGGGGGCATCTTGCGCCAGATCATAGCCGAACACCTGTCGGCCAACGGACTCAACGACAAAGCCTTCATCGCCCCCGGTGAAGCTGCCGAAATATAAGATCGTCAGATATCCGGCTTGGGCGAACATCAGCGTGACAATCATGAAACTGACACCGGTTGTGCGCAGCGCGAGCAACCCCACGGCCGCTGCTGATATCCCACCAGCCACGGCGCCGATGATCAATGCAGGAAAGAACGTCCATTCTACCTGTAAAATGGCCAGTCCGGCGCCATACATACCAACGGCAAAGAAAAGCGCATGGCCCAAAGACAGCAGCCCCGTGTAGCCGTAAGAAATATTATACCCCATCGCAAAGATCGCCAGTACCATGATCCGCGCCAATTGGTTGGCATAGTAGGGCGGTAATAGCAGTTGTGCAGCCACTAACGCCAACAGCACGCCCAAATGCAGCATCCAGATTTTTGCCGTCGCTGTCATGGCTTGGCCCCGAACAGGCCTTGTGGTCGAAACACCAAAACCAGCGCCACCAGCAAGGTGGCAATGATCTTGGCCAGTGTGGGTGTGAAGCACATGGAAATAACGCCGTCCCCTAACCCGATGATCAGCGCCGCCACCAACGTGCCGCGCAAACTGCCTAAGCCACCGATGATCACCACAATGAATGACAACAGCAACGGATCACCGCCCATCAGATAATGCGCCTGCTGGATCGGCACCACCAGTACCGCAGCCACCGCCGCCAAGGCCGCCCCCAGCGCAAACGTGCCCGCATAAACGCGGTCCACATCAATCCCGAACGCCCGGGCGGTTTGCCGGTCTACCTGCGTGGCACGCATGATCAGCCCCGCCTTGCTGCGCGTCATAAATGCCCAGACCGCCAAAAGGATCATGACCGCTGCTGCCACGACAAACAGCTTATAGCCGGAATAGCCAAACCACGGCGTCTGAATGCGCCAGATAAACGGGGCGGCCACCGGGCGCGCTTCGGGGCCGTAAAACGTCAAGGCGGTTTGCTGCAAGATATACAGAAGGCCAATCGTGGCCACGATGGTGGCTTCGGGATCATAGTTCAGCCGTTTCAACACCAGCCGATCCGCCAGCATCGCCACAGATGCCACCACCAACGGGGCCGCCATCAGCGCAGCCAGAAACCCCAGCAACTCATGCCCCGGAATGGCCGTGGTCACAAACCACGCCACCACCGCGCCCAGCATAAAAAATTCGCCATGCGCGACGTTGACAATCCGCATGACGCCAAACACCAACGACAGGCCAACAGCCGTCAGCGCCAGCACTGCCGCCGTAACTGTGCCTTCCAGCAGCGCAAGCAAAAGAAAAGGACCAAAGGCCATGCGAACAGGGGCAGGGGCGAACCCCTGCCTGATACTTCAGAACGGCATCGTGGTGTAATCCACGGCGTCGGGATAAAGGCCGTCGTCGATGGTGGTCTGATGCACCCGGATCAGTTTGCCGCCCTGCACCTGACTGATGTTTTGCACCCCAAATGCCTGATGCGTCTTACCATTGAACCGTTTCGGCCCCTGCGGATGCTCCAGCGAATGCGGCATGTCTGTCATTGCCTCAACCGCTTCGACAAATTTTTGCCGGTCTGCGGGGCCCGCATAGCCACTGGCCTCCATCCCGGCCTTGATCACGAACAGCGTTTCCCATGCCGAAAACATATGGGAATAAGTCGCCACATCCGCCGCATCGCTAATTGACGCGCCCGCGTCATCCACCCCCACTGCCGCGCGATAGGCTGCTTCAAATTCAGAGGCATCCGCCTGTTTGACGCGGTTATGCGCCTCCCAGAAATGGCTGCCTTCCAGAAACTCCAGCCCCGGTGAGCCGATGTTCACCGCCTCAAGACTGTCAATAAAGCCAAACATCTTGGGCGCGGGGCCGGTGCCGTAAAACTCGCCCAGTTCTTTGACGAATGTCAGAACCGCGGGGCCAACCATCACGTGATACAGCACCTCTGTTTCCGCAGGGATTTGCGGCAGATAGCGGGTGAAGGTGGTTTCGGTCGGCGGAATGGCGATCTGGGCGATCACCTCACCGCCTTGGGCGGCCATCGCGGCGGTAAAGAAATCGCGGTGATCATAGCCAAAGGCGAAATCGGGGAAAATCATCGTGATCTTCTTGCCCAGATTCGCCGCCACCCACGGCGCCATCGACGCGATCTGGCTGCGCACGTCGGTGATACCGGGCTGCAGCGTCCAGCGGTTCAACATGCCGCTGGCCACATGATAGCCTTCTGAACAGACCAGATACGGCACTTTCAACTCCGCCGCGCGGGGCGCTGTGCCAATCACCACATGGCTGAACAACGGGCCAAAAACCACGTCCACGCCGTGTTGGTTGACGAATTTATCCACCACCTCGGCCCCGCGTGCGGGATCGGTCGCGTCATCTTCAAAGATAATCTCAACCGGACGGCCATTGATGCCGCCTGCCTCATTCACCACTTTCAGCGCCGCCAGTGCCGTCCGCTCATACCAATGCCCGTATGCGGCCCCAATACCGGTGCGGTGCAATTGGAACCCCAGTTTGATCGGGGCAGCTTGGGCAAATGCCGCGCCGGACAGCGCCGATGAGGCCAAAAGCCCCGCGCCCATGCCCTTTAGAACCGCCCGCCGCGATGGCGCTTTGGTGATGATAGGATTGGCTGTCATATGCTTTGTCCCCATTGTTCTGCGTGATTAGCGTGCACGCGTTGCGATAAATTCTGTGCTTGCGTTGATAAAAAGTCTACGGCTTTCATGCCCCCCGCGCGGTTGACAACAGCCACAGCCCCAAAACCGTGTATCCCACCATCAGCGCGGTCAGCGGCAGATGCGCCAAGGCCCGTCCCCGTGCCGACAACCGCAAGGCCAGGATCACCGCAAGCAGATGTGCGCCCAGGATCACACTAAACTGTGCCGCATAAACCAGCGTCATCACAGCCCCGTCGCCTAAGTAACCATAGCTGACATAAAACGGCGGCAATCCCAGAAAATCATCCCCACGATATAAAGGATCGTTCAACGCCGCGACAAAATACTGCCCCGCCGTCAGCAGCGTCACCAGATAATGCGCCGCATGATAGCCCGCTGCGATGGCAAGAAACGACAGCATTACCCGCCTGCCCGTAAAAGTATCGTCGATCCGTCGACCTAACCAAACCACCACAAAAATCGCCAGCGCGGTCAGAGCCCAAACCCCCAGAAGCCCGAGAGTGTTAACACCTTGCACTGCGGATCGGCCGGTAAATTCTAAAGGGTTTTCCCCGATCAGTCCCAGCCAGAAAAACGTCCCTGACAAGCCATCAAACGACAAACCAGCAAGCGCCAAGGTGACAAACGTCATTTCGGATAATCCCAGTGGTGTCATACCGATCACCTGCGCGCCGGGCCAGCCGATGTACCCTTGTACTTGCCCCACCTCCCGCTTGCGCCAAAACGGCGCAATTCTTGCGATCATGCCCATGAACACGGTCAGAAACTCACTTCGTTGCAGCCAATCTTCGCCTTCTGCCACCGCGGCCACAAAGATAATAAGCCAATAGATCAACGCGGCTTGCGCCAGACCCGCAGGATCATCTGGCGCGATGGACACGATCTGAAACCAGCTGAACGCCAATAACCCCACCACCGCAGGCCAATGCCCAAACCGCGCAAGCCCTATGGTGCCGGTGCGCCCGATCAGCAGTCGGGCCATCCGAACCGGTCCGACCCACGGGTTTAGCCCCGCCCACAGATTGCCACCCCCCATGCAGGCCAGCGGCAGCGCAATCCAGACAATGGTCCAAATGACCAAAGTCAGCAAATTGTGCATCGGATCGGTCGCGCCGAAAAACCCGATCATCAACAGGCCAAGGAAGCCAAGAAATGACAGGTACGATGTCAGCACAAATGGAAATCGGTCT
Organism: Cypionkella sp.; assembly: GCA_043766915.1. Classification (GTDB taxonomy): domain Bacteria; phylum Pseudomonadota; class Alphaproteobacteria; order Rhodobacterales; family Rhodobacteraceae; genus JANNAT01. Next base: position 20,305 of record JAYUHO010000388.1, read on the forward strand.
GGCCCTGCATAGATCACCCGAGGCGTCATCAGTGGCAGCCATTTCGAAACCGCCCCGACAAACGCTGTGATCCCGACAGTCAGGGCGGCCCCCAGAATGTAGTGCCCTGTTGGCAGCAGCAAAATAACAGACGGCGGCAACGCGCAGGCCCAGACGATTGCAGGCATCGCCGCAGCGGGCACCACCACAAAGATGCCCGCCAGCCGGTTCATCGCAATCCGTCCTCGCCCTTAACGTCCCAAACCTCCAGCCCGCCCATCCGGCTATGCACCCGTGGCCCCTTCGACATCGCCAGCGCAAAGATGATCTCACCTGCGCGCGGGGCATCTGGAACCGTCACTGTGATCGCGTCAAAATGGCTGCGTACATAGGCCGCGTTGATATGGCCCAGCGGAATGTCGAGACCGCCGCCCATCGCCGCCACTTTCATCGCGCTTGGCACAATCGCCCGGCTTTCTCCCAGCCGCGCGCGCATCGCATAGCCGCCGGGCGCATGCCAC
>JAYUHO010000389.1:0-2990 GCA_043766915.1 Cypionkella sp.
TCTTCCTGATAGGCGACCATATCCTTGAACAGCGCCATCTGTTCAACTTCCTGAAAGCCGCCCATGCCGATGGTTTTGTTGGCGGCCTGTGGCGTGACCAGCAACAGCGGCGTGTGGTTCCAATAAGCGGTTTTGACGGCGGTCACAAAGTTCGTAATTCCCGGCCCATTCTGCGCGATCATCATCGACACCTTGCCCGTCGCGCGGGTATAACCATCGGCCATCATCCCGCCCGATCCTTCATGCGCGCAGTCCCAGAAGGTGATGCCCGCCTTTGGGAACAGATCCGATATCGGCATAAAGGCCGATCCGATGATACCGAACGCATGTTCGATGCCGTGCATCTGCAGCACTTTGACGAAAGCCTCTTCGGTGGTCATGCGCATGGGGGTCTCCTTGGGACGTAAAACGAGTTCAGGTTCTTCTAGCGGGGCAGCAAGACGCGGCTTAGGGCCAGTTAACGCGGTGCCATAATGCCAGATTGCAAGGCGCGCGCAATCCGCGCTATCCCTTCGGGAATACGCGCCGGGCTGATCGAGGAATACCCAAGCCGGTAGTGGTTTTGCGGCGCGCTGGCCGGATCAAAAAACGCCGAACCGGGTTCGATCAACACCCCATCCGCGCGCAAAGATTCGGCCAAAGTTGCGGTGTTCACCCCATCCGGCACGCGCATCCAGATGCTTGATCCGCCAAAGCCGCCCTGCCCCGCCACGCACAATCCATGATCACGGATCGCCTCGTCCATCACTTGCCGCCTGCGGCGATAGGCGGTGCGCATGCGGTTGATCAGCGCGTCGTAATGGCCCAGCGACAGGAAATAGGCGACGGTGCGCTGAATATGTCCGGGCGGGTGACGCAACATCATCAGCCGCAACGCGCGGGCCTCGCGGATAAAACTGGCAGGGCCCACCAGATAGCCCAACCGCAAACCGGGAAAGACAGATTTGGAAAAGCTGCCCGCGTAAACCACGCGACCTTCGGCATCCAGCGATTTCAGGGCGGGCGAGACAGGCTTTAGAAACGACATCTCAAATTCGTAATCATCTTCGACAATCACAAAACCTTCGCGTGCAGCCACATCCAGCAGCGCGAGGCGGCGGTCCAGCGGCATGGTGGCATTGGTCGGGCATTGGTGGCTGGCGGTGGTAAAAACCACATCGACAGCACGCGGGATGGCATCAGGCAGCAAGCCGTCGGCGTCAACATCAACCGGGAGCACTTGTGCACCAGAGGTTTCCAGAATGCCGCGCAACCCCGGATAACCGGGATTTTCCATCACCGCCCGCCGCCCCGGCCCCAGCAAGGTGGCCGCCGCCAGCCACAGCCCATTTTGCGCCCCCATCGTCAGCAAAACCTCATCTTCGCGCGCGGCAATCCCGCGGCGCGGCAGGATCGACCGCAGCACATGTTCGATCAACAACGGATCGTCCCGGTCATAATAGTCTTGCGTCAGCGCCACAAAATCGCGCCGCCCCAAAGCGCGCAACGCGCAAAGCCGCCAGTTTTGATGATCAAACAGGCTGGGGTCGGACTGGCCGTAGATGAACGGGTAAGGATAGGTTTCCCAATCCTGCGGGCGCTGCACGGCGGCGACAGATGAAAACCGCCGTCCCGTCAGGCGGGCGAAATCAGCACTTTCGCTGCGCGCGGAAAAGGCGGGCAGTTCGGGCGCGCGGGGGGCGGTTTCGGAAATGTAATAGCCCGACCGGCCCTTGGCCGTCAGATAATCGGCAGACACCAGTTCGGCGTAAGACAGCGTCACGGTGATCCGGCTGATGCTAAGGTGTTCGGCCAATCCGCGTGAGGACGGCATCTTTTGCCCTGCGCGAAACCGGCCCGACAGCACGCCTTCAGTGACCATCTGCCGAATGCGCTGCTGCAACGTGCCGCGGCTGGCGGCGGGCAGAACAAAGGCTTCGGGGGGGATGGACATAGGGATGTGATTTCCAGAGGCGGGGTTAGCGGAATTGCTGGAGCCTCCGGCGGGGATATTTTTACCAGAATGAAAGGTCGCAGAGGGGGAATGTGCCCGGCATTTCAGGTGCCGGGCACATTGCTTCAGCCAAATACCTTGGTCAGCGCGCGGTCAATCGCATCGGTGATCTGATCGATGTCATCGGGCGTGGCGATCAGCGCGGGCGAGAGACACAGCGTGTTGTTCAGGCCGGGCACCGATCGGTTGGTCATGCCGATGATCACCCCTTGGGCGTTGCAATCGGCCACCACGGCGGCGACCATCTTTTCATTGGCGGGCTCTTTGGTGGCGCGGTCGGCCACCAGTTCGGCCCCGCAGAACAGCCCCTTGCCGCGCACATCACCGATGACTTTATGCTTGTCCATCAGCGCATTCAGATTGTCGATCACACGGGCCCCCATGCGCAGGGTGTTATCCAAAAGGTTTTCATCTTCGATGATCCGCATGTTTTCCAGCGCCGCCGCTGGCCCCGCCGTGCAGCCACCAAAGGTAGAGATATCGCGGAAATACGACATATGATCGCCCGCATCATCCTTGAACATGTCAAAGATCGCCTCGGTGGTGACGGTGCAGGATATCGCCGCATAGCCCGAGGCGACGCCCTTGGCCATGGTCACGAAATCGGGCTTGATGCCGTAATGCTGATAGCCAAACCAGGTGCCGGTGCGCCCGACGCCGCAGACCACTTCGTCGATGTGCAGCAAGATGTTATATTTGGCGCAAATCTCTTGCACCCGGTCCCAGTATCCTTCGGGCGGGGTGATCACGCCGCCGCCTGCGGTCACAGGTTCCAGCACCAGCGCGCCAATGGTATCCGGCCCCTCGCGCAGGATGACCTCTTCAATGGCATCCGCCGCGCGTTCACCGTAATTCTCTACATCCCACTGCTTGCGGTATTCCAGGCAATGCGGCACCTCGACAAAGCCCGGCGTGAACGGCCCGTATTGCGCCGCCCGCTCGCCGTAATTCTCGACATCCCACTGCTTGCGGTATTCCAGGCAATGCGGCACCTCGA
>JAYUHO010000390.1:0-2987 GCA_043766915.1 Cypionkella sp.
CAGATTGGCTGCAACCCAAGACAAACTGAGACTGGGAATGTTGCGTGTTGCCTTCAATGTGGTGAACCTCATTGAAGGCAACACGCTCTAAAATTCTGCTTTTTCTGTTCAAAAATATCCCACGGGGGTCCGGGGGTGTGAAACCCCCGGCGGCAGGGCACATATGGCTTTACTCGCCGACTAACCCAAGGTAACAGCGGCGTTTTCCTGATAAGGTGCCAAGATGCAGAACCTGTTTTGTGGGATCGACTTTGGCACGTCAAATTCCACCGTGGCGTTGGCAGACCAAAGCCGCGCCTGGCTGATCGCGCTGGAAGAGACCGATGTTACCCTTCCCTCGGCAGTGTTCTGGGAAAGCGATGGCGCGGCCCCGGAATTCGGCCGTGCGGCCGTCGCAGCCTATGTGCGCGGGGATGATGGACGGCTGATGCGGGGGTTGAAATCGACGTTGGGATCGGCGCTGATTGACGAGAAAACCCGCGTCGGCAACCGCGCGATTTCGTTCAAGGATGTGGTGGCGCGGTTTTTTGGCCGGATGATCACGCCGCTGCGCAGCGGTGCAGGCCCGGTAAGCCAAGTGGTGCTGGGCCGCCCGGTGCATTTTGTCGATGATGACGCCGCAGGCGATGCCAAGGCCCAAGCGGTGTTGGAAGATATCGCGCGCGGCCACGGCTTTACCGACGTCGCGTTTCAGTTCGAGCCGATCGCCGCCGCCTTGCAATACGAACAATCGGTGACGCGCGAAGAGCTGGTCTTGATCGTCGATATCGGCGGTGGCACCTCGGATTTTTCGATCGTCCGGGTATCGCCGGACCGGGTGCGCGCTGCGGATCGGGCCGCCGATATTCTGGCCAATGATGGCTGCCGGATTGGCGGGACCGATTTTGACCGTCTGCTTAGCCTGGCTCAGGTGATGCCGCATCTGGGCTATAAATCCACCACCCAAGGTGGCAAGGGATTGATGCCGAACCATTATTTTCTTGATCTGGCGACCTGGCACAAGATCAACATGCTGTATACGCAGCGCTGCCTGACCGATCTGAAAGGCTTGCGCCATATGGCCGACCGCCCCGATTTTCTGGACCGCTTGATCCGCGTGGTCACCCAGCGGTCGGGCCATTCGATTGCGATGGCGGTAGAGGCGGCCAAAATCGCCCTGTCAGAGGCCGAGGTCACGCGGCTGGCTTTGTCAGAGTTTACCGGCGGGCCAAACCCGATGGTGACCCGCGCGCAGTTTGATCAATCGGTTCAGGTACCGCTTGCGCGGATATCGGCGATGCTGGGGGCGGTGCTGGCGCAGGCCGGGCTGACGCCGCGCGATATTGGCACCGTGTTCATGACCGGCGGCTCCAGCGGTTTGCCGATCATGCGCGCCTGCGTGCAGGCGTCCCTGCCGGGGGTGACAATTGCCACCGGCGACATGCTGGGGTCGGTGGGCACCGGCCTTGCCTTGGACGCGCACCGCAAGTTTGGGTGAAGACGAGTTCAGACACGCTCAGCGTCCGATGCGCATTCTTTTTTAGAAACGCCAGTCGCGTTTGCCGGATTTGACACGCGTCAAATCAGGCCGCGCCTGCCTTGTCAGTTGGAAATCGTGTAGTCTGGTTCCGGTGGCGCGCCCGTCTCCTGCCTTGGGTTTAAGCCCGTGAGCGGAAGGGGCCGCCACCGCTTGATCTCGACCCGCCTGCTGGATAGCGGTGTTTTGCATCCAAGCCTTGAACTGCCTTGTGCAAAGGTTCAGGCTTGCGTTGTGCGCCACAGGAGGCCCCGAATGCCCGTCAAAAACCGTTTCGCCGAATTGCTGCCCCAGATCACCGCGTGGCGACATGATTTTCATGCCCATCCTGAATTGCTGTTCGATGTGCATCGCACCGCTGGAAAGGTGGCCGATCTCTGCCGCGGATTTGGCTGTGATCAGGTGGTCACAGGCATTGGACGCACCGGCGTGGTGGTGGTCATCAAGGGGCGGAAGACCGGCTCTGGCCGGGTATTGGCTTTGCGCGCCGATATGGACGCGCTGCCGATAACGGAACAAACCGGGGTCAGCTATGCCTCGGTCACTCCGGGCAAGATGCATGCCTGCGGCCATGATGGCCATACCGCGATGCTGCTGGGGGCCGCGCAGTATCTGGCCGAGACGCGGAATTTTGACGGCACGGCGGTGTTGATCTTTCAGCCCGCCGAAGAGGGCGGCGGCGGTGGACGCGAGATGGTCGAGGCTGGCATGATGGAGCGGTTTGGCATTCAGGAAGTCTACGGCATGCATAACATGCCGGGCATTCCGGTGGGGCAGTTTGCGATCAGGCCGGGGCCGATGATGGCGGCGGCGGACCAGTTCGACATCACCGTGACAGGCAAGGGCGGTCATGCTGCCAAGCCGCAGGACTGCATAGACAGTCTGGTGGTGGCGGCCCATATCGTTGTGGCGTTGCAAACCATCGCCAGCCGGAATATTGATCCGTTACAATCGGTTGTGGTTTCCGTTTGCACGATGGAAGGCGACAGCACCGCGCATAATGTGATCCCGCAGGTGGTAAAAATGCGCGGAACCACGCGGTCGATGACAGAAGGCGTGCGCGATCTGGCGCAACGGCGGGTCGAAGAGATTGTGCGGGGCACGGCGCAGGCGTTGGGGGCCGTGGCCACGATTGACTATCGGCGCGGTTATCCGGTGACAGTGAATGCCGCTGAAAATACCGGATTTGCCGCCGAGGTGGCGCGCGGGGTGGCGGGGGCCGTGAACACTGACGTCGCCCCGATGATGGCGGCGGAAGATTTCAGCTATATGCTGAAAGCCCGACCGGGGGCCTATATCTTTGTCGGCAATGGCGACACTGCCATGGTGCATCACCCGGCCTATAATTTTGACGACGCGGTTATTCCCTTTGGCGCAAGTTGGTATGCCGGTATGATCGAGGCGCGGATGCCTGCACGCTGAACTGCCCCCCTCAGGCGGGCCCCCCCCCCACCCAGCCCCCCCCGGGGGG
>JAYUHO010000391.1:0-7885 GCA_043766915.1 Cypionkella sp.
AGGGCTGATCGCCGCGAAGGACGCCCCCAGCAACGTATCAGGCCGGGTCGTATACACCTCCAGCCTGTCAAACCCATCGGGGGCGCCCGTCGTTGTAAACGCAAACTGCAACCCGCGCGATTTGCCGATCCAATTCGCCTGCATCAGGCGCACTTTGTCTGGCCAGTTGGTCAAGCCGTCCAGCGCCGCCAGCAATTCCCCGGAATAATCGCTGATCTTGAAAAACCACTGCGTCAGTTCCCGCCGCTCAACCGCAGCATTCGACCGCCAGCCCTTGCCGTCAATCACCTGTTCATTGGCCAGCACGGTCATATCGACCGGATCCCAGTTCACCACGGCGTTTTTGCGGTAGACCAGGCCCTTGGCCATCATGTCGATGAACATCGCCTGCTGCTGGCCGTAATATTCCGGATCGCAGGTGGCAAATTCGCGGAACCAGTCGAAGGACAGGCCCAAAGGTTTCAACTGCGCCTTCATCTCGGCGATATTGCCATAGGTATAGTCTTTGGGATGAATCCCGGTTGCCATCGCGGCGTTTTCAGCGGGCATACCAAAGGCATCCCACCCCATCGGATGCAGCACGGAAAAGCCCTGCGCCGATTTGTACCGCGCCACCACATCGCCCATCGTGTAGTTGCGCACATGCCCCATATGGATGCGCCCCGACGGATAGGGGAACATTTCGAGGACATAGTATTTGGGCCGGGCCGGATCGCGCACGGCCGCAAAGGTTCCGGCATCGTCCCAGATGGCCTGCCACTTGGGTTCGATTATGGTGGGATCATAGCGCGACATTGACAGGCCTTATCTTGGGGTCTGTGCGCAATTACACCGTCCCGCAGATCAAGGCCAGTGCAGGCGTTACAGTTTGGTGTCCTGTATCCGCAACTGGCGCGCGCGGGTGAGAATCGCATCTTCAATCGCGCGGATGGTATCGGGGGCAACCGCACCGCCACCACGCCCTTGCATCGCGATTTTCAGCGAACGCGCATCCAATGCAGGGTCTTGCACCAGAATCGTTGCACGGTAGGCGCGACCGCCGCCGGGCGGCGTGCCATAGCCCGTCACAATGACGCCGGTAAACGGATCAACCGATTCGATGGGCAGGAAATTCAGCACGTCCAAAGAGGCGGCCCACAGGTATTTGTTCACCTCAACGTTCGAATTCGGGCTTTTCTGGTTGCCAAACAGATCCCAGATTGTCGATCTATTCTGGTCTTCGCCCTTGGCTTTTGCCAGTGCTGCGGCCTGTGCATCGGTGGCGGCACGGCCTTCTATCTGGATATTTGTCGGGATTGCACCGCGGTTGCGAGCGAATAACCCACTGTCACCGCTGGATATTCCACCGCCGCAGGCCGTAAGTGTCAGGGCAAGCCCCATAGCGATTACAGATCTATACAGGCGGTAAAGCTGCATCCGGTCCCCCGATTTACCCTTTGCGACTGTCTAGCCGACCCACCGGTGACTGCCAAGGCTTTTCACCCCTTATATTATGCCTGCCCAACAACATCAGTTTGCCGCAGTTTTGGGCAAAAATCCGCAGACATTACCTGTGGCAAGACTGCATCATCGGCGGCGTCTTTCCCCCGGCGGGGCGGGTTCGCGTTGCAATGAGCCGCCCAAAGATAGAAATAGAGGCATACCCAAGTCGGAGTCCCTGACTTGGGCACCACCTTTGATACAACGAGGGAAACTATGAAAAAGATTCTTCTTGCTACAACGCTGATCGCCGCGACCACCGGCTATGCAGCTGCCGAAGTTGCAGTTACTGGTAAGGCCCGCATGGGTATTATTGATGACGGATCAGGCATCGGCGCACAATTTACTTCGCGCGTTCGGATTATCTTCACTGCTTCGGGTGAAACCGACGGCGGCTTGGCATTTGGCGCATCTGTTCGGCATGATCAGTCTGGCCAAGGCAACACTGCAAATGGTGACTCGACCGTTTATATCTCTGGTGCGTTCGGCAAATTGACCATGGGTGATACAGGCAACGCGTCTGATTCGCTTGTTGGTCAGGTTTCGGGCGTAGGCCTCACCGGCTTGGGCGATCTGAACGAAATTGGCTTCTTGAATAAAGATGTTACTGGCGCGATGTATGAATATTCCGCTGGTGCTTTGACGTTTGGTCTGGGCCTCGGCCAAGCAAACTCGACCGAAGACTTCCTGTCGGCAGCAGTAAAGTACTCGACTGATGCATATTCGGTCGCATTGGGCTATGAAGATAACAACAGTCAAGGCACTCAGCTGAGCCTGTTGGGTTCGGCAACTTTCTCTGGTGCCACGGTTAAAGCAAAAATCGTTGACGGTGACGCGACTCCTGACTTGCAGTATGCCTTGTCGGTGGATTATGCGATTTCGGGCGCAACTGTGACAGCATTCTACGCTGACAAAGACACTAACGGCAAAGCTTATGGCCTTGGTGCTTCGTACGACCTCGGCGGCGGTGCTTCCGTTGTTGGTGGCGTTGCTCGCGACGACCTTGCTGGCGAAACCGCTTTCGACATCGGCGTGTCGATGTCGTTCTGATCTAACCGATCATAACTTTGATCAGAGCGGGCCTTCGGGTCCGCTCTTTTCATTTTAGGGGGCCTGTGACCAGATGCGCCCTTAACCGGAGTGTCCGATGTCGCTGACTGAAATCACCCAACGCCTGCGCGCCGCCGAGATCACCCATGGCCGCGCGCCGGGGTCGGTACAGTTGATCGCCGTTTCCAAAGTGCAACCCGACGCGCGGGTGCGCAATGTGTTAGAGGCTGGCCACCGGGTGTTTGGCGAGAATTATGTGCAAGAGGCGGCGGGCAAATGGCCGGGGTTCCGGGCGGAATTCGGGGCGGTGCAGCTGCACATGATCGGGCCCTTGCAAACCAACAAGGCCAAGCTGGCGGTAGACTTGTTTGACGCGATCCATACGGTTGACCGGGCATCTTTGGCGGAACGGCTGGCCAAACTGGCGCAGGCGCGGGGGGGGTGCCCGCACTTGTTCGTGCAGGTGAACACGGGGTCCGAGCCGCAAAAGGCCGGCGTTTTGCCGGGCGATCTGGATGGCTTCATCGACTCGTGTCGGGCGATGGATTTGCCGCTGGCCGGACTGATGTGCATTCCGCCCGAAGATCAGGCTGCTGACCCGCATTTTGCGATGCTGGCTGAAATGGCTGGGCGCAACGGATTGCCCGGCTTGTCGATGGGGATGAGCGGCGATTTTGAAGCCGCCATCGTCCATGGGGCCACGCATGTGCGGGTGGGCTCTGCGATTTTCGGCGCGCGGGACTATGGATAAGCCGGTGCCTCCGGCGGGGATATTTTCGAACAGAAAAAGCGTTTTAGATCAGCCAGACCCGGGCGAAAGGTGGCATCGCCAAATGATTGTCGTGCAAGGCAACGGGCTGGTCTGACAGCGCGTCGTGCCACTGGGTAACGCCGGTATCGCGCAGCCATTGGGCGGGCAGGTTCACCCAGGTTTCGGTAAAATTGAACAGGCACAGAATCGGGCCGGTTGGGGCCTGTCGCTGCACGGCAAACACCGATGCGGCAGGTGCAGTCAGGATTCTTGTTGGATGGGCGGCATGCAGGCCGGGGGTTTGGCTGCGGCGACGCAGGATATGTTGCACGCCCTGAAAGGTTTGCGCGGCGGGTGACGTGGACGAGTGGCGCGTGTTCGCCAGCGCCCAATCCATCACCGGGCGGTGCATCCAGCGGCTGTCATGCGCATGGGCGGGATCGTCGCGGTATGTGTAATCATTCAGCAAGGCCAACTCATCGCCCATGTAGATCAGGGGAATGCCGCCAAAGCAGGCGATCAGCGCATGGCCCAACAAGATGCGTTGAATGGCGGCGTCTGTCTGCTCGGCGGTCTGGGCTTTTTCCAGACCGGCGAGGGACGCAAAACTGCCCGAGATCCGTTTATCGCCGGTTGATTCATTCACCTGAAACGGCGCGCCTTTGGCAAAGCTGCCTGCAAAGCTGCCTTCGTAAAACTCTGACAGATACCGGCGATGCGCGGCCCCATTGGCACCCAAGGCAGCGGCGTCTTCGTCGGTGATGGCCCAACCGATATCATCATGGCAGCGGATATAGGTGGCATAGGTGGCGTTGGTTAACCGATCCGGGAAATGCGTGGCCAGAACATGCGTCATCATCCGGGTATCGCGGGTGGCCAGCGCGCCCCAGAATTGCACCATAAGCGAGTTATGATAGGCCAGATTGCCTTCGCGCCCGTCATGTTTGCCGCGCCCCAGATAGGGCAGCATTTCCTGCGGGCTGACGATGGCCTCTTCCAGATGAATAACGGCGGGGGCGGCGATGCGGGAACAGGCGCGCAGGGCTTGCAGCAGCATGTGAACCTCGGGTTCCGACTGACAGCGCGTGCCCATGCGTTTCCACATGAAGGCCACCGCATCAAGGCGCAGCACATCAACGCCGGTGTTGGCCAGATGCAGCATGGTTCTGGTGATTTCCAAAAACACCTGCGGGTTGGCCCAGTTCAGATCCCACTGGTGTTCGTTGAACGTGGTCCAGACCCATTTGCCGATGTCGGGGTAATGGGTGAAATTGCCGGGTGCGTTGTCGGGGAACACTTCAACCAGTGCTTTCTCATAGGCGAGTGCCGTGGCGGGGCTGTCGAACATCAGGTAGTAATCTTGGTATCTGCTGTCTCCGGATGCGGCGCGCACTGCCCAATCATGTTCCTTGGCGGTGTGGTTCAGCACCAGATCAATGCACAGGGAAATGCCCCGCCCGCGCAACTGGGTTGCAACCGCTTTGAAGTCTTCTTTCGTGCCATAGGCGGGGTTGATGCTGTGGTAATCCATCACCGAATAGCCGCCGTCACTGTCCCCCGGACGGGGGTGCAGGCAGGGCATGAAATGCAGGTAAGTGATGCCAAGATCGGTCAGGTAATCAAGATGATCCAGCACGCCGTTCAGGGTGCCTGCAAAGCGGTCTATGTAGAACACATAGCCCGCCATATCGGCGCGTTGAAACCAGTCAGGTTCCAAATCACGCTGCAAATCCAATAGCTTCAGATCTGCGGGGCGGTTGTTCCACGCCGCGGCCAGAGTGGTTTTCAGATCCTGGCAAAACTGGTCATAGCCGGGATGGGTGCCATAAAGCGTGTCCAGCATCGGCCACAGATCCGGGGCAGAGCGCGCCATGCGCAATTGGAAAATTGCCTCATCTGGTTTCGCTGCTGCCTTGGCCATGATTTATCCCCCGCTCGCAGCGGCAGAATAGGCAATTCGAAGCGCTTTGGGAAGGGGATCAGGCGCGGATGATCAGCCGGGTCTGATGGCGAATGCGGGCGGCGATCCACAAAAGGTCTGATCGGGCAAAGCCGATGCAGCCCGCCGTCGGGTGACGGGGTTTGCGCCATGTGTGAATAAAGATGGCTGATCCTTTCCCGGGACTGGCATAAGGCCAGTTCCAATCGGTGATCAGGATCAGGTCATACAAAGGGTCGGGCCGCGTCAGGCGTTCATGTCCAAACGCATGCGGAGCGCGCACAAAGGTGTTGTAGTCATCGTCTTTAGGGTCATCGGACCACAGATCGACAGGGCCAAACGGAAGGGCCCAGTCGGCAGGGGGGGCCAGACGATCGGGGCGAAACAGCATCCCCACGATCCGGTGCGTGCCTGCGGGACTGCCGCCATCGCCTTCGCGTTTGGTCCGGGTGATGCCGCCGCGCCCGATGGAACAGGGGAAGCGGCGGTTCATAAATCGTGCGCCCCAGCGGGTGACGACGATGTCGTAGGGCGTCATGGCAGGTGGCCGGATTTTGCGGCTTTGGTGGCCAGATATCCTGCATTTTGCGCGGTTTTTCCCACGTGCAGCGGCACGCGTTCGGTGACGGTGATACCGCAACTGGCCATCATGGCCAGTTTCCTGGGATTGTTCGTCAGCAGGCGCACCGACGTGAACCCCAGTTTTTGCAAAATGCTGGCCCCGATGCGGAAATCGCGTTCGTCATCTTCAAACCCCAGACGGTGGTTGGCCTGAACGGTGTCAAAGCCCTGATCTTGCAGCGAATAGGCGCGCATTTTATTGGCCAGACCAATGCCGCGGCCCTCTTGGTTCAGATACAGCAGCAGACCTGCACCTTCCGCCGCCATTTGCGCCAAAGCCGCGTGCAGTTGCGGGCCGCAATCGCACTTCAGCGAGCCCAGAACATCGCCCGTAAAACAGGCCGAATGCAGCCGGGTCAGAACGGGCTGGTCGCGGTCGGGCCGGCCGATTTCAATCGCATAATGTTCCGGGCCGCCATCATCGGGGCGAAAGATGTGCAATCGTCCCGCGTTCGCGGCGGCAAGCGGCAGGCGGACTGAGATAACCGAAGACAACAGCGGCAGGCGATCAAGCCCGGCGCAATCAGCTTGGGCAATTACAGTCAGGTCATTTTCGGCGGCTACAGCAATCCCATCGTCCACCGGCACCAACAAAACCGCAGGCAGCAGTTGCGCGGATTTGGCCAAGGCAATCGCGGTGCGGTGCACATCAGCGGGACCATCGCGCAACGCTTTCAGCGGGCCTTTCATCGGCACGCGCAGATCGTCAGCCGGATCGGCCAGCGCACGCAGCCAGCGCATATCGGCGTCTTTCGGCACGGCGATCCGGGCCAGATCACCATCATAAGCGCGGGCTTTCAGCGTTTCGGCGCGACGTTGGGTGAGGGCCAGTTCCGGCACTCCATAGCCCCGCAACGCCTGCAGCCGCGCGTCATCCATCGCCTCTATTGCAGCGCATAGCATGGCGCGCGCACCCCCCACCAACACAATTGGCAAGCCCAGGCGGAGGTCGGTGCGGGCGCGGGCCAGCTTTTCGGTGGGCGTTGGCATCAGGTTCATTTCAGTCTCCTGTGCCTTTCATAGGCATAAGACAACGGAAATGAAACATAGCGGCGTTTAACGACACGACCGCGTGAGCCGGTTGCAGCAAATCTTGTCGGATCGGTGATGAGGGCGCATGTGTTGGCCATGGGGACGAATATCCCAACCGATGGAGACTGAAATGGCAACGCTGCGGAAAATTTTGCTGGTCGATGATGATGACGATCTGCGTGAAGCGCTGAGCGAGCAATTGGTCATGACCGAAGATTTCGACGTGTTTGAGGCGCGCACGGGTGCCGAAGGCATGGAGAAGGCCAAGGCGGGGCTTTACGATCTGGTGATCCTGGATGTGGGCCTGCCCGATACGGATGGCCGCGAGTTGTGCCGCCGGATGCGCAAGTTGGGGGTGAAGTGCCCGATCATGATGCTGACCGGCCATGATACTGACAGCGACACCATTTTGGGGCTTGATTCAGGTGCCAATGACTATGTGACCAAGCCGTTCAAGTTTCCGGTGTTGCTGGCCCGTATTCGTGCGCAGTTGCGTCAGCACGAGCAATCCGAAGATGCGGTGTTCCAGATGGGGCCTTACACGTTCAAACCGGCACAGAAAATGTTGGTGGATGTGAAAGATAAGAAAATCCGTCTGACCGAGAAGGAAACAAATATTCTGAAATATCTGTTCCGCGCGCAGGCGTCGGTGGTGGCGCGCGATGTGCTGTTGCATGAGGTCTGGGGTTATAACGCGGGGGTGACGACCCATACGTTGGAAACCCACATTTACCGGTTGCGGCAGAAGATTGAATCAGATCCGTCGAACGCCCGCATGCTGGTCACGGAAAGCGGCGGATATAAGCTGGTTGCCTGACACGGTTTCCTAAACTGCTTCTAATATGGCTAGGTGCGGTCATATTGTTGCCAGAATCAGGCGTTATGTATCCAGTCAGGCCGTTCGTTGGCTAAGATGAGTTCCCCTTGCCATGTCGGGGTTATGACATGGCACCTCCCTGTTGGACCTGGCCGGGCCTTGTGCCCGGCCTTTTTTTGTCGATTAAAGCGGGGTG
>JAYUHO010000392.1:0-2969 GCA_043766915.1 Cypionkella sp.
ATGTAACTAACCTTTGGTAAATTGTGGAAATGCGCCGATCAGTGATTCGGCGCATTTTTTATGACTTGGTAACAATGAAACGATTTTACGAAATTGCAGTTCATTGTGGAAACAGTCGTTTCTGTTGCGATGTGGCTTTTGCGCAGCGCGCCGTTCCGAAGCCGGCGCGCCCCTGTCTTTGTGCTGCAGCAAAGGTTGCCGCTTGCTGATCCGCAGGCTGACAAAAGGAACATCAGGCCCGCAAGGACGAGTGGATTTACCCGCGCGCCCGGCCGCGCAGGTGGGGCCTGCGCCATCCTGATCGGGGGCGTGTCGACCGTTGGTTCGGAAAGGCTTTGGCACGCTGAGCCGTGGATGGGGTGGAGGACGGCAGCCCCCCCTGCCCTGAACATTACAAGTGTGCCCGGTTTGAATGCCACACGGCGCCGAACGAAAATGGGCAGCCCGAGGGCTGCCCATGATGTTAACAATCTTCTGGCGCAGAGATCAGGCCAAGATCGGGTGGATCATGTAGTTCAGGTTGCCATCGGCCAGACCGATCGAGACGATTTTCTCGATGTTGGTAATGCAGCCGAAACCTTCGAGATGATAGACGCCATTGTCATCCGGGCCACTTGCAAAGGCAGCGTCAAGGAACGCGGTGGCCTGTGCAATCGTGTAAGCGCCGGGATTGTTGAGTTGGATCCGCAGCAAGTCAACGCCGTCGCCGCCGTCAATGTATTGCGAGCCACCGAGTTCGGATTCGTTGAACACGAAGGTGTCGTTGCCAGCGCCGCCGTACATGGCGTTGTCGCCCATGCCGCCAGACAGACGGTCGTCGCCGTCGCCGCCGTTCAGCAGGTCGTTGCCGATGCCGCCGTACAGGTCGTCAGCGCCGATGCCGCCATAGACGAAATCATTGCCGGTATCGCCCGACAAAAGGTCATTGCCGGCGTCGCCCTTGAGCAGATCCTGGCCCTGGCCGCCATACAGGCGGTCATCGTCCAGACCGCCGATCAGGCCGTCAGAACCTTTGCCGCCGAACAGTTGGTCAGCGCCAGAGCCGCCGTTCAGCTGGTCATTGCCGTCTTCGCCGTAAACGGTGTCGTTGCCATTGCTGCCGCGGACCCAGTCATCGCCGGCACCCGCAAAGACGAGGTCGTTGCCGCCCAACACGTTGATATCGTCGTTGCCACCGGTACCGAAGACAGTGTCGTCGCCATTGGTGATGGCGGCTATCAAAACGGTCAGCGCCGGCAGTGGACGCAGGTTGAAATCGCCGTTGATCAAATCAAGAGCGGACACTCCGGGATAGGTGAATGTCGGAGCACAGAGTGAGACTGTCATGATAATCCTCAAAAATTGGGGGAACAGAAGTGTCATTAGTATAAACGATTTCTTTACCATTTGGCAAAGGTGAACTTGTGCAGAACAAGCTTTGGTCATCCAAAAACCGTAATTGATTAAAGCTCTTGGGTGGAATTCAACCGTTAGTTGAATATGGCCGCTTAAACCGACCGATTTACCAAATCTGGCCTTGGAAGTGGTTGCGCAGACCCAAAGCGGCGGCAAAGCGTTGTTGAGCAACGCGCACAAGCAGGCCCCGAAACAGGGTTTTGGTGCAGTGGTAAAGACAGTCAGTCGAAGCAGCAGCGCCATGAATCGCCCTCAACTGGGGCGGAACTGCTTAAAATTGGGAACAAATCGAATCAGTTTGGGGCGTCACTGCCTTGCGGCTGAAGGATGCGCGGTTTGTAGCAAAGCATAGGATTTTCGCGCACCAAAAAGCAGGGCGAAGCAGGCTTGCCCTTGCTCAATAGCAGAACCGATGGCGACCGATAGCCGGGCCTATGCAGCCAGGCTATTGATTGGTATTCGGCGTCGACGTGCCAATTCCAATGCCGCTGCCTCCGGCACCTCCGCTGCCAGCAGCAGCAGCAATCAGACCAGCCGCAGCGGCAACCGGAAGCAAGGGGGCCAGACCAAAGATGAAGTTGGTCGCTTCTTCCACCGGGGGAAGCAGCAGGCATTCATCATTGTTTTTGTTCGCCTCATCCTGGCAATCCTGGGCCAGTTGCGCATCGGCAACGGCTTGGTCAGCAGCAGACAGTTCTGCGGCCTGCACCGACAAGCCGGTTGTCGCCAGAGTCAGTCCGCACAGCAACGTAATCAGTTTCATATGAATCTCCTTCGTGACGACGACAGGCATAGCACGGCTTTTGCCAGAAGTGAATGCGCCAGGGAGAATCTGCACGAAAGCGCCCGGGGCCGGAGGCCATGGCCGGCAATTCGCCCGGTGTGGGGCGCCTTTGGTGGATCTTTTGGTAGTTGGAAAAGCCATAAAGCGGCCCTTTGGCCGGGCAAATGCTGTCCAAAGGTAAAGCCACCGCGCGGCCCGGAAACAATCTGTCCACAAGCCGGCACTAATTTTTCCGCAACACATGACGGCCCACCGTTGCCGGCACCATTGGCGGCCACAGCAATTTGACCTGATTTGAGGAGAGAACGCATGAGCGACAGTTTTCAAAGTTATGCCAAAGGGTTGCAAAGCCCGGCCGACCGGCACTTTGCGATTTCACCGTCAGACACGGTTGATATCGTGCCGCGCCCGCGCGCCATCTATTGCCAGACTGCCGGGAACCTGCGGTTGCGCGACAGTGCGGGCACCGACCTGACCTATGCCGTGGTGGCAGGCCAGACCATTCCGTTCCGCGCAACCCGCGTGATGCTGACCGGCACGACCGCCACTGTGTATGGATGGGATTGATGATCGGGCTTGGTCTGGGGCTTGGCCCGGTTCTGCGGCGGGGGCAGCTGCAGGCGCCGTTTCATGTGGCGCTTTATGGCGATAGTTTTGGCCAGCGCGGCCAGGACATTACGGGGTCGCCCAATAGTATCGACGCAGGATCGGTTGATCCGCAACTGCTGAAATGGGCCTCTGATCTGACGACGCAGGTGGGTGGCGTGCAATGGGGCATGTCGCCCTGGCT
>JAYUHO010000393.1:0-7871 GCA_043766915.1 Cypionkella sp.
GTGACATCCAGCGATACCGTCACCAACAGCAGGATATGCAACGCAGGATGCCCCGGCCCAAACACCAGCCGCCCCATCAGATAGGCCAGCACAACATCACTGCCGATGGGAACCGGCCAGCCTGTGGCAAAACCCGCCTCATGCGCCGTCTCAAACAGCGCCCCGAACAACGTCCAGATCAGCACCGCCCCACGTGCCGCGCCGACCATTCCGCCTAATGGCACAAAAGCGCGCGGCCCGGACAACGCCCCGCGTTCAAGGATCAGGGATTCCCACAGTTCTTTGCCGACAAAGAACATGAACAGCGCCATCAACCCGTCCGAGACTATAGACAATGGCGTCAGGCTGGCCGGATGCAGGTTCAGCATCGCAGGCAACGGCAAATCGGCCATGCGCCATTCGATAAAGTCATAATAACTGGCCGGATCAACCGAAACCCATGCCGTTGCCGCCACGACCCCCGCGCTCAGGCAGATTGCGAAATGACGGATGAAGGAAGAGACGCGATACATTGCAATTTTGCCTTGGAAAAAGATTACTCATCAATATCTTGGAGGGCGTAAATCGGCAATCGCCCGGACGGTTTAACTTTGGACTGTGGCAAGCCTGCATGATCAAACCCCCGCGCCGTGGTCTGCGCCGAGGACTGCGCGATTTGCTTGGCGATTATGCACGTGACAGAGAAAATGTCAGCTTACCGTTTGGGTTCAAGTGGATACGATATGAACCTTGAAAATCCCATTTTCGACGATGACAATGCAGCTTAGGCCTAAATGGAAGCGCAGCGTTTGGCCGATGGCGTTGTTTGTCTGCATTGTGGCGGCGCTGCGAAGGCTTGCCCTCGTGTTAGACGACTGATCCTCATCAGGAGATTGACTTTAAGGGACAGTCGGGGCCTCATCGCGGAGCATTCGTAGCAGACGGTTCAGCTTATGCCTAAATTTCGCTTTGTCCCGATCAGGAGGGCTCATGACCTTTATGCGTTTGATTGGTGTCGGCAATGGAACATGACTTGGCTGAAGCCCACCAACGTTTGGACTATTGCGATGCAGAATCCGCAGACCTTACTATTAAAATAAGTGCTTTCTTTCAGAACAGTTTCGAAATCAGGTTTCAGCGCAGCTTCGAAACCAAGGTTCTCCATGGGGATTTTGAAACACACATACAAGCGCGGATAACGTCACCAGTGCCAATAGAAATTCGGGCCAAGGTAGGTAACATAATCAATGAGGCTAGGTCGGTTCTCGATCACCTCGCAAATGTGCTTGCGGAGCGGAACGGCTTCCCTAATTCTCGACGAACTTACTTCCCTGTATCCGAGACTATTGAAAAGTTCCGGGAGGATGGTAAAAAAAAGATTGCCAAACTACGTCAGGAGGACCAAGACCTGATTGTAGAACTACAACCTATGGGTGAAAAAAGACCGCTAATATATGGCTTCCACGAATTCGACATCATCAGAAAACACATAAGACTTGGAGTGCAGGTTCCAGCGCTAGATGGCTTCGGGGTGTCTTCACCTGATGGTGGGAACATCATAATTGACTATCTCAAACCAATTAGACCAGCACCCAAGCTGGGATTGGAATGGAATACAATTTATAGGTTCCGCGCGTTAACGCGAGTAAGGCTCACCCCAAACGTGCAACTGACCTTCATTTCGCCGGTTCAGATATCTGGGCAAAGTGTAACGAGCGCGCTACCCGCATTAGTTAGAGAAGTTAGACAAATAGTGACGATGTTTGACTGACTTGTGGTTACTGCATTGGCTCGTAAATCGCAGCGGTGATTTTGCTCGTTAGGTCATATTCGGGTTAAAATTTTGTCTTGCCGTAACGCCCGCCCCAACCATACGAGTTGTCGCATCCGTAAGCTTTCCGTCATGCAGTGCAATCTGCGCCATGGTTTTCTGCTCTCTCAAGTTTATAACTGCCTTTTCTTATGTGCGAATTTCCGTCAAATCCTGAACGCTGGTCTAATAATAGACGCTACCGAACCGCTGGAGGTCAGATGACAAAGCTTGATGCCGCGCATGCCGCGATGACCGATGGGGACGACGCTGCGGCCCGGCAGTTTTATCGGATTTTTGCCGATGCAACCGTGCTGTTGCTGCTGGATCACGAACCAACGGGCGAGCGGATAAACCCGCGCGTCTTCGATCTGGCCGATGGCCCGGTGGTGCTGGCGTTTGATACCGATGAGCGGCTTGCCAGCTTTGGCGATGACCCGTTGCCCTATGCCGCCTTGCCGGGGCGGATCATCGCGCAGCATCTGGCGGGGCAGGGTGTGTCGTTGGGGCTGAACCTTGGCACCGGGGCGGCGTCGGAAATGCTGTTGCCGCCTCAGGCGTTGCAATGGCTGGCCGATATGCTGGACACAACGCCCGATCAGGTGCAGGCCACGCCCGTGGCGTTCTATCCGCCACGTGGCTTGCCCGAAGGCCTGGCCGATGCGCTGACCTTTACGCTGGACGGGGCGGCTGGATTGGCCTTGGCGGCGCTGTTGGTGCAGGTGCGGTATTCAGACGGGCGGCGCGGCCATATGCTTGCGGTGATTGACGCAGCAGAGCCTGCGCAACAGCCGCTTGCGCGGGCCCTGGCCGAGGCGCTGCAGTTTTCGGGCGTGGATGAGGGCGAGTTGGACGTCACCTTTCTGGCCTCAACCGATCCTATCGTGCCGCAGATCGCCCGCGCGGCGCAGGTCTTTGCCGTGCCGCCTGTGGCGGTGCCCGACGAAGCCCCGTCGCGCGTCGCACCCGGATCAGACCCATCGCGGCCCCCGAACCTGCGGTAATCGGAAATTTGTTGGGGTATTATAATACCTGTGTATATAAGATACTGATATTTATTGATTATATCTTTCAACCCCGCCTTGACGCCGCAAGGACCTGCTGCGATAAGCCGTCATCTTAGATCGGGGCCTCTCCCCGCCTTAACATATGGTCGCAATATGAAAACCTTCTCCGCTACTCCGGCGGACATCGCGAAAAAGTGGATCCTGATCGACGCCGAAGGCATCGTTCTGGGGCGCTTGGCCACGATCGTCGCCCAAATCTTGCGCGGCAAGAACAAGCCAACCTTCACACCGCACATGGATATGGGCGACAATGTGATCGTGATCAACGCCGATAAGGTGCAGATGACGGGCAACAAGCGCAACGACAAGATCTACTACTGGCACACCGGCCACCCGGGCGGCATCAAGCAGCGCACCGCCAAGCAAGTCCTGGAAGGCGCACATCCCGAACGCGTCGTGATCAAAGCGGTTGAACGCATGATCACCCGCAACCGTCTTGGCCGCGTGCAGATGACCAACCTGCGCGTTTATGCTTCGGCGGAACATCCGCATGAAGCGCAGCAGCCCACTGTTCTTGATGTGGCGGCGCTGAATCCTAAGAACACCCGGAGCGCATGAGCATGTCAGAGATCAAATCACTCGACGATCTGAAATCGGCTGTGGGCGCGGCAGCTCCCGTTGCCACCCCAATGGCTATTGTACGTGTGGCTGTGCGCGACAAGCTGGGCCGGTCCTATGCCACAGGCAAACGGAAGAATGCCGTGGCCCGCGTCTGGATCAAGCCCGGTTCTGGCAAGGTTGTGGTCAACGGCAAGACAATGGCGGAATACTTTGCCCGCCCGGTTCTGCAGATGATCCTGCGTCAGCCCTTCACCATTGCCAATGTCGAAGGCCAATTCGACGTGATGGCAACGGTTGCTGGTGGTGGTCTTTCGGGCCAGGCTGGTGCGGTAAAGCACGGCATTTCGAAGGCTTTGCAGCTGTATGAACCGTCTTTGCGCGGTGCCCTGAAAGCCGCTGGTTTCCTAACCCGCGACAGCCGCGTGGTGGAACGCAAGAAATACGGTAAGGCCAAGGCGCGCAAGAGCTTCCAGTTCTCGAAGCGTTAATTTCACCGGACGACAAATTTGCAAAGGCCCGTGGTGTTCCGCGGGCCTTTTGCGTTGGGTTTGGCAGGTTTGCTGCACTGGCGAAGGTGGGGGTTTCAGACCCCCAGGCGGCAATTGCCGCCTCCCCCGTGGGATATTTGGAAACAGAAAAAGCAAAATTTAGTCAAATTTGAAGAGATTGCAGGCGAACGGCATATCGCCATGCAAAAAAAAGGGCCGGATTGCCCGGCCCAAGGTGGGGGCAATATTCGGGGGTCAGGCGTGCCAGAACCGTTTGGCGGATTCCATCTGCGCTGCGGACGGATCAAGCCCGATGTCAGCCAACAGATGTGGCGTCAGGCTGCCCAGCGATTTCCGGGTGCGGTGGCGTAATTCCCATGTGGCCACGGTCAGCGCGACCGTGATCAGCACCCGCGACAACGGCGGCAGGGGGCGATCAACAAGGGCAAGGACATGCGGGAGGGCCATGGCATTTTCCGATTGTATTGATACAAATAATGATATGCTGTGCTGTAATGATACAATATCCGGCGAATGAGTCGCCAGAGGAACATTGTTATGAACACAATCTGGTTGCCCGAGCTGAAACAAGACGACGGCCCAAAGTATCTGGCCCTGACCCGGGCCCTGCGCGATGCCATCCGGCTGGGCGATTTGCCCGAAGGTCAGCAACTGCCCACCGTGCGCGATCTGGCGTATCGGTTGTCGGTGACACCGGGCACCGTCTCGCGCGCCTATCAGATTGCCACCCAGGAAGGCATGTTAGAGGCCACCGTTGGCCGCGGTACGTTCGTTGCTGCCAGCCGCCCGCGGCTGGGCCCGACGCAATCGATTTACGTCGAACGCGATCCGGGTGTGGCGGCGGGCCGGGTTGACCTGCGCTCTCCGCGAATCCCTGATGTGGGCCAGGAGGCGTCCTTTGCCACCAGTCTGCGCCGGATGGCCGATCAGGTTGGCCCGGAGTGGCTGGAATACACCCGGCAATCGGGCGAGGGACCGTTGCGCAGCGCGGTGGTCGACTGGCTGGCCGAGCGGGATTTGGGGCCGGTGGGCCCCGATGACATCATGCTGACGCATGGCGGGCAAAGCGGCATCAGTCTGATTTTCAACTGTTGTCTGCGGGGGGACCGCCCGGTGGTTCTGACCGAAGATCTGGCCTATCCGGGCTTTCGTTATGCCGCGCGTGCGGTGCGTGCTGACGTGGTGGGGGTCGAGTTGGACGACCAGGGCATTCGCCCCGATGTGTTAGAGGCGATCTGCCGCAAGAATGGCCCGCAAGTGCTTTGCCTGACACCAGAAACGCAGAATCCGACTGCGGCGCGGATGGGGTTGCAGCGGCGTATTGACGTCATCACCGTCGCGCGGAAATACGATCTGCAGATCATCGAGGATGAATGTTTTGCGCAAATCCAAACCGACGTGCCATCGCTTCGGGCGATGGCGCCGGAACGGGTCTGGTTTGTGGGGTCTTTGTCAAAATCCGTCTCGCCCGCATTGCGGTTCGGTTATGCGGTGTGTCCAACCGGGATGGGGGAAGCCGGGCGGCTGACAGCGCAGCACGGGTTCTTTGCATTGGCCCGCCCGGTGTCGGAGTTGGCGCTGGATTTGCTGCAGTCGGGGGCGGCGGCGGAAATTCGCGGGCGGGTGCTGATTGAATTGTCGGAACGGTTGCAGATGATGGTCAATCGGCTTGGCGCGTTTGATCTGGCCTGGCAGCCGCGCATGCCCTTTGCATGGTTGCGCTTGCCGCAGGGGTGGCGCGCGTCCACCTTTGCGCGGATGGCCGAAGATCAGGGGGTGCTGGTGCGCCCGGCCGATGAGTATGCGATGATCCATGGCCGCGCACCCAATGCGGTGCGGCTGGCGGTGGTGGGCAATATCCCACGCCAACAGTTTGATGCGGGTCTGGCGGCGTTGGGATATATGCTGCCGCGCCCGCCGTCGGACATGGCCGTCTGACACGACGTCCGATTGTGGCGAGATTGTGTCAATGCTGTGGCGACGCCGTGACGGCAGCGTAAAGGAAGAGTGAAACTGTGGCCGCAAGGACTCGGTCACACGCAATTGTGTGGCTTTGTAGCCGCATTTGAATTGACCCAACACCCTGACACGGCGCAAATTTTTCGCAGAGCAGCATAATAAAGAAAGCCCGAAAAAATGGGACTTCAAACTTCTTTCCACGCGCCACACGGGGGGGCTGATTTTCTTGGCTTGCGCAAAACGCGGGCCGGATCAACCGAGATTGTTTATGATGACGGCGTTGCCCGTCGCATGGTGTGGCGGGTGGCGGATCAAAAGGGCAGTGAGGCGGGCTTGTCGGACGCCTTGCGGGTTGCAGTTTCCGCTCTGCGCGTGGTGCCGACCTTGTATGAAGAGCTGAAAAAACGGGCAATCGCGATAGAGCATGTGCCGAACTGACCAGCCCCGGTTGCCCGCAGCGCTGCATTAGATCAGAATCAGGCTTGCGCGGTTTGGCGCGATCGGCTTTAATTTGATCAAATGTAGAAAAGACGATGTCCGCCAAACGGCATCACTGGGGGAACAATGCCGCAATCGACCCCATCGGGGCGCATTGGCAGGTCAGAGGCAACCAATGGGTTGCTGATGATCAGCCCTCCCGCAGTTTATGCGGCGCTGTTGCTGGCAGTGCCTTTGATCACGATCCTGTTGTACAGTTTTTGGACCGATGGCTATCTGACGATCTATAAAGAGTTCCAGATCTGTAACTACATCGGCGAATGCGCGTCTTACAAAGAGGTGGATGGCGCAAGGGTGGTGTCGCAACCTTATCTTGGCGTGTGGTCAGATCCTTTGGCGCGCACGCTGATGCTACGGTCGCTTTTTGTATCTTTGGCGGTGACCACGATTACAGTGCTGCTGGCGTTTCCGGTGGCGTATTTTGTCAGCTTTCACGTGCCTGCGTCGAAAAAATCACTGTGGCTGTTCATGATCACGATCCCGTTCTGGACGTCTTATCTGATCCGGGTGTTTTTGTGGAAAGTGATCCTGGGCTATAACGGTGTGGTCAATTCCGGTCTGCTGGGGCTGGGCGTGATTGGGGAGCCGTTGCAGTGGATCAATTACAACATCGGCGCTGTGGTGATCACTTTGGCGCATGCCTATGCGCCGTTTGCGATTCTGCCGATCTTTGTGGCGCTGGAAAAAATCGACCGCTCGCTGCTGGAGGCCGGGCGTGACTTGGGCGAAACCCCGTTTATGACATTTTTGCGGGTGACATTGCCCTTGTCGATGGCGGGGGTCGTGTCGGCTGTTCTGATCGTTTTTATCCCGACAATTGGCGATTACGTTACACCGCATCTGATTGGCGGACCCGAGGGCAAGCTGGTGGCGAACCTGATCCAACTGCAATATCAAAAATTGAACAACTATCCGCTGGGCTCGGCGCTTGCGGTGTCGGCGATGGCGATTGTAACAACAGTCAGCCTATTGTTTTTGTTTCTTAATCGCCGGTATCTTAAGGGGCCGAAATGATGAAGGGTGGGGGTGGCTTTCGCGTATACGCGCTGTGTTATCTTGCCTTCCTTTACGCGCCGATTATCCTGTTGCCGATCTTTGCGTTCAACGATGCCACGGTCATCGCCTTTCCGCTGAACGGCTTTACCACCAAGTGGTTTGAAAAGCTGTGGACCGAACCTGCGCTGCACGATGCGCTATTGAATTCCTTGATCATCGCCTTTTGCACCTCGGTGCTGGCGACCTGTCTGGGGATCTTCGCGGCCCGCGCGTCGACCCGGTATGTGTTCCCCGCCAAGGCGGGCATCATGGGGATGATCATGCTGCCACTGGTTTTACCAGAGATTATTCTTGCGGTGGCGCTGTTGGTGGTTTTGCTGGGCTTGGGCGTGCCCCTGTCGATCTTTACGGTGATCGGCGGCCATGTTTTGGTCTGCACGCCATTCGCGATTGCGATCCTGTCGGCGTCGTTCCAATCACTGGATAAATCTC
>JAYUHO010000394.1:0-20620 GCA_043766915.1 Cypionkella sp.
GCTTTGGCGGGGTGAAAAGGTTGGGCCGCTGGGTCTGGCAGGTCTTTGCGCCGGGTTTGTTGGTGTGGCACTGATCATGGGTGGGCGCGTTTCCGGCGGCGCTGATCCGGTGTCGATCGGGCTTTGTGTTATTGGCGCGACGGCTTTGGCTGTTGCGACGTTGACTGTTAAATCTGTTTCTTCAGGTGGAAACCTGCTGATGATCGTGGGCCTGCAAATGTTGGTTGGGTCGATCACACTTGGCGCAGTTTCAGCGGTGACAGAAACGCCACAGATCGAGCCGAGTCCGCTGCTGTTGCTGGCCTTTTCGTATCAACTGCTGATCCCCGGACTGGCAGCAACGCTTTTGTGGTTCACGCTTGTGGCGCGGGTTGGCGCGGTCAAAGCCTCAACCTTTCACTTTTTGAACCCGTTCTTCGGCATCACCATCGCAGCGCTGTTGCTGCACGAAAAGATTGCGCCGTTGGACGTGCTGGGCGTTGGCATTGCAGCGGCGGGTATTATGGCAGTGCAGATGTCGCGATTGCGAAGCGTGGTCAAACAAATCTGATCGTCACCGCAAACCGCAACCGTCCCAGCCTTTGAGTTGCAGCCAGTCTGATTCAGATTGGCTGCAACCTTCCTTAATCCGCCGGTTGGTTTGGTCTTTCAGGCCGTAAGTTGACCCATCAGCATCGCATCAGTAGCAGCCGTGCGCGCACGTGCTGGCCGGGCCAAACAGCGCGCCACCCAATCCCTGATCAGCGGATCATCGGGGGTGGCGTCTTTGAACCAGCCATAGGGCGAATGCATCAACAAATCAGCAGCCGAATAGGTTTCGCCCAGCAACCAGGGCCCTTTCGACAGCGCAGACCGCAGGCGTGCAGCGATTTCGGCATGATCCCGGAACGTGCGGGTCAGGGCGGGGTGTTTGATCCCCATAGCCTCACATAACAACACCGGCTCAACCACGCCGCCATAATAGAACAGCCATGTCAGGTACTCGCCGCGTTTGGCGTCACCCTGTTTCGGGGCCATGCCGCTGTCCGGGAACAGATCGGTAAGATACAAGATCACCGCCGCACTTTCGGTGATTAGGGTGGCATCATGCACCAAGGCCGGGGCCTTTGCATCCGGGTGCGGGTTCTGTGGATCGGCCCCACCTGTTCCATCCTGCCTAAGGATATTGACAGGCACGATCCGCACCTGATCTTGAATCCCCATTTCATCAATCAACGTCATGATCCGCGACGACCGCGACTGTGGGGCATGAAAAAGCGTAATCATCGGGTTCTCCTTTAAGTATTCGATGAATCCACTATACCAAAGCCTACTGTCAATTTCCGTCAGCACGCCATGGCCCGATCCGATCGACTCTTTCGCCTTTTGACCGCCTTGCGGATGCTGCCGCAACCGGTAACGGCTGCGCGGTTGGCCGAGGAAACCGAAGTTTCTGAACGCACGAGTTACCGCGATATCGAAACGTTGCGGGCGGGGGGTGCCTTGATCGACGGGGCGGCCGGTGTGGGATATTCCCTGACCGAAGACCCGGCCCTGCCACCACAGATGTTCACCCGGTTAGAGATCGAGGCGTTGGTGTTAGGGCTGGCCGAGGTGCGGCAGATGGGTGATCCGGCGATGGGCAAGGCGGCAGAGGTGGCCATGGCCAAGATTGTCGCCACTTTGCCCGAACGGGTACAGCGACAGGCCGTTCATGCGGTGTCGCGCTCGATCAGGTTTCAGATCCGCCCTGCCCCACCCAACCATGTAGCACTGCTGCGCGAAGCCTCATGGGCCGAGCAGGAAGTTAATCTGACCTATGTTGATCAAAGCGGCACAATGACCCAGAGGCAGATTTGGCCATTGGCGATTGTCTATTTTGATCAGGCGCTTATGTGCCTGGCCTGGTGCTGCTTGCGGCAGGACTACCGGCGTTTTCATTTGGACCGGATGCAGGATGTGGCGCTGACCGGCAACAGCTTTCGCCCCCGACGGGTGCCGATGCTGCGGGATTATGTCGCCAAGGTTCGGGCTGTTGCGCCACGGCTGGCCGAAACTGTGCGCTGATTAAAGCGCCGCGATCCCGGCTTCCAAAGCAGACAAGATCACCTGCACATCGGCGGATGTCACAACCAAAGGTGGGGACAGAATGATGTTGTTGCCAGACACCCGCACCATCGCCCCCGCTTTGTATGCCGCAGCCTGCACCTTTGCGGGAATGGTCTTGTCAGCGGGTTTTTTGGTCTTGCGGTCTGCGACCAGTTCTACCGCACACATCAGCCCATGCCCACCGCGCACATCGCCAATCGGCTGGTGCCGCGATTGCAGGGCAAGCAGACCGTCAAACAGTTCTTGACCGCGCGCGGCGGCGTTGTCTTTCACATTCAACCGCTGCGTTTCGGCCAAACATGCCAGCGCCGCCGCAGCCCCAACGGGGTGCCCGGAATAGGTATAGCCATGTCCTATTGCCGCGCGGCCCGTTTCATCCTTTTCGAACACCTCGGCCACCGCATCGGCAATCATGACGGCGCCAAATGGGAAATAGGCGTTGGTTATGGCCTTTGCGGTGCAGGAAAAATCAGGTTTTACGCCCCATAATCTGCTGCCTGTCCAAGCCCCGGTGCGACCAAAAGCCGTTATCACCTCATCCGCGATCAGTAGTATTCCGTTTCGACGGCAAATCTCGGCCACGCCGGGCATAAAGCTGGAATGCGGGGGAATCACCCCGCCCGCGCCCAACACAGGTTCCATGATAAATGCCGCGATGGTTGCGGCCCCCTGAAAGGCAATCTCATCCTCAAGCGCCGCCAAACACAGCGCGGCCAGTTTTGCCGGATCGGTTTCGTTGAACGGATTGCGATAGGTATAGGGTGCCGGGATATGATAGCAACCGGGCAACAGTGGTTCATACATGGCGCGGAAATTCGCGTTGCCATTTACCGACGCCGCCCCGAAATGGGTGCCGTGATAGCCCTTTTTCAGCGACAGGAATTTCACCCGCCCGCCATCGCCGCGGATTTTGTGATACTGCCGCGCCAACTTTAACGCGGTTTCCACCGAATCCGACCCGCCCGCCGTAAAGAACGCCCGCGTCAGCCCATCGGGCGTAAAGAACAGGCGTAATTCTTCGGCCAGTTCAATCACTGCATCATTCGAAGTGCCCCGGAAAATGGAATAGTAAGGCAGGCGATCCAATTGTGCGGTGATGGCATCCTTGATGGGCTGGCAGGAATAGCCAAGATTTACATTCCAAAGCCCGCCAACGGCATCGACCACTTCGTGCCCGTCGATGTCGGTGATGCGCACCCCGCTGGCAGACGTTACGATCACCGGTGGATTTTTCAAACTGTCCGACGGTGCAGTCATTGGGTGCCACACACTGCGGGCATTGTTGGCCTTCAGAAAATTCTCGTCTTTCATCGCCCGGGGATCCTTTTCTTAGGCATCATTACGCCACAGCGCCGCAATAGCAGGGGGCAATGCGCCGCCCCACAATGTTGTGATTTCCGCACCAGCGCGAAAGAGACTGCGCTGCATAAGGCTGCGCTGGTTGTCGGTCATCCGTGACGCAGGGGCCGCCACGGCAACGGCCCCCATGCACCGGCCCAATGTGTCAAACAGCGGCACTGCCAAGCTGTGAACTTCGGCCTCATAGCCGCCGTGGCTTTCGGCAAATCCGGTTTGTTGCACCTGCAGCAGTCTCTCGCGTAAAATCGCAGGGTCGGTGGTTGTATGCGGGGTCAGCCGCCTGAGGGGCGCCGTAAGCAGGGCATTTACAAAGGGGATCGACTGAAACGCCAGCACTGCCAGACCCGATGATGTGGCGTGAAACGGCAGCACGTCGGTATCTTCCATTGTCACTTTGGTGGAATGTTCCGGACTGTAGGCATAAGCCAATGGCCGCAAAGTGCCGCCCATCAACAGCGACAGATGCGCGGTTTCCCGTGTGGCGCGCGCAAGCTCTTGCAGCACGGGCATCGCCGCGTCGCGCGTGGGAACCTGCGCCTCGCGCAGCGCCGCAAGTCGTAAAACCGCTGGGCCAAGGCGATACTCCCGGCCTGTGTGCAATTGCTCAACCAGTCCATAATCCGCCAGTTCCCTCATCATCCGATAACATGTTGCTTTGTTAAGTCCTGCCAGACGCGCAAGGTCGGACAAGCCGATCAGCGGGCGGCCCCGGGTAAAAAGATCAAGCAGTTCCAGCGCCTTGGTAACAGTGCCCACGATAAGATCCACAAATGAACGTTGCGCTATGGCAGGTTTGTCCAGCGCCATTTTTCATTTCAGTTGACAGAAAGCCTACAACACTGTCAAATAAAATCGAACCATCGGTTCATATAACAAACCATATAGATGTCCGTCAAGCGGGCACGATCACCACAGCGACAGGAAGGGAACGTACGAATGAAAACGTGCACAGCATCCGGGGGATATCGTCATGGCTGATACCTCTTTGGGCACCACTGCCAACCAACTTAAGAAAAACTCGCTAGGCGTGGGGGCCATCACCTTTCTGGTGATCTCGGCTGCAGCGCCTTTGACCGCAGTTGCGGGGGGCGTGCCGATTTCGATGCTGCTCGGCAACGGCGCAGGCATCGCAGGCAGCTTTGTGATTGTGACAGCCATTTTGCTGATTTTCTCGGTCGGTTATGTTGCGATGGCACGGGATATCTCTAACGCAGGCGCGTTCTATGCGTTCACCGCCCAGGGGTTGGGTGGCCGCATGGGTGGTGCCGCAGCCTGGGTTGCGATCTTGTCCTATAACGCCATGCAGATCGGGGTGATGGGCTTGCTGGGCGCGGCGGCTTCGGGAACATTTGGTGCCATCGGTATCACCCTCCCGTGGTGGGCCTGGGCCTATATCGCCATCGCCATAGTGGCACTTCTGGGCTATCGGCAAGTTGATCTGTCGGCGAAAATCCTGATGGTTCTGGTGGCACTGGAATATCTGATCGTGGTGATTATTGATGCCGCGATCCTGATCAAAGGCGGCGATTCCGGCCTTTCGATGGCGCCGTTCAGCCCTGCGCAAGTGATGTCAGGCGTGCCGTCCATCGGCATTCTGTTCTGTTTTGCGGCTTTCATCGGGTTCGAAGCGACGACCATCTACTCTGAAGAGGCGCGCGATCCAAAAGTAACTGTACCCAAAGCCACCTATATCTCGGTCCTCGTGATCGGTGTGTTCTATATGGTTACTGCGTGGCTGATGGCGGTTGGCGTGGGGGTCGACAAACTGATGCCGACACTGCAGGGCATGCCGGATCCGACGATGTTCCTGTTTGATCTGGCGGGACGTTATGTTGGCGGCACGGTTGCCACGATCATGGGGTTCTTGTTCGTTTCATCGTTGTTTGCAGGCGTTCTGGCGTTTCACAATGGCGCTGCACGCTACAAATACGTTGCTGGTCGCGAAGGGCTGTTGCCCGGTGCTGTTGGTGTCACCCATAGCGTTTTCCAAAGCCCGCACGTTGGGTCGATCATTCAGACCGCCATCGCGGTGATCGTGATCGGCATCTTCGCGGGTCTTGGCATGGACCCGGTTTTGCAACTGTTCACCTGGTTGACCCAGCTGGGAACATTGGGAATTCTGGGGTTGATGGCGATCACGTCATTTTCTGTGATCGCATTTTTCGGCAGAATGCAGGGCACGACCGAAAGTGCGCTGTCGACCAAGATCCTGCCCTTGATTGGTGGCGTGGTGTTGGCGGCGTTGTTCGTCAAAATCTTTTGGGACTTTCCGGCGCTGACCGGAACCTCGGGCTTATTGGGTATAGCCTTGCCGTCATTGGTGCTTTTGGCTGGCGTGATCGGGTTTGTTGTCGCTAGCGGATTGGCAAGCCGCGATCCCGCCCGCTTCGCGAAGTTGGGCCAAAACAAGTAACCAATTCTAAGGGGCGGCGGGAAACTGCCGCCCTTTTGCTGTGACCGGTGTTCCAAGATGGCCGCAATCTCCTCCAAGGGACGACACTAAGGCGCTGCATCTGGTGAACAACGCCAAGTTTGGCGTTGCAGTTTGGGTCTGATCAGCCAACCTTG
Source organism: Cypionkella sp. (assembly GCA_043766915.1). GTDB lineage: Bacteria > Pseudomonadota > Alphaproteobacteria > Rhodobacterales > Rhodobacteraceae > JANNAT01. The sequence continues at coordinate 6,016 of JAYUHO010000394.1, forward strand.
GCGGTGCAGAGGGGCAAGGTCAGGCAGTTCTGCAATGGTCAGGACAAGTCGCTGCATACGCTGTCGAAGTATGCCAATCTAAAGACAGCATGGATTCAGCGGTAACAGAGCCTGTTATTGGAGGAAAAGATGGGCAGTCGCATTCTGATCGTCGGCACCTATGACACCAAACAAGATGAGCTGTGCTATCTGGCCGACGTGATCCGCAAACAAGGCGGTGTGGCGCTGGCGATGGATGTTTCGGTGCTTGGGGTAGCAAAGACCCAAACCGATTGGTCGCCGCATGAGGTGACAGCCGAAGCTGGCACGACGATTGCCAAGATCATTGCCCTGAATGACGAAAACGCCGCGATGCAGGCAATGGCCACAGGGGCTGCGGCATTGGCGCGGCGGTTGCACAGCGAAGGGTTGTTCGACGGGGCGCTGATTTTAGGCGGGTCTATGGGCACCGACTTGGCGCTTGATCTGTGTGCGGCGCTTCCACTGGGCGTGCCAAAATACATAATCTCGACAGTCGCCTTTTCGCCGATGATCCCGCCAGAGCGTCTTGCCCCTGACGTGCAGATGATCCTTTGGGCCGGGGGGCTTTACGGGCTGAATTCGGTCTGCAGAGCGTCTCTGTCACAGGCGGCAGGGGCAGTATTGGGCGCAGCGCGGGCTGTTGAACTGCCGGAGCAGTCGCGGCCCTTGATCGGCATGACCAGCTTTGGCAAAACGGTGCTGCGTTATATGGTTAGCCTGAAGCCGGCTTTAGAGGCGCGAGGCTTTGAAGTGGCGGTGTTTCATGCCACAGGCATGGGCGGTCGCGCGTTTGAAAGCCTTGCCGCTGCGGGCAAGTTTACCGCCGTGATGGACTTCGCCCCTCAAGAGGTGGCCAACCATTTGTTTGGCTCAGCGATTTCTGCCGGGCCGGATCGTCTGACCAACGCTGGCCGTATGGGCATTCCGCAGATGGTGTCGATCGGCTGCTATGATCTGGTCGATCTGGTCGGCTGGCATCCCCTGCCGGAGCGGTTCAAAGACACTCCTGCCCATGCGCATAACCGGTTGCTGACGTCGGTAGTGCAAACCGCAGACGAACGCTGTGCCGTTGCGCAAGCCATCTGCAACAAACTGGCCATAGCCACGGGCCCGGTTGTATTTTTCTTACCGACCCAAGGCGGTAATGAATGGGACCGTTTGGGGGGCTTGCTGGAAAATTCCGCAGCGTTAGAGACGTTTTGTGCCGAGATGCGCCGCGGCTGTCCGGCGAATGTGACGTTGACAGAGCTGGACGCGCATATCAACGATGCGGCGTTTTCAGATGCGGTGCTGGCGCAATTTGATGACTGGATCGCAACGGGTGTGGTAAAATCGACATGACAGAAAAAGTTGCAACCGAACGCACGCACGCCAAACGCATGTTTAAACGCGCGCATTACGATGAAGAAACGGTTCACGCCATTCTGGATGCCCAACCAAATTGCACTGTCGCCTACGTGATTGACGGCGCACCCTATGCCACGCCCACGCTGCAATGGCGCGAGGGGGATACGATCTATTGGCACGGATCGTCGGCCAGCCGGATGTTGCGCAAAAGTGCAGCGCATCAGGTCTGTGTCTCGGTGATGCTGCTGGATGCGATGGTGATGGCCCGGTCAGCTTTTAACCATTCGTGCAATTACAGGTCAGTGATGGCGTTTGGTGAAGCGTTCATGGTGACCGATCCCGCCCAAAAGCGCGCCAAACTTGATGGGTTTGTCGAAGGGCTTTTTCCGGGGCGAACCGCCCTGCTGCGGCCGATGACCGATCAAGAGGTCAAAGCCACAACTATTCTGGGCCTGAAGCTTAATGAAGTGTCCGCCAAGGTGCGTTCTGGTCCGCCCGAAGATGATGCGGCAGACTATGCGCTGCCAATTTGGGCCGGATTAGTGCCGTTTTCTTTGCAGCCGGGGGCGATAATTCCCGACCCACGGCTAATCGAGAATGTAGAAATGCCCAACCATGTGACCGGCTTTCGCATCGGCTAATGCATCTGCGTGTCAGCCCCAAAGACCAACAGGCTGGCCGTTAAATCCGGGAAAGACCTGGGTGGGATCGCCCAGCTTCATGTGATTGGTCAGCAGTTCCGCCAGAACAGTGCGATAATCGGTGACGACAGCCAGATCGGCACCCTCTTCCAGCACGTCGTTTGACAGGCCCGGCCAACGACCAACCATTCGCCCGCCCTTGGCCTGTGGGCCAAGCACCATCATCACATTGCCGCGCCCATGATCCGTGCCACCTGCAGAATTTGAGCGTAAACGGCGCCCAAACTCTGACATTACGACGACAGAGACATCCTGCTGCAATGGCCCAAGGTCTTTCCAAAATGCCATCACCGAAGCGGCCAACCACCCTGCATTCTCGGAAAACTGGCCAGCTTGCGACACATGCGTGTCCCAACCGCCCACATCAATCGTTGCCACGCGCAGACCCATGTCTTGTTTGATCGTCTGCGCCACAGTCATAAGCGACGGGGTGATCGGATTTTCGGGATACGGCACCGTTGGTGCATAGGTCGCAATTGCATTGTCTGCCTCGGACCACAGGCGTTGACCGATCATTTCTGACAATTGCAACAATCCCGCAACGGGCGTTGCCAATGGTCCATGATCACCAAACCCCGCTGCAAGCCGCGCCCGCAACGCCGGTGCCAGCCAATGGCCAGCCCCCACCATCAGATCGCCCAACGCTTCGGAGACGGCGGGGGTTGCCCCTAAAAAACTCGCGGGCTGCGAGGTGCCAACAGCCAGCGCGGGCAGTGGTCCACCCGGATTAGCCGCCGCCAACCACCTGGAGATCCATCCTGTCGGATCGCCCGGAACCGTGCTGCTGCCAAAAACTCCGCGTTCGATGCGGGCTTCGGCGTCAAAATGGCTGCGGGTGGCCTCGGTCAGGCCCGAGGCATGCACCAAAGACAGATCGCCCGCATCATAAAGGTCTGCGAAATCACCCATCGCGCGGTGAAAGCGAAAATCAGTGTCGGCCACGTCTTGTCTGATCGCCCGCCCTGCCTGATCCCCGGTCCGCATCACCCGCAAATCTTCGGGACGGGCGGCGATCAGATTTTCATCGGAACTGGGACAGACAAGACCAAGCCCATCGGCTCCGCCCCGCAAGAAAACAACAACAAGGATTGGGTCATGCGCCATGCTGCACCTATCGCAGAAGAAAATCAGGGGAAATTGCAGCGAAGGCGATTGCCCCCGCTGCAATTTCGCGGCGTTCGTCGGCGGTCAGTGACGAAGCGATTGCTGCACGGTCCAGTTCCATCGCTTCTGCAAGATGATCTTGCGATGAGCCCAATCGCCCGGCCCAGCGATTGACCAACTGATCAACTGTTTCGCTGTCGGACGCCACACTGGCCAAGTCAGCGGTGGCCACGCCAAACCACTCGTCATGGCCGTAAAAGGCAAAATCAACCAATCGGTTCAAGCTGCTGGCGCCGGTCCATTTGTCGGCTGTATCGGGGTGGCCGGTGGGCGGACCATATTCATGCTGTTTCCAGCCCGCCCGCATCAGTTGCCACTGAAACCCGTTTTCAGTGCTGGTGATTTCGGCACCCGTCGCGCGATACATCGCGGCCATAAATTCAAACGGACGGCGCAGCTTTGACGGGGGTGTCGCGGCAAAGCTGGGGTGCAAGACAATCGCGCGAATAACTTGCGATATTTGATCCGGCGCATCTTTGGCCGACAAAAACACCTGCGCAATTTCATTCACCATTGCGGGGTCGGGTATGTCGGTCAGAAGTCGGCGGATCAGTTTGGTTGTGACAAACCTGGCGGTTCCCGGATGGGCCGCCAGGATATCCATCACTTGATCGCCATCTTCCATCGGGGCACGGTTCGGCGCAAACTCCACACCCAAAATCCGCTTTTGGTAGGGGTCATGCCACGCCTCAATATAGTGAAAGCGCCCGGTTTTAGGGGCGTTTTCGCCTTCATCCAGATAGCGCCCATCCCCGACAGACCAGCCCGTAAAGGCGCGGGCCACTTCGTAAACGTCCAGATCAAGATAGCCTTGCGCCAAACCTTCCGTGGCACCGGGAACCGATTTCCAGTCATCGTAACGGTCATTCAGATAGTTGCCGGCCCCCAGTGTGTGCAGCTCCAACAGTTCCCGCCCCCAGTTTTCATTCGCGGGCGACGCGCGGCTGTCTGCATTGTTCAGATAATACAGCATGGCCGGCGACCGGGCCACTTCGCCCAACATTACGCGGAAATTGCCAAAGGCATGGGTGCGCATGATGGCATCATGGCTGGGGAAAAATACCGCCGTGAATTCGTCTTTCTGCGAATTTACGCTGAAGTGATCATGCCAAAACTGCGTCATCACTTCGCGCAACTGGGCTGGCGCATGCACTGCCCGGATCATCGAGGCTGCAATCACTTCGGCGGCGGGGCGGGTGCGTTCAGCATAATCCATCCCCTGTTCCCAGTCGATGCAATACAACTGATCTGCGGGATCATTCGTCAATGTTGCCAGCGGACGCAGTTCCGCTACCGCTTTCCAGGTGTGGTTGTTTTCATCCGATCCCGCTTCATAGGACATCAGCAGACGTGCTGCCGCCAACCGTGCATCCAGTGCTGCATCCGTTGCAGGCATCCCAAGCTGTGCGTCAAGCCAGGTCACCGGATCACCAAACGCGGCGCGCGTGTCCGGCGTTGCCCCGAATGTCAGGCGGTTAAGCCAAAGATCAGAGTCGCTGGCAACATTGGCCCGCATCTGAAATGGCAAGGCGGATGCCGCCAAGCTGGCGATCAATCGGGTGTGAAATTGGCGGCGTGTCAGCATTTTTGCACCTATCGTCAATTTCTAAATGGTAGCACCTGAACTGAAAAGGCCAATGCGAAGATAAGTCTATCTGCGGAAATCTGCCACTTGGCGGGGACTGCCAATCGGTCTAGGCAGAAAGTAACCGAAAAAGCAGGTGCCTGAATGCTAAACGCCTATACTTACGCAAATGGACGGTTGGAATTATTGGCACCGAATGCTGCAATTTCTGAAGCGGCCTGGATTGATATTTTGCGTCCGACGCCCGCGCAAGAAGCCGCCGTGCGCGCATTGGGTGTCGATGTTCCCAGCTTGGCCGAAATGGAAGAGATTGAGGTTTCAAACCGTCTTTATCACGAAGGCGATGCCGATTATCTGACAGTTGTTTTGCCCGGCCAAGATGTGCAGATGCAGAACAAAGCCGATGGACAGATTATGGGTCCGGTGTGCTTTGTGCTTCGTAAAAACAGCATCGTCACCGTGCGCCACCATTCGCCTCGCGCCTTTGAAACCTATCCCCCGCGTGCCGAGAAAAGCAGTCTGGGCTGCGCCACACCAGATCGGATATTTCTGGGTCTGATCGAAGAAGTGATAGGCCGGCTTGCAGATCATCTGGAAACGGCAGGGCGTGGATTGGATGATGTGGCGCGTGCCATCTACAATCCGGGGCCGCGCGGGCATCGGCCCAAAGATTTGGAAACGGCACTGGTAAACCTGGGCGGCGAAGGCGAACGCCTAAGCCGTGTGCGTCTGGCCTTGCTGACATTGGGGCGGGCGTTGAACTATGTGGATCAACTGCTGAACCATCGCCTGAATGCCGACGGGCTTGGGTTGGTATTGAAGGGACAAGTCAGGGATATCGAAGCACTGGAAGTTCACGCCGATTTTCTATCGTCGCGGCTGGGCTTGGCATCGGACGCCACGCTTGGCACGATCAATCTGTCGCAAAACTCGACCGTGCGGATTGTGTCGGTGGTGGCGGTACTGTTCCTGCCGCCCACGTTGATTGCCAGCGTTTACGGGATGAATTTTGTTCAGATGCCGGAACTGGCGCAAAGTTGGGGCTATCCGATGGCGCTTGCGCTGATGGTTGCCTCTGCCGCAGTGACATGGGCGGTGTTTCGCTGGCGCGGCTGGCTTTAGACGGTCTTCAAAGTCAGGACAACACGGCCAGCAAATCCATCGCGGTGACCTGATCGAAATGCACATGGCTTTGCATCAACGCCTCGGCCCCGACCGAGTCGGCGGCAAAGATCAGGCTGGCTATTGCGCGATGACCCATGGCTGATGCCGCGATGGCCCCTTTTGAGCGATACCTCGCGCGGTAATACGCCAACAACTTGCGCGCATTGGTCTTGATCATCTCAAGCAAAAACGGGTTGCCCGCCGCCGTCGCGACGCATTCGTGAAAGCGCAGGTTTAGCTGGTAATACTGTTCAGGTTCGGCATCGCCATGTTTTGCGGCATGCGCTTCACATCGTGCCACTGCCAGTTCCAGCGCTGCGGCGCCAGACTTTGACAATCTGCGCGCCGCCAACCCCGCCGCCTGCGCCTCTAGTTTTGCATTTACTTCTAAGATCGCAAGAAATTCCTCCAGCGACGGGCGAAACACGGTCGCGCCTTTGCGCGGCAGGCGTCGAACCAAACCCATCGCTTCAAGCTGTAAAATTGCCTCGCGAACCGGCGTCCGGGATATCCCGAATTCCGCCACCAGCGCAGACTCGTCGATCACATCGCCGGGGTTCAGCCGCCCGATGTCAATCCAATTCAAGAGGGTGTCGATCAGTGTTTCAGTTTGGCCAGCCATAGCCGATGCAAACCGCGAAACACCCATGGCGTAAAGAGAAAAACCATTTCGTTTGGAAAATCCGGATCAAATCATGCAGATTTCCATACATCTTTAGCGCGAAAATGCCTGACAAAAGACATGGTGGGTGCGACATAAAAGACTCCAGATGTAGCGGAAAAACCGCAAAAATGGCCAAACTGAGGGGGAAATTGGACAAATAGTGCCCAGAACCGCTCAAATCGCTGGAATTATAACGCAAAGCTTTATAATCGTTTCCGCAAGTGGCCCCCATCAGAGGGGCTCATAACACGCCGGGCGCTAAAGTTCGGTTTTGAGGCGGAGTAGTAAAGATGGTTTCAGCGATTAATTTCGCTGTCCGCAGTTTTGCGGGCGGAACGCAGCGTGGCTCAGTGGCCGGTGATGCACAGAGCAATTTCATTCAGATAGGGTCGGGCGACAGTGTGTCGCTGAACCTGTCGCGGTCCAGCATCGTGGCCTATGAGCAGTCGGGGCAGGATCTGGTGATCTCGCTGGTCGATGGCCGCACAGTTGTTCTAAGCAATTACTTCGATGAAGCCGCCGGTGAGGTGAACCATCTGTATCTGTCTTCCGACGGCCAGATCGTTGAAGTGATGGTGAACGAAGGCGCTGACGGACCATTGTTTGCGGATTATGGCGCTGTTCAAGGCTGGGAAAAGTGGAGTCCGCTGGACGATCTGCGGTATACCGATGCCGATGCGATCAACCCCATGGCAGTTGCCTCAAATGAACCTGCTGGCATGGCACCGTTCATTCCGGGCCTGCTGGGCGGTTTTGGTGGAATGGGCACTGCCGCGGCGGCAGTTGCAGGCGGGGCAGTTCTGGTTGGGGGTGGTTTGGGAGGTGGTGGCGAAAGTCGCGCTGCGCCCACAGTTGATCCGCAGACCACAACCACAGTGACAAGCAATACTGTTGACCCCGTTCTGCCGGTGTCCGGCACGGGCGTGCCCGGCGATAAAGTCGTCGTTACGGTGGGTGGCAAAACCCAGGAAACGGTCATCGGCACCGATGGCAACTGGGCGGTAACTTTTCCGCAAACCGGCTTACCTGCAGATGGCAATTACAACGCATCCGTCGTGTTTACCAATATGCAAGACAACAGCACAAAAACGCTGGGTGGGCCAAACTTTGTGCTGGATCTGACCCCACCGGCGGTCAACGTCGAGCATGGCACAAAAAGTGTCGGGGATGTTGAAAACCTGCAAGAATATCAAAACGGTGTCAGCATTGATGGCAAAGGCGAGGCCGGTGCCAGTATTCTTGTGCAGGTTGGCACGTTTAGCCAATCCACCACAGTGGCCGCGAATGGCACATGGTCGGTAACCTTTACCCAGACGCAGATTGCAGGCGGCGAATATGAAATTCCCGCCAAGATCACGTCGAAGGATATCCTTGGCAACACAACAGTCGTGAACGAAACGCTGGTGATTGATACGGTTCCACATCCGATCACCTTTGATTCTGTCACCTCTGACAACAAAGTGAACTTCACCGAAAACCAGTCTGGTTTGGTCGTTACGGGCACGTCAACGGCGGGTGCTTCGATGGAAATCACCTTGCAGGGGGTGAAGCAAACCGCGACGGTCGGTGCAGATGGGAAATGGTCGGTAACCTATGCGACTGGCACGTTGCCAGCGGGCGAATACACAGCGACCCTGATCGCGAAAACCACCGATGCGGCGGGCAATGCTTCGACCGCGACGCACAGTTTTCAGGTGGATACGGTTGCCAATGTTGGCTTTACCGGAACCGTTGCGACTGACGGCACTGTGAATGCAAGCGAAGCCGCAGGCGGCGTGGTTCTGACGGGCACGGCGCAAGCCGGATCGACGGTGAACGTGGCCTGGAACGGCACAACTTTGCCCGCAGTGGTTGGCACCACGGGCGCGTGGACCGTCACCTTCCCGGCAAGCGCAATTCCGGCTGGCACCTATTCGTCGACAGCAACGGTCACGGCCACTGACAGCTTGGGCAATGCCGCATCGGCAACGCGCGTCATCAGGACAGATACCGAGATAAGCGTTGCGATCAACACAGGTCAGGTCGGCGGCGATAACATCGTGTCAGGTGCCGAAGCCGCGCGCGGCATTGCGCTGACAGGCACCGCCGAAGCAGGTGCCTCTGTCGCCGTAACCTTCGAAGGTGTGAGCCGTACTGTTACCGCAGGCCAAAACGGCACTTGGACGGCAAACTTCGCCAGCAGCGAAGTGCGCGGCGGCACCTATGCCTCAACCGTCACAGTCACCGCAACGGATGCAGCAGGTAACACGGCAATGGCCAGCCATGGCATCACCGTTGACACCGAAGTAAAGCCGTTTACTCGTACAGCGATGTCTGCAGGAACGGATAACGTTGTAAACGCCGTCGAAGCTGCCGCTGGCCTGACCGTTTCAGGCAGTGTCGAGGCCGGATCTTCGGTTCAGGTTAAATTCGGCAACGGCACATCGCGTGCGGCTGTGGTTGACGCCAACGGTAACTGGTCGCTGACCATACCAGCAGGCGACATTCCGGCAGGGGAAAACAGAGTCACCATGACAGCTGTGGCGACTGACCGGGTGGGCAACACGTCATCCCTGACCGAGCAGGTCGCAGTTGATACGATTGTGCGCAACTTTGCCCGCACGGGCGGCACGATTTCAGGGGACGGCTATGTCAATGCCGAAGAAGCGTCTCGCGGCATCACCTTTACAGGAACCTCCGAGCCGAACAGCAAAATGGTCGTCACTTTGGCCAGTGGTGCGATGGTAAATACAACCACTGGCGCAGACGGGTTGTGGACTGCGACCTTTGCCTCGGCAGACATTCCGCGCGGCACCTCGAATTCGTCGGTTACCGTTCAGGCGACGGACCGCGCCGGAAATGTGGCGATCCTGACCGATACCTTCGCAATTGACACTGTTGCTCCGGGCGCGCCCGAGGTGACGGGCGTGAACAAGTCTACAATGGGCACACTGCGCGGGATTTACACCGAGGAAACCGCCGACAGCTATGCCTTCCACGAGATCAAGGCCAACGGCACCACGGTTTCGGTTGGTGAAACCCACAGCACCGCCGCAGGCGAGACTGAATTCGCCTTTGCCCGTGGCGTGCCTGATGGCAGTTATCTGGTCGTGAACACCCAAGACGCGGCGCATAACGAATCCAGCACATTGCTGATCGTGAACAACACCAACGCGCCCATCGTTGATCTGAACCGCGCCGGTTTGGCGATGTTCGATCTGTCGGCGATTGATCTGACGGTTGCCCCGCAAGCGCAACTCAGCATTACCGAAGCGCAGCTGAAGGCAATCACCGGGCCCGATCACAGCCTGATAATCAAAGGTGGCGCCGATGATGTGGTCACCCTGGTGGGCGGTGTTGCCACAGGCACAACCAAGGATATCAGCGGCGAACACTACAAGCTTTATACGCTTGGAACCGGTGCCAGCGTGCTTGTCGATGACGATATACACACGGTACTCAGCTCAGTGATCTGATCAGGGGGAAGGGCAATGCCCTTGGGAAGCAAAAATAGGTCCGGTGCGGCGGGAGGTTCCTTCGGCACCATGCTTGGGGCGTGTGTGTTTCTGGCAGGCTGCGTGGGTGGCGCAGATGTGCCATCGCGCTTTGCCGCACAGTCGGATCTCTTGCCAACAACCACAACAGGGGGGGCTTTGGCCCCGCAATCTGATGCGCAGTCTTTGCTGATTGCCGATCTGCAGGCCCGCCGCAGCGTGCTTTCCCCTGCAGGGCCTTTTGCGCAAGTGGCCGATGCGGTTGTAGCCAACAATTCCGGCGCAGCCGCTGCAGAGTTGCGCGTCGCACGGCTAAAGGCCGAAGCGCGGGCAAAAAACTGGTTGCCCCAAATCGGGCAATCGGTGAATTTAACGTCGCTTTCGGGGCTCGCTGCCAGCCTGTTGTTGGAAACCGCACTGTTTGATCATGGTCGGCGCAAGGCCGAGCGCGCATTTGCGGTGGCCGATGTTGAAGTGGCAGCCGTCAGCCTGTCGTCGGCGATGAATCAGCGCATCTTCGAAGGGTTGACCTATTACATCAACGCCGAACGTGCCCGCGCGCAACTGGCGATTTCAGCACCAGCTGCGGCTCGATTGGCCGAGTTCGAGACGATTATGGGCGAGCGTGTAGACGGCGGGATTTCTGATCGGTCAGAGCAACGCGTGATTGCGCAAAGCCAATCCGAAATGCAGGCCACCATGGCCGCTGACCAAGACGCCGAGGCCTCTGCCATGGCAGAATTGCAGGCGATTGCGGGGCGGCCTTTGGCAGGTATCCGTGGGTTGGACGATGCCACAACAATTTCCACAACGGCAGAGCCTTTGTCTGTTCTCCTGTCGCGCGGTGAGGGATCGCGCACCTTGGCTCAGGCACAACTTGACCGATCCGGCATGATGCCGGGACTGGCCGCATCGGCAAATGTCGGTGCCAGCGGCTTGGGGCCGGGCTTGCGGATGACGGGTGCAGGCCTATTGAACCCCGGCGCGGGGGCGGCGCTGCAGGCGCTGGATGCCACCACAGACGTTGTTGACAGGCAAACCGCCGAAGCCGCCGAAGCCGCAAATCGCCGTCGCGTTGCGCTGGAACGACAGATCGCCACTTTGTCATCGCGCCAGGCCCAAGGGGCCGAGGTGTTGCGCCAAACCGAAGGCAATCTCGCGCTGTTTACCGAGCAATACAAAGTTGGCCGTCGGTCGCTTTTGGAATTGGTTGGCCAGTATGACGCTTTTGCGCGGTTGCACCGTGATCAGGTTTCGCTGCGCTATGACATTGCCCTGTTAACGCTTGAAATTGCCCGCGATCACGGCCAACTGATTGATGGGGCACGGATGTGAACGACCGGGTCGTCGCCTTTGACATCAATGCCAGTCTGGTGCCCTCCGCGGCCCCTATAGCTGCACGGGCCGCCGCTGCGGTTCCAACGACACGGGTGCGCCATTCCAGCCGCGCCCAAAGCCGCGCCCAACTTGCGGCGGTTTATGCAGGCCTGCTGGGCAGTGAAATTGCCGTGGCAGATGTGCTGGAGCAGGTGCAAATCACCGCCGCCACCAACTCCACTAGCGTCGGTCTGGACGATATTTGCACGGCCTTGCGCGGATTGGGGATGACGGCCCGAGTCGATGCAGTGCCACTTCCCGGACCTGCGCATTGGCCTGCGCTGGCTCAGATGTCGTCGGGCCAGATCGTTCTGGTTTTAGGGCAAACCAACGCACGTCTGCAGGTATACGACACCACCTGCCAGGACATGCGCGCCGAAGTATCGGCGGATGATTTCGCGCAAGTCTATGCGGGTCGTATTTTGCGGGCCAAAACAACGTTGCGTGATCTCGAAACCCGTCACGTCGCGGCCAGCAAAAACCGCCATTGGTTCTGGGGCGAATTTCCCCGCTACAAGCGCCAATTGGGCGAAGTCGCCGCAGGCTCGCTTGTGGCCAATATTCTGGCGGTGTCAGTTTCGCTGTTTTCGATGCAGGTCTATGACCGCGTGATCCCCTATCAAAGTGAGCCTACGCTGTGGGTTTTGGCCACCGGCGCGCTGCTGGCGCTCCTGATGGAGGCGCTGCTGAAACTGGCGCGGTCCGGGTTGATGGACGTCACCGGAAAGCGGATCGAACTGGCCGTGCAGGCTCGATTAATGGAAAAACTGCTGGGCATGAAACACGGCCCCGGGCAGCGCAGCCCAAGCGGGTTGTTCAGCGCCATGCGCGAATTTGGCTCGGTGCGCGAATTCTTTACTGCCACCACAATCGGCACGCTGGCCGACCTGCCGTTTATCTTGATCTTCCTTGCCCTTGTGGCGTCGATCGGCGGCAATCTGGTTTGGGTTCTGATCGCAGGCGGCATCCTGATGGTGGTACCGGGGTTTCTGTTTCAAAAACGGATGGTCGCCCTGACGGCCGCCACCCAAGGCGCCAGCACCCGCGCCGCGCGTCTGCTGTATGAAGCGATCTTTGAGGCCGAAACGGTGACCACCCAACGCGGCGAAGATCGCGTGAAACGGATCTGGGCCGAACTTTCCACGCTGTCAGCGGTGAAATCGTCTGAGCAGCGGCACCTGACGTCGATGCTGGGCTATTGGGCGCAGTCGGTGCAGCAGGCCACCTATATTCTGGCTGTGGTGTGCGGGGCCTATCTGGTGTTCGCGGGCCAATTCACGGTGGGCACGATTATTGCCATTGGAATTTTGACCGGGCGCACTTTGGGGCCCTTGGCAGCGCTTTCGTCGACCATGTCGAAATGGACCAATGTAAAAGCGGCTCTGGATGGGCTGGAAACCATCGCAAAGGCCAAACAAACCGAAGAGGATGGCCGCCACTATCTGCGGCGGGACCGCTTGGCCGGTGGATACGAGTTGCGCAACGTCGAGTTTCGCTATGATCCGCAATCAGCGGCCACGGTCGAAATACAGGCGCTGTCGATTCCCCCGGGCCAGCATATCGCCGTGCTGGGCACCAATGGGTCTGGCAAATCGACCTTGTTGCGCATTCTGGCCGGCCTTTATGACCCATCGGCAGGCCGCATCCTGATTGACGGCGTGGATATGGGCCAGGTGCATCCGCGCGATCTGCGGCGCGGCATTGGATATCTTAGCCAGGAGGTGCGGCTGTTTGCGGGGTCTCTGCGTGATAATCTGAACATGTCGCAGCTGGAACGCGATGATGAGCGACTGTTTGAATCGCTCGATTTCGCTGGTTTAGGGCCGTTTGTGCGGGCGCATCCGCGCGGGCTGGACCTTGAGATCAAGGAAATGGGCGAAGGGTTGTCGGTGGGTCAACGCCAAAGCATTGGCTGGGCGCGGCTGTGGCTGCAAGACCCGGCTGTGGCTGTTTTGGATGAGCCCACGGCGGCCTTGGATCAAACCTTGGAAACCACGCTGGTCAGTCGCCTGAAAGGCTGGCTTGACGGACGCACGGCGATTATCGCCACCCACCGGATTCCGATATTACAACTGACTGCACGCACGATAATTTTGCAGAATGGTCGATTGGTAGTCGATGGCCCAAGGGATGCCGTGTTGGCGCATCTGAACGGCGCACCAAAAACTGCCGAACCCGCGCCATCCCAAGGGGGCATCAAAATCAGCGCCATCCGCGCGACTGCCATCGGTGGGGGATCACACGGATGAGCCTTGCGACATTCGACGATGATTTTGCGGAAAAGATGCGGGGTCCCAGCCGCACGATCTGGATGATCGTTTTGGCGGCGGCCGTGTTTGTGGTCTGGGCGGCTTTCGCATGGGTCGATGAGATTGTGCGGGCACCGGGTGAAGTGGTGTCTTCCTCGCGTCCACAAATCATTCAAAATCTGGAAGGCGGTATTCTGGCCGAACTGAACGTAGCCGAAGGCGATGTAGTTGAACCCGGCCAAACCTTGGCCCGCCTTTATGGCACCCAATACCAATCCGCGGTTGACGAGTTGTCTGATGAAATCGCAGCGCTGGAAATCCGCCGTCTGCGGCTTGAGGCCGAGATCGCAGGCGAGATCGGCTTTGACGTGCCGCAAAATCTGGCGTCGCGGGTGCCCGACATTGTCGCCTCGGAAAAAGCACTGCTGACGGCGCGGCAAGATGAATATCAGGCGCGCGTTGATGGGGCAAAAGCCGTGCTGGAACAGGCATCCAAAGAACTGGACCTGCTCGAAAAAATGTATGCCCGAGAAATCGCGCCGTTGATCGAGGTCACCCGCGCGCGCAAAACCAACAGCGATGCGCAGAACCGGTTGTCAGAGGCCGTGACGACAACGCAATTGGAACGCGCCAACGACTATTCTAAAACCCAGTCCGAACTGGCGGGGCTGCGGCAAAAACTGACGCTTGCACAAGACCAGTTATCACGCACCATTCTGGTCGCCCCGATGCGCGGAGTGGTGAACAAACTATCGGTCACCACCATTGGCGGCGTGGTGCGATCCGGGGAAGAGATTTTGCAGATCATCCCGCTGGATGAAGAACTGTTCATCGAAGCCAAGGTCAAACCCCGTGATATT
>JAYUHO010000395.1:0-2965 GCA_043766915.1 Cypionkella sp.
GGTGTCCCTAAGGGAACAGGCCGTCAGCGACCGCTGATTTTTTGTTTGCAAAATTTCTCGCGCTGACCAATCTTTGACAAAAGATTTGGGAGAGGAGATTATCTATGAACGCTTGGTCAGGCTGCGCCGTCGCAATTGTATTTTGCGCCGCATCTGCGCCGATGTTTGCGGAAGCAACGTCAGAGTCGCTTTTTAAATCGAAAAATTGGGAAGTCGAGGTTGTGTCGTTTGACGACGGCACGGTCGCTTGTCTGGCCGAGGTTGATGCTCAGGTCGAAAGCTTTACAGTTTGGGTGTACCCTGACCAATCGGCGCGGTTGCAGTTTTATTCAACGTCTTGGGATTATGGCGAAGGCGATACCGCCAATCTGGATGTCAAAATCGACCGGCGCAAAAGCTGGCAGTTGACCAATGCAGAATTGTATAAAAACTCGGTCCTGTTCAACCTGCCGGATTCAAATGATGGCGTGCGGTTTTTGACCGAAGTGGCCCAAGGTCAACGGCTGTATCTGCGGACCGAAGATGGCAGCCCGGTGCAGGACTATTCGCTGCAAGGCTCGCGAGCGTCGATGGATGCCCTGATCGTTTGCGCGGATGCCATCAGATAGTTTGCGTTAAAGCGCGACCGTATCCATGCAGATCGTGACCGGGCCGTCATTCGTCAGGCTGACGGCCATATCAGCCCCAAAGACGCCATTTGCCACGGGGATACCCTGTGCCGCTATCTGCGCACTGAAATGGTGATAAAGCTGCTTGCCCTGTTCAGGGGCTGCGGCGGGTGAAAATCCGGGGCGGTTGCCGCGCAGATCGGCGGCCAAGGTGAATTGCGAGACAATCAGGGCCGCGCCTTGGGTGTCAAGGATTGACAGGTTCATCTTACCCGCCCCGTCTTTGAAGATGCGCAGCTTTGCAATTTTCGCGGCCAGCTTGTCGGCGTCTGTCGCAGTATCGCCCTGCATTGCGCACACAAGGATCAGCAGGCCCGCGTCAATTGCGCCGACAACCGCGCCATCCACCGAAACATTGGCACTGCTGACCCGTTGAAGAACCGCTCTCACAACTCGTTGCGACAGGGTGGGTTTGCGCCCGCACGGCTGACCGTGATGGCGGCGGCGCGGGTTCCCAACGACAATGCGGCATCAAGTTCGGCATTGGTAACAGCCGCCAGTCGCGATTTGGTCAGTGCGCCTGCTTCGTGCAGGGCGGTCAGCGCACCTGCATTGAACGTATCGCCCGCGCCTACCGTATCGGCGACCACCACTGTTTGGGCGGAAACAAAGCGGTTTTGCGTGGCGGTGACCGCGCGCGCGCCCGCCGCGCCTTCGGTCAGAAACACAATCTTGGGGCCACGCGCGATAATCTGGCGCGACAGGTCCACCAGATCACCGTCACCCATCAGCCAGTGCAGATCTTCGTCGGACAGCTTTACAATATCGGCCCGCGCGATCATCCGTTCGATCCGCGCACGGTAGGGCACTTCTTTGCCGGCGATAAAGCCGAGGCGAATGTTGGGATCAATCATCGTGACGCGTGCCGCACATTCCCGGGCCTGCAAGGCTTCATAGGTGCTTGCAGCGGGCTCGGTCACCAAAGAAATTCCGCCAAAAAACAAGGTGCCGATGCTGGCGGGCAGGGTCGGCAGCTGATCTTGCGACAACAGGCTGCCTGCGGTGTTTTCATCGTAAAACGCATAGGTGGCCTGCCCGTCGACCAGTTTCACAAAGGCGACAGTCGTCGGGCGATTGGTGCGCGCGCAATACTGGGTATCGACGTTTGCGGCGGCCAGACTGTCGGCCAGAATCTCACCCAGCATATCGGTGGAAACCCCCGACAAGAACGCCGATGGCGCGCCCAACCGACCCAAGGCAATCGCTGTATTGAAAACGGCTCCGCCCGGGTAGGGCGCAAAGGCCGGTTCGTTCAGGGTGGATGTGCGCGGCAGCATATCAATCAGCGCTTCGCCACAGCTGAGAATCATTTCACCCTCCGTTCGTGTTTTTTCGACCTTATCCGAAACGCCCGCGTTAGCGCAAACAGCCCGACTTATGCGGTGAAATACACCGCAAGATTGGTGCGGATGCGGTCCAATGGCGTGGCATGGCTGATGTCGGGAACAAAGGTTTGCCCCGTTATCGTTTCATAGGCCTTGATGTAGATGCCCGAGGTCTGGGCGATCATCTCAGTGGGAATGTCGGGGATCGGATCGTGGTAGGGATCGCAGCGCGCCCCAACCCAAGACCGGATCACGTCTTTGTCAAAGCTGGGCGGGCGGGTGCCTGCCTCAAACGCCGCCTGATACCCAGATGCAATCCAAAAGCGGCTGGAGTCCGGGGTATGGATTTCATCGGCCAGCAAAATCTGACCCGCCGCATCGATGCCGAATTCGTATTTGGTGTCGACCAATATCAAACCCCGCGCCGCAGCCATTTCCTGACCCCGTGCAAAAAGGGCCAGCGCATAGGCCGATACCTGATCCCACTGGCTTTGCGTCAGCAGCCCTTGGGCGACAATCGCGGCAGGCGTCAACGGTTCGTCATGGCCACCATCAAACGCCTTAGAGGTCGGGGTAATGATAGGGGCGGCCAGCACCTGATTGTCGCGCATCCCATCGGCAAAGGGCTGACCATACATATCCCGCGACCCTGCGCGATACTGCGTCAGGATCGAAGTTGATGTTGTGCCCGCCAGATAGCCGCGCACCACAATTTCAACAGGCAGGATCGTGACATGCCGACCGATCACCACATTGGGATCCGGATAGGACAACACATGGTTCGGGCAAATATCGGCTGTGTGATCAAACCAATACCGCGCCATCTGTGTCAGAACCTGGCCCTTAAAGGGGATCGACGTTAAAATCCGGTCAAAGGCCGAAATACGATCAGATGATATCAGGATGCGCCGTGCAGGTTGGTCCGCCGTGGCGGGCAGATCATAGCAATCGCGCACTTTGCCGAAATACCGG
>JAYUHO010000396.1:0-2965 GCA_043766915.1 Cypionkella sp.
CCCAAGGCAATACGCCTCGACTGTGGCCCACTGGACATCGTTCAAAACTCTTCGCGTCAAGGCTGCTCTCCTCTGTTTGCAACCTTGAATCAGAAGTCACCTGATTTGGGAACCATGAACGTCAACAGCCCCTAATCACCCATTCCGCAATCCCGATGTTAATCACCCAAGACGCCACGAACAGCAAATCTGCCGCATACCCTTCAACTGGCTCTCCGGTGATCAGAAATATCGGCAACTGGATGAAGGAAATTGTCGCCGCTCCCATTCCAATCGCATAGGCGCGGATCATCCAGGCCCGGTGGCGGGGCACGTCCCGCCGACGGATCGCCATGAGGGCCAGAACCAACGCCACCGACAGGCCCAACCCGGTTGTGATCCGCGCCGAAATCAGCACCGAAGTTGATACGTCGGGAAACTCCGCCACCAACCGCAGCGACGACAGTCCCAGAAACAACCCCGCCACCACAAATATCCACCCGGTGATGCGGTGGAACCGGCCAAATCGACGCTTCAAAACGCCCGCAAATTGCACCGGCCCCAACAGGCCAAACAGCACCCCGCCCAGCGCGTGCATTCCCAAAGACCATGGCACTTGCGCAAATTTGATCGCATCCTCGGGCAACCTTCCCGTGGGGATTTGATACAGTCGCAGTGCCGCGAAAAAGATCGGGATGAATGTCAAAACCAGCAAAATAACGGCAAGCGGAATTGGACGCATAAAAATGCGGGGCATGGCAGGTGTCCTTTGAATGGGTCAGCGATCAGTCGGCGTCTGGTTCGAACCGAAACACCTGATCGAGTGAAGTTTGGAAAACCTGAGCAATCTGAAACGCAAGTTCCAGACTGGGGAAATACTTGGCGTTTTCAATCGCCATGATGGTTTGGCGGGTGACGCCCACCGCCTCGGCCAGATCCTTTTGCGTCATCTCGGCGGCATCAAACCGCAATCGGCGGATTTGATTGGTAATTCTGGCGCGAGCCAAGGTCAAAAACCCCGCCGGTAAAGGAACAGTTTGGTCACTTCACTTGCAAAACTGCTAAGCGCGCAGGCGGCAAGGATCATGTTCAGCACGACCAGGGTCGACGCGCCAGCCGCAAGCGCGATAATCGCCCCTATGATGCCGACGTTGATCACAATCAGGGTTGCCTGAATACCGCGCAAGCCAATCATTGTATCGCGTTCATCGCGCAGAAAGTCAGGCTTCTTCTCGCCCGTGATAACCGCATAGGCGATGTTGAACAGGATCGTCATCGCAATCGCCGCAGCGATACCGATCAAAATCAACCACAGCACCGCCCGCGCCCAAAGCATCGGTCCCGCCGCGCCATCATAGACCCCGGCGACAGAGTTTTGCACCAAGACCCACAGCATAATGCTCCAGGCCACAAAACAAGCAAGAATGCCGGACACGGCGTTGCGTTCTTCAAAAGACATGACAGATTCGGCCCCAAGTATGGTTTTCTGATCTTTTGGTATGATATTTAATACTTGGTGTCAAAGATTTTTTACACATAAAATGGCCTGCGCGCCAAAAGCCATTCAACTGGGTGTCGTTCGTGGCACCAGAAAATCTCGTCTTTGCGGTGCCTGCTCCCCAACTGCGCGCACTTAACTGCTGGTAATTGCGGCCTGAAAGTCTATCTGTCCCACAACAGCTACACTAAGCAATGGAGCACGATCATGGACTATCGTCGTTTGGGCAAATCCGGCCTGAAGGTTTCCGAACTTTCGTTCGGCTCTTGGGTTACCTTTGGCAAGCAGGTGGATGGGTCTGATGCCAAATCATTGATGACGCTGGCCTATGATGCCGGTATAAATTTCTTTGATAATGCCGAAGGGTATGAATCCGGCGCGTCGGAAACCCTGATGGGTGAAGCCCTGGCGGCGCTGAAGTGGAGCCGTGACAGCTATATCGTGTCCTCCAAAGTGTTCTGGGGTGGCCAGAAACCGACCCAGCGCGGATTGTCTGCCAAGCATGTCACCGAAGCCTGCCATGCCGCCCTTCGCCGTCTTCAGGTTGATCACCTTGACCTTTATTTCTGCCACCGCCCCGATATTGACACCCCTATCGAGGAAACCGTGCGGGCGATGCACAATCTGATTGCCCAAGGCAAGGTGCTGTATTGGGGCACCTCGGAATGGTCGGGCCAACAGATCACCGAGGCGCACGCGGTGGCGCGCAGCACGGGCCTGACACCCCCCACCATGGAGCAACCGCAGTACAATCTGTTTGAACGCCAGAAGGTCGAGTCAGACTATGCGCCAATTTATGACACCTACGGGCTTGGAACCACAATCTGGTCGCCGCTTGCATCGGGTATTCTGACCGGGAAATACAATGGCGCAATCCCGAACGACAGCCGCATGACCTTGCCTGGCTACGAATGGCTGCGCGATATGTTGACCTCTGACCTTGGCCAGCAAAAGCTGGTTAAAACCCGCGCGCTGGCTGATCTGGCCGCGAAATCCGGCCTGCCATTGGCGCATATGGCGCTGTTGTGGTGCCTTGCCAACCCCCGCGTGTCCACCGTTATTCTTGGTGCCTCGCGGGCCAGTCAGTTGACCGACAATCTTGCCTGCCTGCAAAATAAGCCCAAGCTAACGTCAGACGTCTTGGCTGAAATAGAAATCATCATGGCCAACAAACCGGCTGACCCGCAGCGGTTCTAAAGCGGTTCAGTTTTTATAGAAACAAGGCCATCGGAAATCGCGTTCGCGCGAAGCGAGAGGCAGCGAATTCCGGGTCCGGCCAAACCTGAACCGCCCTAATGCTTGACCTTTGCCCGCTGCCCCGACAGGCTGCGGCAAAACAGGGGGCGGGCATGGCACACAAGGCACTGATCACATGGGGCGGCTGGCCGGGGCATGAACCGGATAAGGTGGCCGCCCTGTTCGCCGCCGATCTTTCTGCAGCGGGCTTTGAGGTTCAGGTTACAGACACGCTGACCTGCTTTGATGATC
>JAYUHO010000397.1:0-2947 GCA_043766915.1 Cypionkella sp.
TTTTTCGCGGCGGATATGTTGCTCGCGGGTTTGCAGTGACAGCCGGTAGGCTTTGTTGCCGCGCGCATCTATTGACACGCCGACAATGCGCCCCGGCATCGATCGTTTCAGATCATCCTTACAGGCGAAAAACGCGGCATGTGGCCCGCCATATCCCATCGGCACCCCAAATCTTTGGCTGGATCCCACGGCAATATCGGCCCCCATCGCACCCGGTTCCTTCAGCATGGTCAGCGCCAACAGATCGGTTGCCACGATACCGATGGCGCGGGCAGCATGCAGGGCCGAAATTTCGGCGGTGAAATCGCGCACATGGCCATAGGTGCCCGGATATTGGAAGATCGCCGCAAACACCTGATCGGGCAGCATGGTTTCCGGTGCGCCGACGATCACCTCTATGCCCAGGGGGGCCGCGCGGGTTTTGATCACGTCGATGGTCTGCGGATGGCAGCCTTCATCAACAAAAAACGCGACCGCCTTGGATTTGGCACAGCGCTGCGCCATCGTCATCGCTTCGGCCGCCGCGGTGGCCTCGTCCAGCAGGCTGGCATTGGCAACTGGCAGCCCGGTCAGATCGGCGATCATGGTTTGAAAGTTCAACAGCGCCTCTAGGCGGCCTTGGGCGATTTCGGGCTGATAGGGGGTATAGGCGGTATACCACGCCGGGTTTTCCAAAATATTGCGCTGAATGGCGGGGGGGGTGACGGTGCCGAAATAGCCCTGCCCGATCAGGCTGGTCATCACGGTGTTTTTATCGGCCACGTGCCGCATTTTTTCCAACAGCCCGTGTTCAGACAGCGGCGCCCATGTCAGTGGGTTGGCCTGCCGGATCGAGGACGGCACGGTTTGGTCAATCAGCACGTCCAGCGACGGCACACCGACCGCCTGCAGCATCAAGGCCATTTCATCCGGCGATGGGCCGATGTGGCGGCGGTTGGCGAAATCGTAGGGGTTATAGTCAATAGGGGTAAAGGTCATGTCAATTTCCCAAGTGGCGTGCAGACGGGCGCGGCGGTGCGCCCGTCAAAATCCTTCGAAGGATTTTGCAAATTTTTTCGAAAAAATTTGAATATCCCGTCTGTTCTTACCCGATCAATTCCAAATACTCATCCTCATCCATCAACGCGTCCAGCACTGACAAATCATCAATTCGCATCTTGAAAAACCACGCAGCCCCGGTGGGATCGGCGTTCACCAAGCCCGGATTTTCTGCCAGCTTGTCATTCACTTCAACAATTTCGCCGTCTACCGGGGCCAGAATATCAGATGCCGCCTTGACGCTTTCAATCACCACCACTTCATCACCCTCGGCGACAACGGTTTCAATTTCCGGTAATTCGACAAACACCACATCGCCCAGCGCCGTGGCGGCATGTTCGGTGATGCCGACCACAACCAGATCGCCTTCAACGCGCAGCCATTCGTGATCTTTTGTGTACTTCATGATACGTCCTTAACGTTTGTAGGTGGTGGGATGAAACGGGGTGGCACAAACTGTGACGGGTAGGCGTTTGCCGCGCACATCGCCTTCCAGTTTGCTGCCGATCTTGGCGTGTTTGGCCGCGACATACCCCATGGCAATCGGCGCTTGTACCGAGGGACCAAAGCCGCCCGACGTCACTTCGCCCAAGGGCGTGCCATCGGGATCAAACAACAACGTGCCTTCGCGCATCGGCGCGCGGCCATCGGGGCGGAGGCCGACACGCAGGCGTTCGGAGCCATTTTGCAACTCTTCCAGAATACGCGCCGCCCCGGGGAAACCGCCCGCGCGCGCGCCACCGCGTCGGCGTGATTTCTGGATGGCCCACGCAAGGCCTGCTTCGACCGGGCTGGTCAGCGTGTTGATATCATGCCCATAAAGACACAAACCCGCCTCAAGCCGCAGGCTGTCGCGCGCGCCCAAACCGATTGGCATCACTTCTGGCATCGCCAAAAGGGCATCAGCCAATCCCCGCGCGCCCGCATTTGGCACGGAAATCTCGAACCCGTCCTCGCCGGTATAGCCGGACCGAGATATCCACAACGCCCCGAACAGCGTGGTCACGACAGCCTGATCCATGAACCGCATTGCGGTGACATCAGGCACCAGACGCGCCAACGCCGCCTCGGCCATTGGCCCCTGCACTGCCAGAAGAGCGCGGTCGGTCACCGCAATCACCTCGCACACGCCCGACAAATGCGCCGTCATATGCGCGATATCATCCGCCTTGCAGCCCGCGTTCACCACGACAAAAATATGATCGCCCCGGTTGGCAAACATCAGATCGTCCAAAATCCCGCCGGTATCATTGGTGAACAGGCCATAGCGTTGCCTCCCGGGTTGCACGGCCAGCACGTCAACGGGCATCAGCGATTCGAACGCCAACGCTGTCGCCTCATAGCTGCCACGGGGCCGCAAAATCACCTGCCCCATATGGCTGACGTCGAACAGGCCCGCAGCGGCCCGGGTGTGCAGATGTTCGGCCATCACGCCTGCGGGATATTGCACCGGCATTTCATAACCCGCAAAGGCCACCATGCGGCCACCAAGGGTTATGTGAAGATCATGTAATCCCAGCTTGTAAAAGTCTTCGGCCAAAGCCGCCTCCTGTCATCAGCCGGAAAAAGCATACCGGCACCGTTCAGGCAGGATAATCCCTGCCCCCCGATGCCCCCTCTGTCCTTACCCCATTGGGGCGCCTGAGATCGTTATCCCTTCGGCGTCCCGGCATGCCGGGAACTCTCCAGAGTCTGTCGTCAGAAACGGTCCCTTGCGCCTGAGAGTTTACCGGGGCGGTTGCTCCTTCGGCACCGTCAGCCGTTGCGGGCTGCCGGATTCTCCCGAACCTGACGGTCCAGTGCTAGCCCGTAGCCATCACCGCGGCAAGTGAAAACGACACTTCGGCCGCTCAAACCGACCGGGGTTTAGCGGCATCAATGATCCGCAGCGCCAGCCAAACTGCCAGAA
>JAYUHO010000398.1:0-7795 GCA_043766915.1 Cypionkella sp.
GGCTTGCCCATTCCGACCCCTCCATATCTGGCAGGATCACTGAATCACAATCCTCTCAACTTGGGAATCCTGAATCGAAACACTGGCGACACGCTCTAAACATCACTTGTAACCCCATGAAATCCCTCAACCCAACCTTCTGTCCACGCGTGGACATGCTTTTCATCCGCTCCCGAACCCGCTTTGCTCTGGCAGCCTCCCCCCCCACCTGATACCCCTGCGCCAGCAAGCCCGGAGCGGACGATGCCATTATCAGACAACATGCGCGGCGTGTTTTACATGAACATCGCCATGCTGGCCTTCACCGTCAACGACAGCTTCATGAAGGCGATCACCCAAGACGTGCCGCTGTTTCAGGCGATCTTTATCCGCGGCGGATTGACCGTCGCAGTCCTCGTTCTGATCGCAGCCCTGCTGACGGGCGGGGTGTCGATGGTGCCCAAGGGGCGCGATCAGGTCGTGCTGGCGGTGCGCACGCTTGCCGAGGTTGGCGGGACGGTATTTTTCCTGCAGGCCTTGGTCCACATGCCTTTGGCCAATCTGTCTGCAATCATGCAGTCTTTGCCGTTGGTGGTGCCGCTGACGGCTGCCCTCGTTTTCGGCGATCATATCGGCTGGCGGCGGATGCTGGCCATCGGGATCGGTTTTCTGGGCGTGCTGTTGATCATCAAACCCGGCACAGCTGGGTTCGACATCTGGTCGGTGTTTGGTCTGGGGTCGGTCGCCTGCGTGGTGGTGCGCGATCTGGCGACGCGGGAATTGTCGCGCGATGTGCCATCGGTTGCCGTGGCCCTTTGGGCGGCGATTGCGGTTACGGTGATGGGTGCGGCGGGCGTGGCGGTGCAGGGCTGGCAGCCCGTGACCGCCTATCAGGTGCTGATGCTGGCCGGGGCCTCTGCCGGATTGATCGTGGGGTATTTGTTCATCGTCATGGTCATGCGGGTCGGCGATATCGGGTTTGTCGCCCCGTTTCGGTATATGGCGCTGCTGTGGGCCATTCTGTTCGGCTGGGTTCTGTTTCGCACTTTGCCAGATGGCTGGACACTGGTGGGTGCTGCGATTGTCGTGGCAACGGGCATCTATACCTTATGGCGCGAACGCAAACTGCGCTTACGCGCCGCCTTGCGCGCCTGATCCATTTGCATGGCCCCTGGTGCTGCCCTATAGAGACACCAGCGATTTCATCCCCATTTGGGCAGGTCATGACCGTAGTTTCCGCCAATGTGTCTATTGTCATCCCCGCCAGGAATGAGGCTGACAATATTGTCGGTCTGGTCAACGCCATTGATACAGCGATGAGCGCCCACGCCCCGTTTGAGATTATCGTGGTTGATGACGGGTCAACCGATGCGTCGGTCGCGGTTTTGGCGGCCCGGGCGGAAACCATGCCGCATCTGCGCGTCATCCGGCATGATCGCTCTGGCGGCCAGTCGGCTGCGGTGCATTCGGGTGTGCGGGCAGCAACTGCGCCGTTTATCTGCACGTTGGATGGCGATGGACAAAACCCACCCGAAGAATTGCCAGCATTGGTGGCCCCATTGTTGGCCGACGCGACCGGCAAGATCGGACTGGTGGCAGGTCAGCGGGTTGGGCGGCAGGATACATGGTCCAAAAAGATTGCCTCGCGGCTTGCCAATCGCGTCCGGGGTTGGATTTTGAAAGACGGCACCCGTGATACAGGGTGCGGCCTGAAAGCGTTCCGGCGTGAGGCGTTTCTGGATCTGCCCTATTTCGATCATATGCACCGCTACTTGCCGGCACTCTTTGCGCGCGATGGTTGGCAGGTTGCGCATGTGGATGTAACCCATCGTCCGCGCGGGGCCGGGCGGTCAAACTATTCAAACTTGCAGCGCGGGCTGGTGGGCATTGCTGATCTGGCCGGGGTGGCCTGGCTGTTGCGCCGCCGCAAGAAGGCCCGGGTCTTGGATGACAGCAAATGATGCACGAATTGCTTAGCAAACTTGGCGCTGGCAACGCCCGTGATGCGGTTTGGCTGGGCGTTGGCTTGCTGGGCCAGTTGCTGTTCACCGCACGCTTTATTGTGCAGTGGATCGCGTCCGAACGCGCAGGCCGGTCGGTGATGCCGGTAGCCTTTTGGTATCTGTCGATTTTCGGTGGGTTGGTTGTGCTGGCTTACGGCGTCCACAAACTTGATCTGGTGATTATCCTTGGTCAGTTGCCGGGGGTTATCGTCTATAGCCGTAACCTTTGGCTGATCAAGAAAGATGCGGGCCGTCGTGTTGAGTGACAGGCGCGACTGGCTGCGTCCGGCGCTGTTGATCGTCGGGACGATAACGTTGCTGCGCTGGGCGCTGTTGGCATTTGATCGCACAGATTTGTTTGTGGATGAGTCGCAGTACTGGTTGTGGGGGCAAGAGTTTGCCTTTGGTTATTACTCCAAACCGCCGCTGATCGCGTGGCTGATCGGGGCCGTAACAACGCTTGCAGGCAGTGATGCGCCGTTTTGGGTGCGGATGCCGGGGGCGGCGTTGCACGGGCTGACGGCGCTGATATTGGCGGCGTTGACGGCGCGGACGTATGGCGCGCGGTTGGCTGTTTGCGTGGCTGCGGGCTATGCAACGTTGCCGATGGTGGCTTTGGGCAGTTTGCTGATGTCTACGGATACAGTGATGGCACCGTTTTTTGCCGCTGCATTGTATTTTCATCGACGGTTGATCGAGACTCCGACCGCCCGCTTTGCCGCTTTTGCCGGAGTCTTTGTTGGCTTGGCGTTCATGGCCAAATACGTGGCACTATACTTTCTGATCGGCGTCGCGCTGGCGGCGGTGCTGCGCAAAGATCAAAGGATCAGTTGGGCGCATGCGGGGGTGATGCTGGTGGCTTTTGCAGCGGTGATCTCACCCAACGTCGCGTGGAACCTGACGCACCAGTTCACCACGCTGTCGCATACCGCCGACAACGTCGGCTGGGTTCGCAACGAAAACCTCTTGGCTAACTTTACACTGGCGCGGTTGGCGGAGTTCTTTGTCAGCCAGTTTGCAGTGATGGGCCCGATCCTGTTTGGCGCCCTGTTGACAACGTTCCTGCGCCCAAGCGACCGCCACGCGATGGCCGCCTTTGCCATTCCGGCCTTGGCCGTGGTCAGCGTTCAGGCGCTGTTGGATAAGGCCTACGCCAACTGGGCGGTTGCCGCCTATTTCATCGGGATTATTCTGGCGATGGCAGTGCTTGAAAATCGTCCCCGGCTGCGGGTGGCCTCTTTTGCCATCAATGGCGCGTTCTGCCTGATTTTGCCGCTGCTGGTGATATTTCCGACCATTCAACGGAACGACGCCCCGCTGTTGGCCCGCCAATTGGGCCGGGCTGATCTGAGCCGGCAGATCATCGCGCTCTCTGCCGATGCGGGCAACGCCCCGATTTATGCCGATAACCGCGATGTCTTGGCAGATTTGTTTTACACAGGGCGTGATAGGGGGCTGACGATCTATGCGCCAAGACCAAAAGGGCGGGCGCAGAACCACTATGAGCAACGCTATCCCTTGCCAACGGATCTTACCGGGCAAATTTTGGTGATTTCGGCCACATCCCCGGATTGCCTGCAGCCAGCCATCGTGCTGGCGCTGCAAACCAAGGGTGGCGCGTATGAAGGCGACGGGCTTGCCGCCTATCTGGTGGATGTGGGGTGCCTGAATGTGGCCGGCTAGCCGTAGGTCGATCGCGGTTCTTGCAGCGCTAAGCCTTGGGGTTTTTGCTGCTTTTTCGCTGTGGCCCGCGCTGGATTTGACGGTGACGCAATCGTTCTATGACGGGCGCGGTTTTCCCGCTGAGGCATTTCCGGGCATCGAGCCTTTGCGACTGGCGCTTTGGGACGCATCCATCGCGATGGTTGTGTTTGCCCTTGGGATGACATTTGTCACGGCACTGCTGCGCAGGCCGGTGATGGGATTGGGTATCAGGCTTTGGGGCTATATCCTGCTGATTTTTGTGTCGGGGCCGGGACTGCTGGTGAATGTGGTTCTAAAGGAACATTGGGGCCGCGCCCGCCCGCTGAATACCGTCAATTTCGGCGGCACTGCGCAGTTCACGGCCCCCTATCAGATCACCGAACAATGCGTCTCGAACTGTTCGTTTGTGTCGGGCGAGGCGGCGGGGGCCATGGCGCTGGCCATCGCCCTGTTGTTGATTCTGGCGGCGAACCGTGGGCGGATGCCTGTGTGGGGCTTTTGGCTGGGACAGGCAATTGCCATCGCGGTGCCGCTGTTTACCGCGTGGCAACGGGTGGCGGCGGGACGGCATTTCTTGTCAGACGTGCTGTTGGCCATGCTGTTTGTGGCGTTGATTGCGGCAGTTTTGGCCCGCGCCATGCGATTGCGGTAACGCGCCGCCAGACTGAGGCAATCGCCGCTGCTGCCCTGTTGACATCCCCCACGACTCTGTCTATCAGCCCGCCTAACCGACAAAGTAACACCTCGTTATCAGCCGGGTTCTATAACTTGATGTGGTCATGATCCGGGCCAATAACCCCGATCCTCTGGAATTCCACCGCACCGCCCCTTTGGGGGACGTTTGCGGTTTTATCATTTTGTGGTTCGCACAAAGTGACGTCGAGAAGCAGTGCGTCCGGTTGGACGTGAGTATTGACAGCCCTAAGATCGGGGCAACACGAGGAACGTGAATGCCAACTATCCAACAGCTTATCCGCAAACCGCGGGAGCCTAATGTGCGCAAGTCCAAGTCGCAGCACTTGGAATCATGCCCACAAAAGCGCGGCGTTTGTACGCGCGTTTATACAACGACACCTAAAAAGCCGAACTCGGCCATGCGGAAAGTCGCCAAAGTGCGTCTGACCAACAGCTTTGAAGTGATCTGCTATATTCCCGGTGAAAAGCACAACCTTCAGGAACACTCTGTGGTTCTGATCCGCGGCGGCCGTATCAAGGATTTGCCCGGTGTGCGCTATCACATCCTTCGCGGCGTTTTGGATACCCAAGGCGTCAAAGACCGTCGTCAGCGTCGTTCGAAATACGGCGCCAAGCGTCCGAAGTGAGGAACTAAAACATGTCTCGTCGTCACGCCGCAGAAAAGCGCGAAATTCTTCCCGATGCCAAGTATGGCGATCGGGTTCTGACCAAATTCATGAACAACCTTATGCTGGATGGCAAAAAGTCCATCGCAGAAGGCATTGTCTATGGCGCATTGGATCGGGTTCAGACCCGGTTGAAGCGCGAACCAATTTCGGCCTTCCACGAAGCGCTGGAAAACGTAAAGCCGTCCGTCGAAGTGCGTTCGCGCCGCGTCGGTGGTGCAACGTATCAGGTTCCTGTTGAAGTGCGCACCGAACGCCGCGAAGCGTTGGCCATCCGTTGGCTGATTATCGCCGCGCGCAAGCGCAACGAAAACACCATGGAAGAGCGTCTGGCGGCCGAGTTGTCGGACGCTGTCAACAACCGTGGCACGGCTGTTAAGAAACGCGAAGATACCCATAAAATGGCCGATGCAAACAAAGCATTCAGCCACTACCGCTGGTAAGGGGTTATCATGGCACGCGAATACCCACTGGACCGCTATCGCAATTTTGGCATCATCGCCCATATTGACGCCGGCAAAACCACCACAACCGAGCGGATCCTGTATTACACAGGTAAATCGCATAAAATCGGTGAAGTCCATGATGGCGCGGCCACCATGGACTGGATGGAGCAAGAGCAAGAGCGTGGCATCACGATCACCTCGGCTGCCACCACCACGTTCTGGGAGCGGACAATTGATCCGGGTTTGGAACATGCGCGCGCCGACAAGTTTCGCTTCAACATCATCGACACCCCCGGCCACGTTGACTTCACCATTGAAGTTGAACGGTCTTTGGCGGTTCTCGATGGCGCTGTAGTTCTGCTGGACGGCAACGCAGGCGTTGAGCCGCAGACCGAAACCGTTTGGCGTCAAGCCGACCGGTATAAAGTGCCACGGATTGTGTTCGTCAATAAAATGGACAAAACCGGCGCTGATTTCTTCAACTGCGTCAAGATGATCAAAGACCGCACGGGTGCGAACGCTGTTCCAATCGCTTTGCCGATTGGCGCAGAAGACAAACTGGAAGGCATCATCGATCTCGTGACCATGGAAGAATGGGTCTATGAGGGCGAAGATCTGGGCGCATCCTGGGTGCGTCAACCGATCCGCGAGTCTTTGCAGGCAGAGGCCAAGCAGTGGCGCTATAACCTGCTGGAAACCGCGGTAGAACAAGACGACGCCGCGATGGAAGCGTATCTTGAAGGAACAGAGCCGACAGTTGAAGAACTGCGCGCCCTGATCCGCAAGGGGTGTCTGGCGATTGCGTTCATCCCGGTTATGGCTGGTTCTGCGTTCAAAAACAAAGGCGTACAGCCGTTGTTGAACGCGGTTATCGACTATTTGCCAACGCCTTTGGACGTGCCGCCTTACATGGGCTTCAAACCCGGTGACGAATCTGAAACCCGCAACATCTCGCGGTCTGCCTCTGATGATCAGCCGTTCTCGGCGCTGGCGTTCAAGATCATGAACGACCCGTTCGTCGGTTCCCTGACCTTTACCCGTATTTATTCGGGCACTTTGGCCAAGGGCGATGCGATGATGAACGCGACCAAAGAGCGTAAAGAGCGCGTTGGTCGCATGATGATGATGCATGCCATCGACCGTGAGGAAATCTCTGAGGCGTTTGCGGGCGATATCATTGCCCTTGGCGGCCTGAAAGAAACCACCACGGGTGATACGCTGTGCGATCCGACAAACCCGGTTGTTCTGGAAACCATGACCTTCCCGGTTCCGGTTATCGAAATTGCGGTGGAACCGAAAACCAAGGCTGATCAGGAAAAGATGGGCATTGCGTTGGCCCGTCTGGCTGCCGAAGATCCGTCCTTCCGTGTGGAAACCGATATTGAATCGGGCCAAACGATCATGAAGGGCATGGGCGAACTTCACCTTGATATCCTCGTTGACCGGATGCGTCGCGAATTCAAGGTTGAGGCGAATATCGGTGCGCCTCAGGTGGCTTATCGCGAAACCATCAGCCGTGAGCATGAGATCGACTACACGCACAAGAAACAAACCGGTGGTACCGGCCAGTTCGCGCGCGTCAAGTTGATCATCAGCCCAACGGCCCCCGGCGAAGGCTATTCGTTCGAGGCCAAAGTTGTGGGCGGTTCGGTGCCGAAGGAATATATCCCCGGCGTCGAAAAAGGCATCAAGTCGGTCATGGATTCCGGTCCGTTGGCAGGTTTCCCGGTGATCGATTTCAAGGTGGCGCTGATCGACGGCGCCTACCATGACGTTGACTCCAGCGTTCTGGCTTTTGAGATCGCCGCCCGTGCTGCGATGCGCGACGGGTTGAAGAAAGCCGGCGCAAAGCTGCTGGAACCGATCATGACGGTCGAAGTGGTGACGCCAGAGGAATACACCGGTGGTGTGATCGGCGACTTGACATCACGTCGGGGTATGATCAACGGACAAGACAGCCGCGGCAATGCGAATGTCATCTCCGCGATGGTGCCTTTGGCGAACATGTTCGGCTATATCAACACGCTGCGGTCGATGACCTCTGGTCGGGCGACGTTTGCGATGTCGTTTGATCACTATGACGCCGTTCCGCAGAACATCTCGGACGAGATTCAGAAGAAGTTTGCATAAGCGGGATGGGCGGATCGCCCATCCTACCATCCCGTAGGATGGGCAATATGCCCATCCAACCGACAGATATCAGGAGGCCATCATGGCAAAGGCAAAGTTTGAACGGAACAAACCGCACGTTAACATTGGCACAATCGGCCACGTTGACCACGGCAAGACGACGTTGACGGCG
>JAYUHO010000399.1:0-7784 GCA_043766915.1 Cypionkella sp.
ATGGCATCAAGGTCAATCTCTAGATCGTCAGGCATGGGCGTTTCTTTCCGTATCGGTTGTCAGCACTGCAACCTGTTGTGCGTCTATAGCAGCAAGCAGGTGCAAGGGTATAGGGTATAGGGGCTAGCGGTTGCATGCTTTATGTGCGGGGCAAATCGCCGTGCACGCGCGTATAAGTGCCGCGCCCCGACAGAATACCGCGAAAGCCGCCGGGTTCATCCAGACTGAACACGATGATCGGCAAATTGTTGTCGCGCGCCAAGGCAATGGCGCTGGCATCCATCACGCCCAGATGCTGTTGCAAAACCTCGTCATAGGTCACGGTGTCATAGCGTTTGGCATCGGGGAATTTCTTGGGGTCTTTGTCGTAAACGCCGTCCACCTTGGTGCCCTTGAAGATCGCCTGACAGGCCATTTCATTGGCGCGCAGGGTGGCTGCGGTGTCGGTGGTGAAATACGGATTGCCGGTGCCCGCCGCAAAGATGCAGACGCGCTTTTTCTCAAGGTGGCGCACAGCGCGGCGGCGGAGATAGGGCTCGCACACCTGATCCATCGGGATGGCGGAAATCACCCGGGTGTGGATGCCCAGCTCTTCCAAGGATGACTGCATGGCCAGGGCGTTCATCACGGTGGCAAGCATCCCCATATAATCGGCGGTGGTGCGCTCCATTCCTTGGGCCGATCCTTGCAAGCCGCGAAAGATATTGCCGCCGCCAATCACCATACAAATTTCGACCCCCAGATCATGCACCGATTTCACTTCTGCGGCGATGCGGGCAACGGTTGGCGGATGCAGCCCATATCCCAGATCGCCCATCAGCGCCTCACCCGAGATTTTCAGCATCACGCGGTCGTAGGTTATCTGCGGCTCAGCGGTTGCGGGCATGGAATTTTTCCTTGATGTCGTGTCAGGGTTTGACTGGCGCGCAAAATGTCGCAAAACGGGGGCAGGTTCAACCAAGGATCGTCAGAGTGGGCGGGGATTGTGCCCGCCGTTGGGGGCCAGCCCCCAAACCCCCGGGATATTTTGGCCAATGCGAAAGGAGGGCTGCGTGTCTTTACGACTGAACGATGTATCGCGCGACGCACCGATCCTGATCGCAGGACCAACGGCAAGCGGCAAATCTGCGCTGGCGATGCAGCTGGCAGCGCGCGATGGTCGGGTGATCGTGAACGCGGACGCCTTGCAGGTGTACGACTGCTGGCGGGTGCTGTCGGCGCGGCCCGGCGTGGCGGATGAAGCCGCATTTGCGCATGCGCTTTATGGGCATGTCGGGCGCGATCAGCCCTATTCGGTGGGGCATTGGTTACGGGAGGTGCAGGCCTATCTGAGCCGCCCCGTGGTGATTGTGGGCGGCACGGGGTTGTATTTCAAAGCCCTGACGATGGGTCTGGCCGCGATACCTGCCACCCCTGCAACCGTACGCGTCGAGGCCGACGTGCGAATGGCCGCCGAAGGATTTGGGGCGCTGCTGGCAGACTTGGATGCACGCACACGGGCGCGCATTGACACCGCAAACCCCGTTCGGGTGCAGCGCGCATGGGAGGTGTTGCGTGCCACAGGGCGCGGGCTGTCTGAGTGGCAAGACAGCACCGGCCCCGCTGATCTGCCGCTGGCCCACTGCGAGGCGCTGGTGATCATGCCCGAGGTTAACTGGCTAAACTCCCGGATCGACGCACGTTTTGCGGCGATGATGGCGGCAGGCGCGTTGGACGAAGTGCGCGCGGCCCTGCCCCATTGGCAACCGAACCAGCCTTGGGCCAAGGCCATCGGCGCGCCAGAGCTGCTCGCGCACCTGCGCGGCGAGATGGCGCTGGATCAAGCGGTGCAGGCGGCAACATTGGCCTCGCGCCAATATGCCAAGCGGCAACGAACATGGTTCCGCTCGCAAATGAAGGAGTGGCGACAACTCGCCCTGCCCGAGCGCGGCTGATGTCCACAGACTTGTCCACAGCTTTCGGCGGCAAGTCGCTTTCGGGCGCGGGTCTTGCCATTATTTCGCTTGGGTTGTGCGGCTGGGCTGCTTAGTCTGGACGAATAATTCCGGGGCGCCCATGACAATTTACACCGCAGACCCTTCGCAGATGCGCCTCGTTGCGATCCCCCGGCTTGCTGCTGGTGGCCGGTGGCGTGTCGAGGCGATGCGCACCCTGTCAGAGCCGTGTTTTTTGTGGTTCACCAAGGGTCAGGGGCGGATCACCATTGCGGGTGTGACGCGGGGTTACACCGCACATAATGCCATCTATATTCCCGCAGGTGTGATGCACGGATTTGAAGTTGGGCCGCAAGTCTTTGGCACGGCAGTGTTTTTTGGCCGCGATTCGTCTGTAATCCTGCCCGCCGCGCCCCAGCATCTGCGCATCCGCGAAGTGCATGCCCAGCAAGACCTGAATATGGTGCTGGATATGATCCAGCGCGAAATGGACGCCGACACCCCGGCGCATGACCGCGCAGCGCGGCACTATCTGGGATTGCTGGGGGTTTGGCTGGAACGGCAGGCCGTGCGCGCTGCGCCCGAGACACCCCGCCCCGATGCGGCACGCCGTCTGGTCGCCCGCTATACCGCGCTGATGGAGAGTGAGTTTCGCCGTGGCGTCGGTGTCGGCGAATTGGCGGTGGCCTTAGGGGTTACCGCCACGCATCTGACGCGCTGCTGCCGGGCTGCCTGCGGGCGATCTGCGATTGATCTGCTGCAAGACCGCCGGATTTTTGAAGCCCGCCGGATGCTGTCGGAAACCGATATGGCGGTGGGGCGCATTGGCACCAGCCTTGGATTTACGTCGCCCGCCTATTTCACCCGGGCCTTCGCGCATCTGACGGGCGTTTCGCCAACGGCTTTTCGCCGCGCGCCGTGATCTGACCGTCTGCAAGTGATTCTCTGCGATGCTGTCCGCTTTGGCGGAAGTGCATCCGTTTTAGGCGGATTGGCCTGATGCGACGGATCAAACCCGCAGAAATGCCGATCTGGTGCCTTTATGTCGCAAACGTGTCACGCCAAGGCGAATCCAGCCGTTGACGCACGGGGTGAAAAGATGCGGAATACAGCGGTGATGCTTGGCTTTTGGTTGCGCGACTATCCCTGTCTTGTTCTGCGTGGGGCATGGACATCAAGGACAAGCGTGCCAAAGGGCAGCTCACCCATAATAAGCACAAGGCTTGACCTTTCCAGGGAGACGACAATGACGAAAATGCAAAAGATTGAGGCGCCGTTGCACCCAGCGGCGTTGATGCACGCGCAAGAAGTGCGTGATGGCAAACTGAGCCGCCGCGAATTCCTGACCCGCGCCACTGCGTTGGGTGTGTCCACCGTAGCAGCCTATGGCCTGCTGGGCCTGAATGCGCCAGTTGCCGCGCAAGAGGCCAAAGTGGGTGGTATTCTGCGGATTGCGATGGAAACCAGAGCGCAAAAAGACCCGCGTCTGGCAGATTGGCCCCAGATCGCCAACATTTACCGCGGCTGGCTGGAATATCTGATCCAGTATAACCCCGATGGCAGCTTTGAAGGCCGTTTGTTGGAATCCTGGGAAGCCAACGCGGATGCTACCGAGTACACGCTGAAAGTGCGTCAGGGCGTCAAGTGGAACAACGGCGACGCGTTCACTGCAGATGACGTGGTGCGGATGTTTGGCCGCTGGACCGATGGCAGCGTTGAAGGCAACGCAATGGCGTCGCGTTTCCCTGGCCTGAGTGAATCGGTGGCCGCGATGAATGCCGATGGCACGGCCAAGGTTGACGATAAAGGTGCCGCCGTGATGGTCACCCGGTTGCGGGAGGGTTCGGTCGTCAAGGCCGATGAAAGCACTGTCAAACTGATGATGAGCGTTCCGGATATTGCCATAGTGGCGACCATTTCGGATTATCCTTCGGCAGTTGTGCATGCCTCGTTTGTTGATGGGTCTGATCCGTCAACCAACGCAATCGGTACCGGTCCATATCTTCCGGGGGAGATCATGGTTGGCCAGAAAATGACACTGGTGCGCGCACCGGCGACACATGTCTGGTGGGGCGGCACAGCACCTTTGGACGAAATTCACTACATTGACTATGGCACTGATCCCTCAGCCATGGTGGCGCTGTTCGGCTCTGACGAAGTTGATGTAAACTACGAGTCAACGGGAGATTACATTGGTATCCTTGACGGCATGAGCATGAAAAAGCTTGAAGCCGTGACTGCAGCGACAATTGTCGTGCGCATGAACGGTGCCACAAGCGAGCTTTACAAGGACAAAGCCGTCCGTCAGGCAATCCAAAAAGCGGTTGATCCGAAGGTTGTGCTGGAACTTGGCTACAGTGGTCTGGGCACAACTGCCGAAAACCACCATGTCTGCCCGGTCCACCCTGAATACGCTAAAATCGCGGCTCAGGTCATTGATCCTGCGGCGCTCAAGCCTGCCTTGGAAGCTGCTGGATTGGCGGATGCAGAGTTCGAAATCATTTCGCTTGATGACGGATGGGAAGCGGCCACAACTGACGCCGTTGCAGCACAGTTGCGCGACGCCGGAGCTAACGTGAAACGCACTGTCTTGCCGGGGTCAACCTTCTGGAATGATTGGCAGAAATATCCGTTCTCGTCGACCACCTGGAACCACCGCCCTTTGGCGATCCAGAATATGGACTATGCCTATACCACAACCGGTTCGTGGAACGAAACCGGCATGGCAAATCCTGATTTCGATGCCGCAATGGCAAAGGCAAAATCGCTTGCCGACGCCGATGCACGCCGCGAAGTAATGGTAACGATGGAAACCATCCTGCAAGACGAAGGCGTGATCATTCAGCCGTTCTGGCGGTCACTCTATCGCCATGCCAAGGAAAATGTCGTTATCGACATGCATCCATCGTTTGAGCACCACCACTACAAGTGGTCGTTGACATAACGCTTATCGAATTGGCTGGGCACGTCACGATGTGCCCAGCCAGCCAAGCCGGACTGATGCTGCCTTCGACCAAACCTGATTGCATAAAAATAATCGCAATCAGCCGCCGACACTGCTTGGCGCCAATGGGGAACCGGACATGCTAAAATTTGTGATCAGGCGCTTGGGCGTCATGATTCTGACTGCACTTGCGCTGACATTTATCGTGTTCTTCCTGACAAACCTGCCGCCAAACCTTGAAAAACTGGCCCGCACCGAGGGGTCGGTCCGGATGAACGATGCAGCGGTGGCATCGTGGATTGAAGAGAACGGCCACGGAGGATCGGTGGTTGGGCGCTATGCAGAATGGTTGGGGGTCGTCCCCGGCTGGCTGCGCACGGACGAAAAAGGGATTGTGCGCGGGCTGTGCATCGACGATGGCGTGACAGCAGAGGTCGTCCCGAAATACTGCGGCATTTTGCAGGGCGACTGGGGATTTTCAACATTCTTCAAGAAACCCGTCTGGGATTCTTTGGGCGTAAAACTGGCCTCGACCGGCTGGCTGATGCTGGCGGTCATGCTGTTGATGGTGCCCGTGGCGCTGTTGATGGGGATTTTATCGGGCATGCGCGAAGGTTCCCGTACCGATCGCGGCTTGTCGATTGTGGCAATCGCGTCATCGGCCACACCTGAATATGTGTCGGGCGTGATCTTGGTGGCGCTGTTTGCGTCAGCCACCGCCGGCCTGTCGCACCTCTTGATCGAATGGGGTTGGCTCGGCCCCGAAACTTGGCTTGGCAATCGTAAAACGCTGTTTCTTGCCAGCTCAACCTCGGCCATCGACGATATCACATTCTGGAATTTCTCCCTGCCGGTCTTGACCATAGCACTTTACGGCATCGGCTATATCGCCCGGATGACCCGCGCGTCGATGACCGAGGTGATGACGCAGCAATATATCCGCACCGCCCGGCTGAAAGGTGTCAGCTTTCCCAATGTGGTGATGAAACACGCCCTGCGCAATTCACTGATAGCGCCTTTTACGGTGATCATGCTGCAGTTCCCCTACTTGCTGAATGGTGTGGTCATTGTCGAAACCTTGTTCAATTACAAGGGCTTCGGTTGGACCCTTGTGCAAGCCGCCGGCAATAACGACATCGAGCTGTTGCTGGGATGTTCGGTAATTGCCGTGATTTTCGTTCTGATCACGCAGCTGATTTCCGATATCGGCTATGTCTATCTGAACCCCCGTATCCGGCTGGCATGAGGTAGCATGATGGATGACGCACTTTCCTGGGGCAGCATCATTGCCCGCATTTTGCAACAATTCCTGCCGGTCTGGATTGCGCTGATCGTCACCTTTGCGCTGTCGATCCGCTACAAGCGCAACCTTGGGCTTTATGGCAAACTGTTTGACAGCCCCGTCGGCATGGTCGGCTTTTTGCTGGTGATGTTTTGGGTGTTCACGGCGATCTTTGCCGACCTGATCATCACGATGGACCCAATCTCGCAGTTTGGCCGCATCAAGAACCCGCTGCCGGGAACCAAACTGATTAATGCCGCCGCGGGTCAGTACGACTATTTCCTGCTGGGCGGCGATCATCTGGCGCGCGATGTATTTTCCCGCGTGGTGATGGGGGCGCGCCGGGTGTTGATGATTGCCCCTGCGGCCACCGCATTTGCCTTTATGGTGGGCGTCACGCTGGGCCTGCCCGCGGGGTATATCGGCGGCAAGCTGGATACGATCTTGTCGTTCTTTGCCAATCTGGTGCTGGCGTTCCCGGTGATCTTGCTGTTCTACCTTTTGGTGACGCCGGAAATTCGCATCACCGGCATTCCCACCTACCTTGCGGCGGTATTGTTCATCTTTCCGGTGATCTTCTTTGCCACCTTGTTCAACTCACGCTTTTTCACCAACCCACCACGCCGCAACCTGTATGTCGGGCTGACCCTCGCCATTGGCCTGTGGGCTTATTCCGGCCTTGCCTTCAATGCCGATCCGTTGGGGGTGTGGTCGATGGACCCGAACCTGCTGAACGTGTTTGTGTCGGTGGTATTCGTGAATTCGCCCACGGTGTTCCGTATCGTGCGTGGCCTCGTCATGGATCTGAAGGCGCGTGATTATGTGGCGGCGGGCCAGACGCGTGGCGAAGGCGCGTGGTACATCATGCTCTGGGAGATTTTGCCAAACGCGCGCGGCCCGCTGATCGTCGATTTTTGTCTGCGCATTGGCTATACCACCATCCTGTTGGGCACTTTGGGCTTCTTCGGTCTGGGTGTTTCCCCGGAAAGCCCGGATTGGGGATCAACCATTGATGATGGCCGCAAATTGCTTGCGATTTTTCTGCACCCAGCCATCACTCCGGCGTTGGCGTTGATGAGCCTTGTTCTGGGCCTGAACCTGCTGGCCGACGGTTTGCGCGAAGAAAGCATGAAAGACTGATGATAGTGCGCGCCAAAGCTTTTTTCTGTTCCTAAATATCCCACAGGGGTCCGGGGGTATGAAACCCCCGG
Organism: Cypionkella sp.; assembly: GCA_043766915.1. Lineage (GTDB taxonomy): Bacteria > Pseudomonadota > Alphaproteobacteria > Rhodobacterales > Rhodobacteraceae > JANNAT01. Next base: position 7,372 of record JAYUHO010000399.1, read on the forward strand.
TCTGCCTTTCCTGACATAAGCGAGGCTGCCATGTCTGACACCACCTGGGACGCATCCAAACCGATCCTTGAGATTGAAAACCTCTCGATCAGCTTTTTCACCCGCATGCGCGAAATTCCTGCCGTGATGGATTTTTCCTGCTCGGTGATGCAGGGCGAATCGATGGGCTTGGTGGGCGAGAGTGGCTGCGGCAAATCCACCGTCGCCTTGGCGGTGATGCGCGATCTGGGCAAGAACGGTAAAATCGTTGGTGGCACGATCAAATTCAAGGGCCGCGATCTGACCAATATGAGCGAGGAAGACTTGCGCCATATTCGCGGATCAGAGATTGCGATGATCTATCAGGAACCGATGGCATCGCTGAACCCGGCGATGAAAATCGGCGCGCAACTGGCCGAAGTGCCGATGATCCA
>JAYUHO010000400.1:0-7738 GCA_043766915.1 Cypionkella sp.
CGCAAGAGGTGCGCGATTGTCTGCACGAAGAACTGGCGCAGTCGATGGGCCCGCTGAACGATCTGTATCATCTGCCCGATTCCGTGTTCAACGACGACAATTTCAACACCGTGCTGACCGGTTTTGACATGCTGATCTTGCGGATGCATTACGCGCCAGAAATGCGCAATGGCATGAATGAGGCCGAGGCCGCCAAGACCCTGCCTGCCCTGCTGGCGCGGATGAACCCCGCCGGTCAGGGGGGCGATAGCGCGCGTTTGCAGATCGCTCCGCGGTCTTGGGTGGCGGCGGTTGAAGGTGCGTTTGGGCCGCGTGTCGGGGCTGCCGCGCGGGCCAAGGCGGCGGATCGCATGCTGTCAATTGCGATGGCGCAGGGCTGGCGCGACGGACGACTGGCGTTCAGCTATTACGCCAAAGGGCGTGCGCTGACGGCCTCGCAACCCGATGTGGCAGTGCAAGCCTTTGCGCAGGCTGCAAAAATCTATCGCAGCATTCCGGGGGCTGCCGTGCATGCAGCGCATGTTGATATGCAATTGGCCGCAATTGCGCTGTCATCGGGGCAGAATGAACAGGCGATTGGCTTTGCTGATCGCGCTATTCCGGTGGTCAGACGCGCCGAAAATGCCGCCCTGTTGGCCACGCTGATGCTGATCAAGGCCGAGGCGCTGGACAATATGGGCCAGGCGGGCCAGGCTCAGGCACTGCGGCTCGACTCCCTTGGCTGGGCGCGTTATGGCTTTGGGGCGGAACCGCAGGTGCGCGCACGGATGTCGGAAATTGCGGCATTGGGCGGGCGCGGCAATCGCGGATAGAAACCAAAGGCATAGGTTAACCCCTTGCCTGCAAAGGCAAAGGGAAAGCCTGTGATCGTGATTGGCGGATTTCTGTTTGGCGCAATTCTGGGGGCCACCATCGCCCTGCGCCGCGGCGGGCGCAAGCTGGATGCGCTGCAATACGCTGCTGGTTTCGGTATTCTGTTCACGCTGATTGGGCTCTTCATCACCATTTTTCTGGAACGTATGCTGTAGGGCTGTTCAATGTTCCTGCCGTTCTTTCAGACCCTGCGCGCCGAAGGTATTCCGGTATCGCTGCGGGAATATCTGGCGTTTCTGGACGGTATGGCGGCAGGCCTTGTCACCTATGATGTGACCGGGTTTTACTATTTGGCCCGCACCTGCATGGTGAAGGATGAGCGCCATCTTGATCGGTTCGACCGCGCCTTTGCGGCCAGCTTTCAAGGGCTTGAGGCAATCAGTCCCGAACAGGTGCTGGATGCCATTGATGTGCCGCGCGACTGGTTGGAAAAACTGGCGGAAACGCATCTGACGGCGGAGGAACGTGCGGAAATCGCGGCGTTGGGCGGGTTTGATGCATTGATGGACACATTGCGCAAACGGTTGGCCGAACAGCAGGGCCGCCATCAGGGCGGCAACAAATGGGTGGGCACCGCGGGCACCTCGCCCTTTGGGGCCTATGGTTATAACCCGGAAGGCGTGCGCATCGGGCAGGAACAATCGCGCCACCAACGCGCGGTCAAGATTTGGGACAAACGCGAATTTCGCAATCTGGACGATCAGGTCGAACTGGGCACCCGCAACATCAAAGTGGCTCTGCGCCGCCTGCGCCAGTGGGCCCGAACCGGCGCTGCGGATGAGCTGGACCTTGACAGCACCATCCGCGCCACCGCCGAACACGGCTGGCTGGATGTGCAAACCCGGCCAGAGCGGCGCAATGCGGTGAAGGTGCTGTTGTTTCTGGATATCGGCGGGTCAATGGACCCCTACATCAAAGTGATGGAGGAACTGTTTAGTGCCGCGCGCGCCGAATTCAAACATCTGGTGCCGTTCTACTTTCACAACTGCCTCTATGAAGGTGTGTGGCGCGACAATGCCCGGCGCTGGGATGCGCAGACCTCAACTGCGGAAATTCTGCGCACCTATGGCTCTGATTACAAATGCATCTTTGTGGGTGACGCGAGTATGAGCCCGTATGAAATCCTGCACCCCGGTGGGGCGTCTGAACATTGGAACGCCGAAGCGGGTCAGGTCTGGCTGCGCCGCGCATGTGCGCAGTGGCCGCACCATTTGTGGATCAATCCGGTTCCGCAGGCGCATTGGGGCTACACCCAGTCGATCCGGTTGATCAGGGACACCGTGCAGTCCATGGTGCCAATGACGCTGGACGGGCTGTCGCAGGGCATCAAACAGCTGCGATAGCAAAAGGCCGCCCGGTTGGGGCGGCCTTTGTTTTCGATTGGATCAGGTTCAGACCAGCGCGGCCTTACGACGACGCAGGGCTGCAAGCCCGCCAAGCGCCAGCACCAGCAACCCGCCCGCGGCAGGAACCGGCACGGCCGCCAATTCAACCGTGACGTTTTTCAGGATAATGCCCTGATTGTCGCTGCCACCGATCGTGCCATCAGCAAATGACAGCACCGTGCCCGCAGAGCCGACGAAAACATTGGTGAACATCAGACCGAAATCTGTCTGGTTGCCGACTTGGTTAAACAACTTGGTCACAGTTCCAACCACCCCACCAAAGCTCACGATCAGGCTGTCAGATTGGCTGCCTTCCCGGTTGCTGCCGGAAAACTGGAACAACACGTTGAAATAGCCATTCTTGAACACTTGCGTGGTCTGGAAAGTGCCGCCAACATTTGTTGATCCGTCAAGGTCAATGCAGTTGCCGCCGCCGGAACACAACGAACTAAAAATACCTGGGGTTGTTAAATAGTCCACCGTTCCGCCTGTTGTTTTCCAAACACCATTAAAAAGAGAGTCCGGAGCGTTAGTTGTCGTCGCTGCACCGTATCCCGAAAAATCTTCCGAAAAAACGACCGCTGCCCCTGCGGGCAATGCTGTCACCAACGTCATCGCCAAAGCGGCTGCTGCAATAAATTTCATCTGCTCACCATCCGGGTTAAGTGCACTACACGTCTAGCCCTACCACAAATCCCGGTGGCACAAAAGGCAATTGCCGCGCCCGTGCCAGATTTCCGCCCGATCCGCGACACAATCCCGCCACACTCTTACTGATTTCGTCTTATTTGGAAACAACTCCCGCGTGCGTGCAGGACACCCCGCCATAACCGCCCAAAGGTGCCGCGTTGATTCGGGCCGCTGCACATCGGCACACTCTTGCAGCTTGGCAAGGTGACCCCATATTTACAGCATGTTGAAACTGACCCCCCTTCTGCTGATGCTGGCCTATGCCTTTCTGATGATGCGCTTTTCGGTCTGGCGCACCAAACAGATGCTGGATCAGCAAAGTGTGCCGCTGACTGACCCGTCGATCTCCCGGCTGGCGGACCGGATGGCAGCGGCGTTGGATATCCCGGCGATCAGGGTGAACGTCTTCGAAATTGACGCGGTGAACGGCTTGGCCGCGCCTGACGGGCGGATTTTTCTGACGCGCGGGTTTCTCAATCGCAAAGCGCGCGGCGAGGTTTCGGCGGAAGAACTGGCGTCGGTGATTGCGCATGAGCTGGGCCATGTGGCGCTGGGACATACGCGGCGGCGGATGATTGATTTTACCGGGCAAAATGCAGTGTTCGTCATGCTGTCGGCGCTGCTCAACCGCCTTGTGCCGGTGTTGGGGGTGTGGATTGCGAATTTGATATCGGGGGCGTTGATGGCGCGGCTGTCGCGGCGGGATGAGTTTGAGGCAGATGCCTATGCGGCGGCGTTGCTGGTCAAGGCGGGGATTGGCACGGCCCCGCAAGTGTCGCTGTTTCGCAAACTGTCGGGGCTGACCGGCACTGCCGGGGCGGGGACGCCTGCGTGGTTGTTAAGCCATCCAAAAGTTGACGACCGGATCGCGGCGATAGAGGCGATGAGCCTGCGGTGGCGTCAGGGGTAGGGTGTGCCTTCAGGCGCACCATGGTTGCGATAAACGGTGCGCCTGAAAGCACATCCACTCAAACTTTCTGTCCCCCGGTTGGGTCCAAAGCTGACGAGGCGAAGACGGAAGACTTTGCTACGCCTGCATCGCTTTGGCCAGCTTCGGCAGTTGCGCGCGCTTCATCAGCGATTTCAACGCGATAGATGTCCCTGCCATCTGTTCGGCTGTCGCGTGAACGTCGCGCACCACCCGCTCTACCTGCCCCGGATGATGCGACCAGATCTGCCACAGCAACCCATCGGGATCGCGCCGGTCAATCCCGTCGGCAGCCAAAACATGGCGCGGGAAATCGACGGCGTTGAACGTCACGATGCAATCGGCATGCCCCGCGATGGCCACGGCCAGAACGTGCAGATCATTGGGGTCGGGCAACAGCAGGCGCGCCTCAATATCGCGGTTTTCGCGCACAAACCCGCGCGGAAAATTCGCGCGCAAGAGGGCCGCCTGCCCTTCGGCCTGCGCTTGCGCCACCGGCCCCAGCTTGGCCGTCGCCCGCACCCATTCGCGCAGGATGCGGTCCGACCACAGCGGCTCGTACAGACCCAGCCGCGCCACACCCAGAAGAATTTCGCGCAACACGGTGGGGTAAAGCACGCAGGCGTCGAGAACAGCTTTCATTAGTGGGCTTTGATAGGCACAAACTTCAAAGCACCGCCAACCACCTTAACCATCCAACCGGAAGAATAACGCCTTCAGATACGCACTTTCGGCCAGTTGCAGCAGCATCGGGTGATCCGGGCCCGCAAATCCGGTGTGGATCAGTTGCGCCCGCCGCCCGCCGCGTCCAATGCCCCGCGCACAGGCGTTGCGGAACACAGAGAGATCAGCGGCGTGCGAACACGAACACAGCACCAGATACCCACCCGGAGCCACCAAAGGCGCTGCCAATCGGGCCAGACGTTCATAGGCCCGCAAACCTGCCTCAAGTGCGGGTTTGGCCGGGGCAAAAGCGGGCGGATCGCAGATCAGCAAATCATATTGCGCGCCCTCAAGCCCCAGTTTTTCCAGCACTTCGAACGCGTCGCCCTGCCGTGTGGTAAAGCGGTCACCAAAGCCAGAGGCCTTGGCCCCCGCCTCGGCCAGCGCCAGCGCAGGAGCGGACGCATCGACCGCCAACGCGGATTTTGCACCACCCGCAAGGGCAGCCAAGGCAAAGCCGCCAACATGGGAAAACATATCCAACACGCGGGCGTCTTTCGCCAGTCGTGCCGCAAAGGCGTGGTTGGGGCGCTGGTCAAAGAAAAGACCGGTTTTTTGCCCGCCGGTGACATCCGCCAGATACGTGGCGCCGTTCATCAGCACCGGTACAGGGGCCGTCACCGATCCTGCCAGCACAACCGTTTCTTCGGACAACCCTTCAAGGCTGCGCGAGCGCCCCATGGCGTTTTTCACCACAACGCTGGCTCCGGTGACGGCCATCAACGCCGCCACAAGGGCCGCAAGATGCCCTTCGGCCCAGGCCGCATTGGGCTGCAGCACCGCGACATCGCCAAAAAGATCAATCACCACACCGGGCAAACCATCGGCTTCGGCATGCACAAGCCTGTAATAGGGCGCGTCATAAAGCCGCTTGCGCATGTCCTGCGCCCGCGAAAGCCGGGCCTCAAACCACGCCTGATCAATCACCGCATTCGGATCGCGGTCCAACATGCGGGCGATGATCTTGGATTTGGTGTTTACTGTCACCACGCCCAAAGGGCGCCGCAGATCATCTTCCAGCACCGCCAGCGCACCGGGAACCAGCCCTTGGGTGCGGCGGTCGGTCACCAATTCATCGGCGTAAATCCATGGGAAACCATGCCGGATGGCACGCGCCTCGGCTTTGGGTTTCAGGCGCACCACGGGGCGGCCTGCCAAATAGGCGGCGGTTTCGGGCAGACCCTGATCAGGGCCCTCTTCTTCGGGGGTATGGGAAATGGGGGCGCTCATGCCCCCCCATAATCTGTTCATGCGCGGCTGGAAAGGGCCAAGCCCCCCTATTCCGATCCGGCGCTTATTGTGTAACGGATGCCGCCTGGGCTGCTGATGCCGCAATAAAGGCGGGGGATCCGTCAAAGCGGGTGATCAGCGCGTTTTCGGACACTGCAGAGACTGGCACCGACAATTCGCGGCGAATGACTTCGGCAAGCCGTTCTGCCACCACGACCCGCTGCGTGCGGCCTGCATAGTCTTCGGCAATCGCACGCGATCCGCCAGCGGCTTTGACATCAGCGACAATCAGGCGCTTTGGTTGAATCACTTCGCCCGTTGCCGCATCGCGGACGGTCAGCAAGAAGTGCAAGGTGTGCACTCCGCCCACGGTAAAGCGGGTCTTTTCCGTCAGGCAATGAAACCGGGTGACTTCGATATCCAAGGCCACTTGACGGCCCGAAACCATCCTGGCGGTGCCTGCAGCCATCGCCTCTTGAAAGATTGCGGTGACTTGGGCGTGACGATCACCGGGGGCTTCGCCGCGCCAGACAATATCTGCGACGGGCAAAAAAGAATTGGCTTCGGAGACTTGCAGGCTAAGCGGCACGATCACATTGATCGCAGCGACAGTGTATTGTGATTTCATCACGATCTGACCGTCAGCGGCCACAGCGGATGGTGTCGATGATGTCCCGCCGCTGGTCACAGCCCCTTGCGGCAAAGTCAGGTTGCGGCTGGGGGCCTCGGCTTGCATGCAGGCGGAAAGCGACACGGCCATCAACAAGGCGGGAATGGAGCGAAGCAATTTCATAGCGATCCCTTTCAAATCCCTCCTCCGAGGTCGTAGTCAGCCTTGATCCGCAATCATGGCGAATTTTCGACAAATTTGACGCTTTTCAAAGGTGGTATGGCGGAAATGCCAAGGCATGGGCCGGTGGATGCAGTCCGCGCGCCGTAAGACCCGTGCAATCAGGTTTTGACGCCGTGGCCGCAAAACTGTAGGATTAAGCATCTTGGGGGGTTGTTTGGGATGCGGGTTGTTAGCGCTAACAAATTCTGATAAATATCTGAAACCCCCCCCTGCTGATGGTGCGATATGCTGAATTCCACAATTGACCGCGTGACCGACCGTATCCGTGAAAGATCGGCGGCGTCGCGCAGCGCCTATCTGGCGCGGATTGTCGCTGCTGGCACCGCAGGGCCTGCACGCGCGCATTTATCTTGTGGCAATCAGGCGCATGCCTATGCGGCGATGGGTGACGACAAGGCCGCGCTGATGGCCGCACGCGTGCCCAATCTGGGAATTGTGACCGCCTATAACGATATGCTGTCGGCCCATAAACCGTTTGAACACTACCCCGATCTGATCCGCGCTGCCGCCCAAAAATCAGGGGCCACGGTGCAGGTTGCGGGCGGGGTGCCTGCGATGTGCGACGGGGTGACCCAAGGCCAGCCGGGGATGGAGCTGTCGCTGTTTTCACGCGACGTGATCGCGCTCGCGGCCGCCGTGGCGCTGTCGCATAACACCTTTGATGCCGCGCTTTATCTGGGGGTTTGTGACAAAATCGTGCCGGGCCTGATCATGGCGGCCGCCAGCTTTGGCCATATCCCGGCGGTGTTTGTGCCCGCGGGGCCGATGACGTCAGGCCTGCCCAATGATGAGAAATCCAAAGTGCGCAATGCCTTCGCCCAAGGGCTGGTGGGGCGCGAGGAATTGATGGCCGCCGAGATGGCATCGTACCACGGCATCGGCACCTGCACGTTTTATGGCACAGCCAACACCAACCAGATGCTGATGGAATTCATGGGCCTGCACCTGCCGGGGGCGTCTTTTGTCAATCCCGGCACGCCCTTGCGCGATGCGCTGACCACAGCGGCGGTTGACCGCGCCTGTGCGATCACGGCCTTGGGAAATGATTACCGTCCG
>JAYUHO010000401.1:0-7730 GCA_043766915.1 Cypionkella sp.
GTTCATATGGCCGGGCAGCCGTCCTGCCACCGGATGAATGGCAAACCGCACCGTCTTGCCCGCCGCGCGCAGTTTGCGCGTCAACTCGGACACAGATTGCTGCGCCTGCGCCACCGCCATGCCATAACCCGGAATGATGATCACCGAATCCGCGTCATTCAGCGCCGCTGCCACGCCTTCGGCATCAATGGCAATCTGTTCGCCTGCAATTTCCATCGCGGGGCCCGTGGTGCCGCCAAAGCCGCCAAGGATCACCGAGATAAAGCTGCGGTTCATCGCCTTGCACATGATATAAGACAGGATCGCGCCCGACGACCCCACCAGCGCCCCGGTTACAATCAGCAAATCATTGCCAAGGGTAAAGCCAATCGCCGCCGCCGCCCAACCGGAATAGCTGTTCAGCATCGACACCACCACAGGCATGTCCGCGCCACCGATGCCCATGATCAGATGATAACCGATGAAAAACGCCAAGAGCGTCATCGCCAGCAGCGCCCAGATGCCCGCGCCATTGGCATACATCACCAGCAAAATGATCGAGCCTGCGGCAGCGCCTGCGTTCAGGAAATGCCCGCCCGGCAGTTTTCTGGCCTTGCCATCAACTTTACCTGCCAGTTTACCAAAGGCCACAACCGACCCGGTAAAAGTGACAGCCCCGATGAACACGCCCAGAAACACCTCTACCGCCAGGATAGACTGTTCCACCGCATCCTTCTGCGCCAGTTTTTTGGCAAAACCGATCAGGCCGGCCTTGGTCGCCTCATCCATCGCCAAAACACGGTTCAACTCGATATCGGCGTTAAACCCGATGAACACCGCCGCCAGACCCACAAAAGAATGCAGCGCCGCCACCAGTTGCGGCATTTCGGTCATTTGCACCCGGGTGGCGACGATCCAGCCCAACACAGACCCAATCGCCACCATCACCGCAATGATCCAGACATTCGCCACATCGGGGCTGGCAATCGTGGCAAACACCGCCAGCGCCATGCCCGCGATGCCATACCAAACCGCGCGTTTGGCAGATTCCTGGCCGGACAAGCCTCCAAGGGACAAGATGAATAAAACAGCCGCCGCGATATAGGCTGCCGAGACGATACCAATGCTCATGGCCACCCCCTTATGATTTTTGGAACATGGCGAGCATCCGGCGCGTAACCAGAAAACCCCCCACGATATTGATGGACGCGATCAGCACGGAAATGGCGGCCAGGATCACCACCAGCCAGTTACCCGACCCGATCTGCAACAGCGCGCCAAGGATAACGATGCCGGAGATGGCGTTTGTCACGGCCATCAGCGGCGTGTGCAAGCTGTGGCTGACGTTCCAGATCACCGAGAAACCGATGAAACAGGCCAGCGCAAACACGATGAAATGCTGCATGAATTCGGCGGGGGCTGCATAGCCGATCAGCGCCAGCAACCCGCCGCCAATCGCCAACAGGCCGACTTGATTGCGGGTCTGGCCCTTGAATTCCGCCACCTCTTTGGCGCGGCGCTCAACCGGGGTCAGTTCGACCGCTTTGGGTTTGGGTTTGGCTGCGGCAATCGCCGCTATCTTCGGCGGCGGCGGTGGATAGGTGATTTCCCCTGCATGCGCAACCGTTGCCCCCCGGATCACGTCATCTTCCATATTATGGAAAATCACACCGTCTTTCTTTGGTGTAAGATCGGTCAGCATATGTCTGATATTGGTGGAATAAAGCGTGGATGCCTGGGCTGCCATCCGGCTGGGATAATCGGTATACCCCACCACTGTCACGCCGTTATCGGTGACAATTTTTTCATCCGGCACCGTCAGATCGCAGTTGCCGCCACGTTCCGCCGCCAGATCAATAATCACCGATCCGGGCTTCATCAGCGCCACCATATCGGCGGTCCACAGTTTGGGCGCGGGGCGTCCGGGGATCAGCGCGGTGGTGATCACGATGTCCATCTGCGGCGCAAGTTCGCGGAACTTGGTCAATTGGGCCTCGCGGAATTCAGGGGATGACGGCGCCGCATAGCCGCCCGTTGCCGCACCGTCTTGATTATCTGCAAAGTCCAGAAACACGAAACTCGCACCCATGGATTCGATTTGTTCCGCCACTTCAGCGCGCACATCAAAGGCGTAAACCATCGCGCCCAAACTGGTCGCGGTGCCAATCGCGGCCAGCCCCGCCACGCCCGCGCCCACGATCAACACTTTCGCAGGCGGCACTTTGCCCGCCGCCGTGATCTGCCCGGTGAAAAAGCGGCCAAAGTTATTGCCCGCCTCGATCACCGCACGATACCCCGCGATATTGGCCATAGATGACAGCGCATCCATCTTTTGCGCCCGGCTGATACGGGGCACCATATCCATCGCCACCACCGTTGCCTCTCGCGCTTTGGCAATGTCCAGCAATTCGGGGTTCTGGGCAGGCCAGAAAAAGCTGATCAGGGTCTGACCCTTGCGCAGCGCCTCGGCCTCTACGCGTTCAGGGCCACGCACTTTGACCAGCTCATCAGCGGCCTCGACCACCGCCTTGGCGGATTTCAAAACCTCGACCCCGGCTGCGGCGTAAAGTGCATCCGAGAACCCGGCCTTCGCCCCCGCCCCCGATTGCACCACACAACTGTGGCCCAGCTTGATCAGTTGCAGGGCGGAGTCCGGCGTCATCGCCACGCGGTTTTCGCCCGGAAAAACCTCTGATAATGCCCCGATTTTCACTGCACGTCCCCCGTTACATTCGGCAAACCGACCAAAAGCCGTTAAGCGCCGATTTCGCATTCACCGCAGCCTTATCACCGCGCAATATTATTTCAACGCAAGATTGGCTCTGAAATCATAATGGGTTGCGTCTTTGCAATAGGCCAGATGTAAAACACGCGGCTTGCGGTCAAAATCCGTTTTGCGCCTTAAACAATTTCAAGCTTGAAATTCCTGCACCGCGTCGTATGTAGTCGTCAAATTCCGCTTTACCGCCCCGGGCACCGCAGGAGCCAGCTATGACAACCGATTTCGCCGCCACCAAGGCCATGTTCCATTTGCCCGACGGGATGATTTATCTGGATGGCAACTCGCTTGGGCCCCTGCCCAAGACCGCTGCCGCGCGGGTGGCGCATGTGGTGCAGGCCGAATGGGGCCAGATGCTGATCGGGGGGTGGAACAAAGCGGGCTGGATGGACAAGCCGCTGGCTGTTGGCGACCGCATCGCGCGGCTGATCGGGGCGGAACCGGGCCATTTGGTGATGGGCGACACGCTGTCGATCAAGGTCTATCAGGCGATTGCCTCGGCTTTGCAAATGAACCCCACGCGGCGGGTGATTTTGTCAGACACCGGGAATTTCCCGTCAGATCTCTATATGGCCGAAGGGCTGTGCCGCACCTTGGGGGATGGCTATACCCTGAAATGCGTGGCACCCGAAGAGGTGCGGGACGCCATCGACGATACTGTCGCCTGCACGATGATCACCGAGGTTGATTACCGCACGGGCCGCAGGCACGACATGGCGGCAATCACGGCCCGCGCGCATCAGCATGGCGCATTGACGATCTGGGATCTGGCGCATTCGGCAGGGGCGTTCGGGGTGGAACTGGCCAAAGCCCGCGTCGATTTCGCCGTTGGCTGCACCTATAAATACCTCAACTCTGGTCCCGGTGGCCCGGCGTTCATCTATGTGGCCCCGCGCCATGCCGATATCGCCCGCCCTGCCTTGTCGGGGTGGTTGGGGCATGAGCAACCCTTTGCCTTTGACACCGCCTATCGCCCCGGCGCGGGGATCGAACGGATGCGCGTCGGCACTCCGCCAGTGTTGCAAATGGCCGCGCTGGAGGCCTCGCTGGATATCTGGGATCAGGTTGATATGGCCGCCCTGCGCGCCGCCTCGCTGGCCCTGACCGATCAGTTTATTGCCGGGGTTGAGGCGACTTGCCCCGATCTGACGCTGGTCACCCCGCGCGTGCATGCGATGCGGGGCAGTCAGGTGTCTTTCAGCCACCCCGATGGCTATGCAATGATGCAGGCGATCATTGCGCGCGGCCTGATCGGCGATTTCCGCGCCCCCGATATCTTGCGCTTTGGCTTTACGCCCCTGTTTATCGACAGCGCTGATGTTGCAAAGGCGGTAGACATCATCGCCGATGTGATCAAAAATCGCCTGTGGGACCGCCCCGAATACAAAACCCGCGCCAAAGTGACATGACCTGCCCCGCCATTTCATCTTGGCCCAAATACCTGCGCCGCAGGCAAGCATTTGCCCACCAACAATTGCTGGTTAAATAGCCATGGCCCCTTTGATCCGTCCTTACCGTCCCGAGGACCGCGCCGCGGCCAATCTGATTTACTACCGCGCCATCCGCGAAGGCACGGCCGCAGTTCTTGACGAAGCCCAACGCGCCGCCTGGGCTCCAACTGCCGACCCGGACCCCGCCACGCCCGACAAACTGCTGGATCAGTGGTGCTGGATCGCCGAAGAGGACGGGGTTGCGACCGGATTCATGTCACTCTGCCCCGACGGCCTTCTGGACATGGCTTTTGTGATCCCCGAAGTGATGGGCAAGGGCACCGCAGCAGCACTCTATGACACGCTGCTTGCCAAGGCCCGACAAGAACGGCTGTCAAAGCTGACGGTGGTGGCCAGCGAATTTTCCCGCCAGTTTCTGCGGCGTCGGGGCTGGCAGATCGACAGCGCTGGTCCAGAAGTGCATGATGGCCAGACCTACCATCTGACCCACATGTCGCTGACCCTTGCCCCCGCCTGAGGCCCGATGCCCATGACCTGCCACCCTCCGCCGCTCTGCCGCCCCGCTGGATGGATCTGCCTGTGGCGGCGCATTGGGGCGATGTCTGTTCTTCGATGCAAAGGTTCGGTCTATCGCTGATCCCCCCACAATTTGGAGATAGACCGATGACCACCTGCCCTTTCAATCCCGAACAAGACGGCGCTGAAACCGCCTTTGATGGCCGGATGTCATATGGCGATTATCTGCAGATCGACAAAATCCTGACTGCGCAAACCCTGATGACGGGCGCGCATGATGAGATGCTGTTTATCATTCAGCACCAGACATCCGAGTTATGGATGCGGCTTGCCTTGCATGAACTTGACGCCGCCCGCCGCGCCATTGCCGCCAACCGTGCGCCCGAGGCGTTCAAGATGCTGGCGCGGATTTCCCGGATATTTGAGCAGCTGAACAACGCCTGGGACGTGCTGCGCACCATGACGCCGTCCGATTACACCACCTTCCGCGACGGGCTTGGCCAATCATCGGGCTTTCAGTCGTGGCAATACCGCCTGATCGAATATGCAGTGGGCAACCGCAATCTTGCGATGTTGAAACCGCATGCCCACCGGCCCGATCTGACGGCCCGGCTTGAGGCCGAGCTGGCCAGGCCGACGCTTTATGATGAGGCGTTGCACCATCTGGCCCGCGCTGGCCTGCCCGTTCCAGCAGAGGTTCTGACCCGCGATCTGCGCCAGCCCTGGCACATGCATGACGGTGTCACCGCCGTATGGGACATGGTTTACCGCAATCCGACCCGTTATTGGCAAGCCTATGAGTTGGCCGAGAAACTGGTGGATTTTGAGGATTACTTTCGTCGTTGGCGGTTCAATCATGTCACCACCGTGGAACGGGTGATCGGGTTCAAACGCGGCACGGGCGGCACCTCTGGCGTATCTTACTTACGCAAAATGCTGGATGTGCAGCTTTTCCCTGAACTTTGGGCGGTGCGCACGGTTTTGTGATGGATTCCGATCAAGAAACGCGCCCTTTGACGTGGCAAATCGGCTGCATTAGGGTCACGACCAACAGAATCCCTGCCGCCCTAACTGGCGGCCAATTTATGATGGAATGACGCATGCGTCTTGTGATGTTAAAAATCGTCGTGGTGACGTTTGTTTGTGCAACCTTATCGGCCTGTGTTCCCGGCGCACCCGTGGCGGGCACCCCCGCCGCCAAACCGATACAAACCACGGTACCCGAAGGGGTCTATGGCGCGCGCGCGGATGACCAGTTCAATGTGGCCGCGGTGCCGGTAGATCAGGTGCCAGCAGAGTTTCAGCGCCAGGCCGTCGCCTATAAGACGGATCAGCCGGTTGGCACCATCATCATCGACCCGTCGGCGCGGTTGTTGTATCTGGTGACGGCCAAAGACAAAGCCACGCGCTTTGGCATTGCGGTTGGCCGCGCCGGATTTCAATGGTCGGGCGAGGCTGTGATCAATGAACGCAAAAATTGGCCGACCTGGACACCCCCGCCCGAAATGATCGAACGCAAGCCGGAACTGGCCAAGTTTGCCAAGGGGCAACCGGGTGGTCTTGACAACCCGCTGGGCGCGCGAGCGTTGTATCTGACCAGCAATGGTGTGGATTATGGCTATCGCATACACGGCACGCCGGAATGGAATTCCATCGGCAAGAATGCGTCGTCCGGCTGTATCCGGATGATCAATCAAGACGTGATGGATCTGGCGAATATGGTGGGCGAAGGCACCAAGGTTGTGGTGCTGAATGCCGATGGATCTTATCCCAAAGGGCTGAACCTGCCACCCAAACCACCTGTGAAAAAGAAAGCCGTTGTGGCAGCCGCCCCTGCACCCGCGCCGATCATCGTGCCGATGCCATCGGTGATGCCAACGCCTGTGGTGACCGGGCCGGTGACCGCAGCCGCCCCGGTTGTTGCAGCTCCTGCCGTTGTGGCTCCTGCCGTTGTGGCTCCTGCCGTCGTGGCACCGGCAGTTGTGGCTCCTGCCGTTGTGGCACCTGCCCCTGTGGTTTGCGCAGTGGCCTTGGTGAACGGGCTTTGTCCCGCGCCTTAAGATCGTGCTGCAGGCTATTGATATATAAGCAAAACACCGCGCTCTTGTATCCGGGCGCGGCGTTTTTTGATCAGCTTATGTCCGGTGCAATCCACCGCAGGATAATCCCCTACAGCCACTTCTCATAGTCACTGACCAGCAAGTGCGTCGGGGTCACGTCTTCGTCAATCTCGGCAAAACGGCCTATCGGTTCGCGGAACACGTTGTCGGTGACATCGTCGTTTACCGTTGAGACCTCACCGATCAGCACATCGCCGCCCTCGCCCCAGAACGCATGCCAATCGCCCGGCATCAGCGTGACGGATTCGCCCGGCGCAAGGCGCAGCTTTTCTCCGGGTCTATAGGCCCGCGCAATGCCATCGCAGCGCACCAGACCGCCCTTATCATCAGCAAAGCGGCCCTGATCGTCTGATCCGTAAAGCTGCACCACCAGTGTGGCACCGCCCCGGTTGATGATGTCTTCGGCCTTGATCACATGGGTGTGCATCGGCGACAGTTGATCCTGCCGCGAAATCAGCAGCTTTTCCGCATAGCACATGCCACCGCCGCGTTGCAGATCGGCCAGTTGGCCGTTGCGCAGGGTAAACAGAAACAACCCCATCGCATCATAGCGGCCCTGTCCGTAATCGGTGATATCCCAGCCCATGCGGCTGTCAACAATCCGCTGCGCATCGGTGCGGGATTTGAACTGATCTGGCGACCAACAGGCAAAGGGTGGCAGCACAAAGCCATACTGCCGGATCATATCATCCGCCGCCGCCATGATGTCATTGATGCGTGATCGTTTCATCTGTTCCCTCAAATAGCTATATGGGGGATTTCTATAACGATTACGCCCCGCCTCTCAAGCGGTGTTTGTCCAAAACCGCTGTGTGAGGGCAGCGCCGGCGCCAATCAGGGCGACGAAAAACCCGGCCCAAATTCCGACCGGGCCCATCCACCCCG
>JAYUHO010000402.1:0-7716 GCA_043766915.1 Cypionkella sp.
CCCGCAAAAACACCTGATGCCAGCATCGCGGGGGCAAACCGGGCGCCTTCCTCGTTCGTCCAGTTCGCCACCACAATCGGATGCCGGGTCTTGATCCCCAGATCATTCATCGTGCGGATCACTTCCAGCCCGCCCAACACGCCCAGCACCCCGTCATAGCGCCCACCCGTCGGCTGAGTATCCAGATGCGACCCTATATACACCGGCAGGGCATCGGGATCCGACCCTGCACGGGTGGCGAACATATTGCCCATCGTATCAACGCCCATGGTGCACCCCGCCTCAGCACACCAACGGGCGAACAAATGCCGGCCTGCGCTGTCGGCATCGGTCAGGGTCTGGCGGTTGTTGCCGCCTGCAATACCGGGGCCGATCTGCGCCATCTGGTCAAGACTGTCCCACAGCCGGGCGGCATTGATCCGCTGGTTCGCTCCGATGGCTGGCGCGTCTGAATGCATGGCAGTCTCCCGTGCCGCAGAGGTCTTTTGCCCCTTGCTGCGAATCTTTTCCTGACCGTATGGTCAACCAAAAGGCTATAGAACCTGACCAAGCGGTCAACACTTATCTGATGGGTTTTCGCAATGACTGATGTCCTTCGCCCGCTGCGGCGCAATGAGATACGCCAACAGAACGAAACGCTTATTTTGCAGGCGGCTGAAAAGGTTTTTGCCGAGGCCGGTTTTGGGGGGGCCACGATGCAACTGATCGCCGATGTGGCGGGGTTGCCGAAGGCAAATTTGCATTATTATTTCACCTCTAAGGAAGAGTTGTACCGCAAAGTCGTGCAGAATATCTTTGAAATCTGGCTGCATGCGGCGGGATCAATGGATCACGCCCCCGGCCCGGTGGAAGGCATCGGCGCCTATATTGACGCCAAGATGGAAATCTCGCGTCGCCATTCCGACGGATCCAAGGTGTGGGCCTCCGAAGTGATGCATGGCGCGCCGGTTATTCAGGATTATCTGGAAACCACGCTGCGCGATTGGACGGTGGGGCGCGTGGCCCTGATCCAGCGCTGGATTGATGAGGGGCGCATGGCCCCGGTGAACCCCGAGCATCTTTTATATATGCTTTGGGCCACAACCCAGCATTATGCCGATTTCGGCCATCAGATTGAAACACTGAATGGCGGCGAACCGCTAAGCGATACGCAGTGGAAAGCCGCCAAAGCCTCGGTGAAAACCATGATATTGCGCGGGATCGGGGCGGTTTAGCAGAATTCGTGCGGTTTAGCGGCTTTCGAAATCTGTTTGATCTTAATCCCGATCTGCAACATAACCTTTCACTGTAATCGTTATGGAAACAATGCCGATGGAAGATCACGCCCCCGAAGACCAAACAGGCTCTGCCGTCGCGCTGTTGCTGGCCGAACTTCCCGCCAGCCGCAAAACCTGTATCGTTGATGTCGGGGCCAATCCGATCAATGAAGCGCCCTATTCCGATCTGCTGCGCAGCGGGGGCTGCACCGTCGTGGGGTTCGAGCCGCAGCAAGACGCGTTTGACGCCCTGATGAAAACCAAAACCGATGCGGAAACCTATTACCCCTTTGCGGTGGGTGACGGTGCGCGGGCGAAGTTGAAAGTGTTCAAATCGTCCGGCATGACCTCGGTCTTTGAACCTTACGTCGAAGGGCTGGCGTTATTGGGTCAACCGGGGCTGGCCAAGGTGCGCAACCGGATTGTGTTTGATACGGTGGCGCTGGATACGGTGACGGACCTGCCCGCCTTTGATCTGCTTAAGATCGACATTCAGGGCGGTGAGGCGCTGGTGTTTCAGGGCGCCGAAAAAGTGATGGCCGACTGCATGGTCGTGATCGTCGAGCTGCGTTATCTGCGGCTTTATCTGGAAGAGCCGATGATGGGGGGCGTCGATAATGAGTTGCGTCGCCAAGGCTTTACCCTGCACCGGTTCATGTTTAACAAATCCGTCGCCCTGCCCAATTCGCAGTCGGGGCGGCTGAAGACCAAGCTGGTGGCGGATCAGCTGGTCGACGGTGATGGTGTCTATATCCGCAATATTGCCGAGCCGGAAAAGCTGTCAGATCAGCAATTTATCCATCTGGCAATTCTGGCCGCCTCGGTGTTCTACAGCCATTCGCTGGTGCTGTTTTGTCTGGATGAATTGGTCCGCCGCGGGGTGGCAAAGCCAGAGTTGCCCGCAGACTACGTCACCCTTCTGCCCGAAAAACTGCGCACACGGCGTTAGGTCGGCTATGCAAGCTGCGGCCAATCCGGGAATTGCCTTTGCCACCATGGTGGGCGACGAGCCGTTCTTTTTGCCGGTCTGGATCAATCACTACGCCCGGCATGTGCCAAAAAGCCAGCTGTTCATTCTGCTTGATGGTCCACACCGCACCCTGCCCCCCGAGGCAGAGGGGTGTCAGGTTTTAACCTTGCCGCACGTCGCACCGGGCCCCGGATGGGACCGGGTGCGCTGGGACATGATTTCGTCTTTTACCGCGATGTTGCTGGGGCGGTTTGACGTGGTGGTGTTCAATGATGTTGATGAGATTATCGTGGCCGATCCTGCGGCTGATCTGGGCTTGCTGGATCTGATTGCACGGGCCAAAGACATGGGCGTGATCACGCCTTTTGCCGTTGAAGTCGTACACCGCATTGATCTTGAACCACTGGCATTGCACAACCGCGCGCCCCTGTTGTCGCAGCGCCGCTTTGCCCGCATCAATGCCAGCTATTGCAAGCCCTGCATCATTGCCCGCCCGGTGCGCTATAGTCTGGGCGGCCATTACAGCGATTTTCCCGACCTGCATCTGGACGCGGCCCTTTTGCTGTTCCATCTGCGCTTTGCCGATCAGACCATGCTGGCCGCGCGCCAGGCCAGCCGCCAGACGCTGATCGCAGCGGGCAGCGCGGGGGGGGAAGAGGTGGCAGGTGCAGGGTGGTCAAAGGGGGCCGACGAAATGGAGCAGTTTCTGGCCAGTTTTGTCGACCATGGCCCCCCGATCGACACCGATTTCAGCTTTGGCTGGCAGCGAAAACGGTTCGCTGACAGTTGGGCGCTTGACGCCACAACGGGCATGTGGCGGCATGATAAGCTGCACAACCGCAAAACCTATACCATCGCCCCCCGCTTTGCCGATTCATTTTGAAAGGCCGCCCCATGCCCACGCCTGATCCGACCGGTGCTGATCTTTTGGCCGAAGCCGCCACGCTGATCTTCCCAAACTTTGACGAAGATCAGGCGTGGCGGTTGGGAAACATTCTGGTCGCGATGTCGCAGCGCGAAAGGCTGGGCGTGGTGATCAACATCCGCACCGCAAACCGCACGCTGTTTCACGCCGCCCTGCCCGGTTCGGGCCCCTCGAACGACAATTGGGCGCGGCGCAAAAGCAACAGCTGTCTGATGTTCCAAGAGGCGTCCTTGCTGGTGGGCACGCGCAATCGCGAAAGGCACCAAACCCTTGCCGATCAGGGGCTGGACGGCGCAGATTACGCCGATCACGGCGGCGCTGTTCCTGTGGTTGTGCGGGGGGTGGGCATGGTGGCGGTTGTTACCGTATCAGGCTTGCCACAGCGCGATGATCACGCGCTGGTTGTGCGGGCGATGCGAGAAATACTGTCGATCCCTATTTCAGTTCGACCTCAATAAAACTCATCCCGGCCGCCCCGCCATTGATCACGTTATGCTCGACGCCTTCGGTGCGGCGATAGACCGTGCCTGCAGGCACAAATGCGGTCGATGTCTGACCTTCGGGCAGTTCCAGGTGCATCTCGCAATCTGTCAGTGCCGTGATGATGTAATCATGCCCATGCCGGTGCCAGCCTGTCTCGGCCCCCGGCGCGAAATCATAGCGCCAGACCCGCACGCGGTGGTCGTCGATCAGCATCGTGGCGGTGCAGGCAGGGCGCATGGCGGTTCCGATCGGGCAAAGGGCTGCCCCAACCAAGCCGATAATTTCTGTGGGTGCAAGTCTGCGCTGCATTGGCGTTTGCATCCGCCCCGCACTTGCGCCACCTTGGCCGCCACCCCTCCAATACCTGGCCCTTCTCCCGATGATCAAACCCCAGACCCGCATTCAGGCCCGCAATTCATCTGCCATTCTTGAGGCGGCGCTTGATGTGTTTTCCACCCATGGCTATCGCGGGGCCACGCTGGATCAGATTGCCGAAGTGGCGGGGCTGTCAAAGCCGAACCTGCTGTATTATTTTGCATCCAAAGAGGCGGTGCATACCACCTTGCTAAGCCAATTGCTGCACACTTGGCTCGATCCGCTGCGCGCGATGAACCCGTCGGGCGATCCGGTGACCGAGATCATGGGCTATATCCGCCGCAAACTGGAATTGTCGCGCGATTTTCCGCGCGAAAGCCGCCTGTTCGCCAATGAGATTTTGCAAGGCGCGCCACGGATGCGGGCGGCCATTGAAGGCGATCTGAAAACGCTGGTCGATGAAAAGGCCGTGGTGCTGACCACTTGGATGGATCAGGGACGCATTGCGCGCATGCACCCGGTGCATCTGGTGTTTTCGATCTGGGCACTGACCCAGCATTACGCCGATTTCGATGTGCAGGTGCGCGCCGTGCTGGGGCCGGGGCATGACCCCTTCGCCGAGGCTGAAACCTATCTCGACACGCTGTTCAAAAAGCTGCTTGCCGTGTAGAGACAGGCCTTAGAGCGGGTTGCAGCCAATCTGATGCAGATTGGCTGCAACCCAAGACAAACCGAGACTGGGAATGTTGCGTGTTGCCTTCAATGTGGTGAACCTCATTGAAGGCAACACGCTCTAGGTGCAAATTTTTTGCAGACGGATTGCAAATTTTTCCTGACGGTCAAGGGCTGATACTACTGCCTGTGGGGGACGAATGAATACGTTAAGAAGGGCGGCACAACCCGCCCGTGAAATAAGCGCGGACGCGGCTGCACTGCTGGTGCAACCCGGCATGTGGCTTGATTTCAGCGCGGTTCTGGCACAACCGGACGTGTTTGATGCAGCGCTGGCACAGCGGGCGGCTGATCTGCACCACGTCAAAATTCGTGCCTGCCTGTCAACACGGCCGCGCGCGGTGTTGGAAGCAGATCCTGAGGGCAAACACTTTTTCTGGCTGAACTCACACTTTTCTGGCTATGACCGGCGCAAGCATGATGCCGGGATTGCGCGGTATATTCCGGTGAACCTGGGCGAAATACCGGATTATTATCGCCGCTTCATCGACCCGGTTGATATTGTTATCATAAAAACGCGGCCAATGGATGCTTCGGGCAATTTCAATCTGGGGCTGGCCAATCTGTGGCACCGCGCCATTGTCGAGCGCGCGCGGATGGTGATTGTAGAGACGTCAACGGCGGTCCCCTTGGCGCTGGGTGTGGATAATCATCTGCATGTCAGCGAAGTGGATTTTATCATCCGGGGTGATGATCATCCGCTGGCAGAATTGCCAACCACAGAGGCCACTGCAGTGGACCGCGCCGTGGGGCAGCAGATCATCGGCGAGATAGCGGACGGCAGCTGTTTGCAAATTGGCATCGGGGGCATGCCGAATGCCGTATGCAGTCTGCTGGTAGAAAGTGCCGTGCATGATTTGGGCGTTCATACCGAAATGCTGACCGACGGGATTATTGATCTTTACCGCGCGGGTAAGCTGACTGGCCTGCACAAATACATGGACAAAGGTAAAGTGGTCTACAGCTTTGGGCTGGGATCGCGCAAAATGTATGACGCGGTTGATGGCAACCCTGATTTTCTGTGCTGCCCGGTGGACTATACCAACCTGCCCCATATTGTGATGCAGAATGACAGGATGGTGGCCATCAACAACACCACGCAGATGGATTTGCAGGGGCAAGCCGCATCAGAATCGGACGGCTTTCGCCATATCAGCGGAACCGGCGGCCAGTTGCAGTTTGTGCGCGGGGCCTATGCGTCAAAAGGCGGCAAGTCGTTCATTTGCCTGTCATCCACCTATGACAAGCGCGGCGAGCGGCGCAGCCGGATCGTGCTTGCCCTGACGCAAGGCAATATCGTGACCACGCCGCGCAGTGACATGATGTATGTCGTTACCGAATACGGAATGGTGAACCTGAAAGGCAAATCGGTGCCAGAGCGTGCACATGCGCTGATCGGGCTGGCCCACCCGGACTTTCGCGAAGGCCTGGAACGTGACGCTTACGAAAACCGCCTGATACCACGTGGGTTTTTCTGATTGGCGGGCTGTTTCACGATCATTGAACAGGTGACGCACCTGAAGCGGTGTTGGGGGCGCCCTTCGCCGAGGCCAGCGATTTTCTGGAAACCTTGTTTGGCAAACTGCTGGCCCCGCCCGTGCAAGGGTCGCAATAGCCCTGCTAGACGGCTGACGGGCAAAGGTATAGACGGCACCTCTGTTTAGCCCATGGTGCATCGTCATGACTACGCCTAACGCCACGCCGGATAAGGGGAAGACCCCCGCGTCAAAGGCCGAACAATCCGACCATAATCCTCAGAAAAACATACCAAAACTTGTTTTGGGCTGTATTGGAGTGGTGTATGGCGACATTGGCACCAGCCCGCTTTATGCCTTGCGGGAATCGTTGCACGCAGCGGGGGGCGATGGCCCGACACGCAGCGATGTTCTGGGAGTGATTTCGCTGTTGATCTGGACACTGATCCTGATCGTGACCGTCAAATATGTGATCCTGATCATGCGCGCCGACAACAAGGGCGAAGGCGGCACATTGTCATTGGTGGCGCTGGTGCAGCAGGCGTTGAAACGGCGGCCGGGGTGGTTGCTGGCCATTGGTGTGGTGGGAATTTCGCTGTTTTTCGGCGATGCAATCATCACACCCGCCATGTCGGTGCTGTCGGCGGTCGAAGGTCTGGAACTGGTTGCACCGCAATTCGGCGATTATGTGGTGCCTTTGACAATTGTGATCATTCTGGGGCTGTTCTTGTTCCAAAGCCAAGGCACCGAACGCGTGTCGACATTTTTTGGCCCCATCATGGTGACGTGGTTTCTGGTGATGGCGGCGATGGGTTTGCGCCATATATTTGATGATCTTAGCGTTTTGGCGGCGCTGAACCCTTTGCATGCTGCCGGGTTTCTGGTGGAAAATGGCAAAGCCAGCTTTATCGTGTTGGGATCGGTGTTTCTTGCGGTCACCGGTGGCGAGGCGCTTTATGCCGATATGGGGCATTTCGGGCGGCGGCCTATTCGGTTGGCTTGGGCGATACTGGTATTTCCGGCCCTGACGCTTAGCTATCTCGGCCAAGGCGCACTGGTATTGGCGCATCCGGAGACAGCGGAAAATCCGTTCTTTCTGATGGCCCCCGACTGGGCGCTGCTGCCTTTGGTGGTGCTGGCGATGGCCGCCACCGTGATTGCCAGCCAGGCAGTAATTTCGGGCGCGTTTTCGATGATGCAGCAAGCAGTGCAGATGGGCCTGCTGCCGCGCCTGGAAATTCGCCACACCTCTGACACGCAACTGGGGCAGATTTATCTGCCCAAAGTGAACATGATCCTGATGGTTGGTGTGCTGTGTCTGGTCGTGGCGTTCGGGTCGTCGTCAAGATTGGCGTCGGCCTATGGAATTGCCGTGACCGGCGATATGGTCATCACCTCGATTCTGGCCTTTGTGCTGTTCTGGAAAGCCTGGAAATGGCCGCTTTGGGGCGTTCTGGCAGTGATGGTGCCGATCATGCTGGCAGAAACGATGTTTCTGGCGGCGAACATGGTCAAAATTCCCGACGGAGGCTATGTTCCGGTGATGATGGCCGCGACGAT
>JAYUHO010000403.1:0-2900 GCA_043766915.1 Cypionkella sp.
CTGAAGGCCATGGCATCGGATGTGGCGCAAACCCTGCGGGTGGATTGCGTGCGGCTGGTGCTGGAATCGGTGCAGGATGCCGAAGACCCGGCCCTGCGCAAACTGGGCGATGTGCTTTATGTGGCCGAGCAGGGGTTTGTGGGCGACTATATCTCGGGCGGGCGGAATATACCGCTGCGCGCTGTGGTGTTGCGGCAGGTTTTGCCCGCGTCTGACGTGCTCTACGGCGAACGCGCCGGGTGGGTGCGGTCCGAGGCGCTGATGAAACTGGATTTCGGCAAGGGGCGTTTGCCCGGCATGCTGGTATTGGGGGCCGAAGACCCGCATCAGTTCAAGCCGACGCATGGCACAGACCTGTTGGCGTTCTTTGCAGGCGTGTTTGAACGCACGATGCGGCGCTGGTTGTCGTAATGGCGGCGTTTATTCCAGCGGCCCAAGCCGATGCCATGGCGCGCTGGTTGGATCAGATGCGCGCGCTGGATGGGGCGTCAAAGAACACCATCACCGCCTATACCCATGATGTCTCGGGATTTTTGGCGTTTCTGGCGGGGTATCATGGCGAACCCGCGGGATTGGGAGCCATCGCGGCGATGAACCAATCCGATCTGCGGGCCTGGATGGCGCATGCACGGGAGAACGGGCTTTCGGCGCGGTCTTTGGCGCGGGCCCTGTCGGCGGTGAAAACCTTTGTGGCTTGGGTCGCCGATCATGAAGGCACTGACGCCACCACCATATTGTCGGCGCGCGGCCCGAAGTATCGCCGCAAATTGCCGCGCCCGTTAACCATCGACGGCGCGCGCGACATGATCACCCGTGCCGGCGAACAGGCGTCTGAGGATTGGATTGCTGCCCGCGATATCGCGGTGCTGACGTTGCTATACGGCTGCGGTTTGCGGATATCCGAGGCGCTGGGGCTGACCGGGGCCGCATCGCCCCTGCCAGAGGTTTTGCGCATTCGCGGCAAGGGCGACAAGGAACGGCTGGTGCCCACGCTGCCTGCGGCGCGCGAGGCGGTGGCCCGGTATGTCGCCCTGTGCCCGTTCGATTTGACAAAGGCCGAGGCGCTGTTTCGGGGTGCACGGTCCGGCCCGCTGAACCCCCGGCTGATCGCTTTGGTGATGGAAAAAGCCCGCATGCAACTGGGCCTGCCATCCTCCGCCACCCCCCACGCCATGCGCCACAGCTTTGCCACACATCTGCTGTCAGCGGGTGGCGATCTGCGGGCCATTCAGGAATTGCTGGGGCATGCGTCTTTGTCCACCACACAGGCCTATACGGCAGTCGACGCGGCACGGCTGATGGAGGTTTATGACCGTGCACATCCAAGGGCGTGAAAGCTTTGGCAAGATCGTGATGGCGATGATGGGCCTTCCGCGCTATCGCCACCAGACGGATGCCGATTTGCAGCCCTTGGTGCTGGAGCCACTGATTCGCGACCGCATCGCGATTGCGCACCCGAAAACCACAGAACACGCCGCTTTGGTCGATATCGCAGGCTTTGCGATCTGGGCGTCGGTGTCTGACGAGGTTGATTTGAAAATCCGCGAGCAGATCAAAACCGGCACGTTCCCGATCCGGTTGAAGGCCGAAGACTGGAACTCTGGCCCGTTGAACTGGCTGCTGGACGTGATCGCCCCGGACCGCAAGGCCACGGGTCAGGTGATCGCGAATTTCCGGCAAGTGGTGAAGGAAGGCGATCTGCGCATACATCCGCAGGTGGCGGGGCTGGTGGATGAGGAGATGCGGGGGAAGATGATGGGTGGGGCGAAATGAGCAAGGGAATGCAGATGGCCGACCAGATTGCAACGCGCAGGAGTGGTCATGGCTGAAAAAGCGAACGGCTGGTTGTGGTTTGCCTTGGCTGGGGCCGGTGCCTTGGTTGCGTTTCTCTATTTCCGTTCAGCGCCCATGCCACAGGCGGACGCCGCTCCGGTCTACGATAAAGCAGCAGAAACCCGTGAAAGATGGGCGCAGTTCTGCGCAGGCTTTCCTTGTGAAGAGCTTCCCATGGGTTTCTCTACCGTGGATGCCTTCGGAAAGCGGTTTTACGTACCTCTCCCTGCGACGATCGAAGCCAAAACGGGGATTTCAGCGGAAGGCATGATCCCCTCGGTCAGAGGACTCTATGCTGACATTTCGCCAAGTGCCGTCGGCACTGTAGAAATTGATGATTATCGTCGCACATACGAAGGGCGCGAGCCCAATCTGCATATCGGATACTGCTGCGAAGCATTGCTTACCTACTATGGCCTTGTTGGCCCTGATTACACCGACGGTATGTCATCTGATTTTTTGAACTGGCCAAGCATTGGGCTGCGCAATGCGAATGAAGTCTACGCTTACGATAAAACATATCTCTCAACTCAGGTCTATCAGCGCAGCGATGCACCTGACAAAGACATGACACCAGAAAACCTGCCAGAAGGATTGTTGACTCCCTTTAGCACCGATTTCAACCACTTGAATGTAGATATGTACGAAAGCTTCATTGTGATTTCCAAACAGCCTATGGTGGATGGCCGCTACATTGCGGGTGAATGTAGAACAATTGGCCGCTGCGAATTTCACGCGTTACGCAAACCGACTGATCCAATAGAAACAGACTTTCCGCTCTATCACACAGGGCTGATGGTATTTCATAGCGTTCCGACAGAATGCTCCCGTGACATGGAGGAAGGGCAGATAACCTGCCCTGAAATTGATGTTGAATTTTCAAAGATGGCACAGTTAATTAGGACAACAGCGCAAATGCTGGACCTGATGCTGGAACCGCCAATACAGTTGCAGGGAGCACCGTAATGGCAAGTACTCTGGTTCTTCAAAAGTGGCAGATCGAAGTCCTGCAACTACTAAACGGAACGTTGCAGCAAGCGTAGCAAGCGTAGGGTGGGTGAAACCCA
>JAYUHO010000404.1:0-7663 GCA_043766915.1 Cypionkella sp.
ACGCGGCCCTGCAAGATCATCGCCAGCAGCTGTCCGACTGCGCTGTCATAAGCCTGCCAGTGCAGCTCAATTGCTTTCATGCGCACCCCGACAAAGGGACTATCGATGCCATGTTCAGCAGCCTTGGCAGTAACCTCCAGCGCCAACTGCTTTGACAACTCGGCCAGATTGGCCATGGCATAAATCCGCAACGCCAGATCATCAGTTGAAACAGTCGCGCTCATTTGATCCCCGCCGCAAAGCCCAAAAACAAACCACCCCAAAGGATGCCAAACAGGCAAACCGCCCCGATCAGATCGCCGATCCAATGATCATTCAGCCGCGCCATTGCGCGTATAAAATGGGCCATCAAAGCCTGCCTTTCTTTGGGGTTAAACGGGGCGTTGAAGGCCAGCGCGCGGGGCGATTTTACTTCCCCGGCACTGGCCTTCGCCCTACCCTCAGCGGTGCCAACCAACCGACGGAGGATTTGATGCTTTTGGACTATCTTGACCGGTACATCTGGGAGGCTGAGGCGCATGCTAATGAGCTCCTCGAACTGATTGATCCTGATCGTCGCCAGTCGTTTGTTGCGGTGTTGATTGAAGACTGGGACGAACTGCTGCCGCAATTTCTGAACCCGCCAAAGGCAGCATTTGTGTTCCTCGGCGAGGACCCAACCCAGCAAGAGCGGCGGCTGTCGCGGCTGACAGAGGCCGAGGTAAATCTTCTATGGGCTCAGGCTCGGTTTCTGGCGCTTCTAGCAGCCAGTTCATTGCGCCAAGCTGCCAAAGTTGCCACCGTGAAGGGCATGAAATACCGTGCAGCCGTGCGACATGCCGCTCAAGCGTCTTTGCCATTTCAGGGCCATCCAACGCCCGAAGACATAGCACTTCTGCAACTGCCCGCCTGATCGCATAGGCAGCCCGGCTAAACGCAACACCGGGGATGCAAATGCGGGCATATTGACGAATTCGCATCGACATCACGCAACCTCCTTCGCAGCTTTTGCTTGGGTTGAATCGACGGGCCGCTTAGGCTGGCGCAAACGAAGGAGCACCAACCAATGACCGACCAATAGCTTGAAGTCCTGAAACACACCGCCGCCCGTGCGCGGATGCTGGAACTGGTTTTGCTCAGCCTCATCGCCCGCTTGTCTGTGGATGAGCCGCGCATTGCCGCAGGCATTTCCGAAAGTGTCACAAATATGCTCGACATCGCTATTGCTGAGGGTCTGACCATTGACGCGAACGTCACCGATCAATTCCTGACGCAACTTACGGACCTTTAATTCCGCTAGCGCCGCACGCTCAGCCGCCAGCCATTCAGCACGGGCTTTGCGATGTGCGCGCGCCTCGTCCGCATCAAAAAAACCTTGGTCATCAGCCATCACGCGGCCTCCTTCTTTTGTTTTGCTGGGCGGGGGATCGACTTCGGCCACTCAAGGTCCGCAGGCCAGTTCTGATCGAACCAGTCCATCGCCCGCTTAAAGGTGTTCACGTGACAGCCAACGCCGTCCCGCAGGTTGGTAAACGCCCGGCTATGCACCCCAACACGCGCCGCCACAGTATGCAGCCCGCGCCCAATATGGGCGGCGTAAAGGGTGGACAGGGTGATAAGATGTGTCGGTTCCATGCCGATTTCGGGCGACACAACCGTTGAGAATTCTGGGTAAATCCACAGGGCCAAACGGCGACGAAACGACATCACGCGGCCTCCTTCTTGTGCTTTGTTGGGCGGGGGATCGACTTCGGCCATTCAAGGTCCGCAGGCCAAGCTTGATCGAACCAGTCCAACACCCGGACAGCTGTCTGCGTTCTGCAGTCAGCCCCTTGGTCCTTCATCCGCTTAAAGAAGTCGCCTTTACGCAAAGCGCGCATTGAGATCGCGAAATGCGTCACCCCAAGGTGCCCCGCGAGGGTGTCGGCAAGTGTGATAAGGGCTGTTCTCTGATCCATACGGAAACAGTAGCTACTACAGGCTAACATTGTCAAGCCAGTAATGGCTATCAATTGTAATTTAGCCTGAAGTGGCTAATTTGCGCCAATGGACCCGATTCTTGAGATCATAGACGCAGCCCTACGGCGTAAAGGATTGTCGGATTCGGCAGCATCAAAGCTGGCGGTCGGGCATTCATCATTGATCAAAAATATGCGAATACCGCGCGATGGCGAGAAGCGTTACAATCTTCCCGCACTTCAAAAACTATCCGAGGTTTTGGACCTTGAGTTTCACTTCGGCCCACCTCGTGTAACGGGTCCAATCGAACAGATCATCCTCGACGGCATCCAATACGCTCACATCCCCCTGCACTCTGCTTCACTCTCGGCGGGATCGGGCACCAACAACGGTGACAACACCATAATAGATCACTTGGCCTTCCGCCTCGATTGGCTGACCCGCATCGGTGTCAGCCCCTCCAGCGCCTGCCTTGCGCGGGTCGAACGCGAAAGCATGGCCCCCACGATATTCCCCGGTGATATGGTGCTGATCGACACCGCCCACACCGATCCGCCAATCCGCAAACGCGGTCCCAACGATCAACGCCGCGCCGCGATTTACGCGTTTGTCGAGGCGGGTCAGGCACGCATAAAACGCATAGAACGCCCCGAATCCGACGTGCTGTTTCTGGTGTCAGATAACCCCGATTACGCCCCCGAACTGCGCACCGGCGCGCACTTGGAACGTCTGCAAATGTCGATTATTGGCAAAGTGGTCTGGTGGGGTCATACAGCGGCTTAGTGAACCGATAGAAAGGCTCAAAATGAACTGTGTCGAATGTCAAAAAGAAGTCCCGCAACACTATCTTACTAACGGTATCTGCGTTGTCTGTCTGGATGAAGGTTTGGACGATGGGATCGTCGATGCATCTTCTGTCAGCCACATCATCCTAACCACCGAATCCGCCCATGATCTGCACATCGCCGAACGCCTTGAAATCATCAGTGCCGAATGCGTTTTGGGCATGAACATTTTCAACGATATCGGGGCGGCGGTGCGCGACCTGGTGGGCGGGCGAAACCAGACCTTTCAGACCAAACTGCGCGAGGCCCGAAAAACAGTCCTCGACGAGTTGAAACGCGAGGCCCACGCCTTGGGCGCAGATGCCGTGGTCGCCGTTGATCTGGACTATTCCGAGATATCAGGCGGCGGCAAAAGCATGCTGTTCGTCGTCGCCACCGGCACCGCCGTCCGGCTCTCACTTGCGGCGAAACTGACCTAAATGCCGAAAATCGCTTCCCAGTTTGCCTCGCAACCTACCAACTGCGCCGCACCGCAATGTCTCTATCTTTCAATGACTTACGTCTAACTGGGAACTGAAAAACAAACTGGGAAGCACAGTTCCCAGTTCCGCGCCATCGCGACCGGCCCAAAACTGCCCGCACAGCACTTCTATCCCCCATTTTATGCTTATTTAACCGCCCCTTAAACGGCCTACCAGCTGCTTGGCCCACCAGCCGCACCCGAGCGTCAAGCGCGCTCAAAATTGCCCATTTCGCCGTTTATGCCAACTCTGCAATATCGGCCCTCAACCCTCACCCACCCCCACCTAACCCCCCGTTTTCCTGCACATATTCACCAATAACCACCTATTCCCAGCTGTTCCCGCTTTTATGCAGGTTCTGTTGTCAGGGCACAATTTGTTCGATTTAACTGACATTACCGGCGGAAATTATGCCTCGAAATCGGGATGAGGGCCTCGATTAATGCCTATGGCATCACTTCGAACCGATCCACATCAACCATCCCATAATCGGTAATTTTCAGATGCGGGATCACGGGCAGGCACAGGAAGGCCAGTTGCAGGAATGGCTCTTCCAGTGTGACGCCCAGTGTCCTTGCGGCGGCGCGCAGCAAGATCAGGTCGCGGTGGACCACTTCAAACGGCTTAAGGCTCATCAACCCTGCCACGGGCAGGGCCAGCTCGGCCAGAATTTGCCCGCCTTCCACCACCACAAAGCCACCTTCAATCTCACCCAAACGATTAGCGGCCAGCGCCATATCGGCGTAATCGACCCCTACCACCGCAATGTTGTGATGATCATGGCAAACGGTTGAGGCAATCGCCCCACGTTGCAACCCAAAGCCTTTGACAAAGCCGGTTGCCCGGTTGCCATTCACCCCATGCCGTTCGATCACCGCGATTTTGACCAGATCGCGCGCGATGTCGGGGCGTTTGTCGCCATCTTCGGGGGCGATCTGATAGGTCAGGTGTTCGGTGATGATCTTGCCGGGCAGAATGCCGATGACCGGGGTGTCAACGCGGTTGCCGCTGGTGCGAAATTGGTGCGGTTCTACTTTGGGGGCTTTGACGGAATTGCGGGCAACAGGGGGGATTTCACTGCGCGCGGCAAAGGCGGCATCGGTAACCTGCACGCCGCCCACGAAAACCATCTGCACATCGCAGGTGTCCAGCGCGCCAATCACAGCGATGTCGGCGCGTTTGCCGGGGGCGATCAGACCACGATCCTTTAGGCCAAACGCCTCGGCTGCCGAAAGACTCGCGGCGCGATAGACGGCCAAAGGCGGCGCGCCCAAGACAATTGCGGTGCGAATGATGTAATCCAGATGGCCATGTTCGGCGATATCCAGCGGGTTGCGATCATCGGTGCAAAAGCACAGATACGGCGCGTGACGTTCAGTTAGCAGACCCACCAGCGCGTGCAGGTCTTTGGAAACCGACCCCTCGCGGATCAACACCCGCATGCCTTTGCGCAGCTTTTCCAGCCCTTCATCGTAACTGGTTGCTTCGTGCTCTGTTCGAATGCCAGCCGCGATATAGCCGTTCAGATCGTTGCCGCGCAACAGCGGCGCGTGCCCGTCGATATGGCGTCCCGCAAACGCCTGTAGTTTCACCATACAGCCTGCATTTTTGTGCAACACTCCGGGATAATTCATAAATTCCGCCAGACCGATGACACGCGGATGGTCCATAAGCGGGATCAGATCAGCCGCCTCCAGCCTTGCGCCAGTGGTTTCCATATGGGTCGATGGCACGCAAGATGACAGTTGCACACGGATATCCATCAGGGTGCGCGTGGACGCTTCAAGAAAATAGTGGATCCCCGACAGGCCACAAACATTGGCAATCTCGTGCGGATCGCAAATCGCCGTGGTCACGCCATGCGGGGTGACGCAGCGGTCAAATTCAAATGGGGTGACAAGGCTGCTTTCGATATGCAGATGGGTGTCGATAAAGCCGGGCACCAGAATTTTACCCGTCACATCAATCTCGCGCAGGCCATGATAGCTGCCAAACACCCCGACAATCAGATCACCGCAAATCGCCACATCGGTTTGCACCAGATCACCAGTGATCAGATCAAACACCAAGCCCCCTTTCAGCACCAGATCGGCGGGCACAATCCCGCGCCCCTGATCAATACGGTCTGAAATCTGGCGCTTGGTCATGGCAACCCCTTTAATCTGACGGCTTCACCCTTGCGCATCATGGGGCAGAGTGATTGACCTGATCTTATCGAAACACCAGAGGTTTTCATGCGCCCTTTGCGCGGCATCGCCTATAAAGTTGTGTCTGTCATTGTGTTCATCACGATGGCGTCCCTGATCAAACCGACAGCGCCCGCAGTGCCATCAGGCGAGGCGGTATTTTTTCGGTCGTTCTTTGCTATGCCCGTGATCGTGCTTTGGTTGGCAATGCGACGCGAACTTGCCACTGGGTTTAGGGCGTCTAATCCTATGGGCCATGTCTGGCGTGGGCTGGTTGGCACCGTTGCCATGGGCCTTGGCTTTGCGGGTTTGGGCTATCTTCCATTGCCCGAGGTGACGGCCATCGGCTATGCCGCACCGCTGTTGACCGTTATCTTTGCCGCGATGTTTCTGGGTGAGCAGGTGCGGGCCTTTCGCATTTCAGCCGTCGCCCTTGGCCTTGTCGGCGTGCTGATCGTGGTCTGGCCCCGGCTTTCCATCACGTCGGGTGACAGGTTGGGGCAGGCAGAGGCGTTCGGCGCAATCCTAGTGCTGGGCGGGGCTGTGTTCGCAGCCCTTGCGCAGGTTTTCGTGCGCAAATTGGTGATGACTGAAAAGACCCCGGCAATCGTGTTCTATTTCTCGCTGACCGCAACTGTTTTGTCGCTGGTCACCCTGCCTTTTGGCTGGGTGATCCCAACCCCAAGCCAGGCCGCGCTGCTGATCGGGGCGGGTCTGCTTGGCGGCGTTGGCCAGATATTCCTGACATCCAGCTATCGCGAGGCGGATGCGTCATTGGTGGCTCCGTTCGATTACGCCTCGATGATCTTCGCCCTGACCATCGGCTATTTCGTCTTTGACGAAATGCCAACTTTGACCATGCTGATCGGAGCAGCCGTGGTTGTCGCAGCTGGCTGCCTGATCATCTGGCGCGAACGCCAACTGGGGTTGGAACGCGCAAAACAACGCAAAGCCATGACACCCTGAAAGGAGGATTTTCGGCGAAAAATCTTCGGGCCAACCCTAATCGCTGATCACAATATCTGCCTGACGCGAGCTTTCAATCACACGCCGGATATTCGGCATATCATTGCTGTCGATCCAATGCCGCGCCTCGGCAGAGGTTTTGCCGTGATGGTGCCAGCGCTCGACCAGGCGGCGGTCAAGCTCGGCGACGGGCACGTCAAGATAGATCGTAAAGTCAAATAGCGGGGCCAGATCGCACCACGGGGCGTCGGTCAACAGCAGATAATTGCCCTCAACGATCAGATATTTATCGGCACCCGTCACCAGATCGGCCCCGGCGCGTGCCAGATCAGCGTCGCGGTCAAACACCGGAATGGCGGCATCGCCCCCCTGCCTTAGCCGTTGGACCAAATGCACAAAACCAAGCGCGTCAAAACTTTCCGGAGCCCCTTTTCGGGCACGCAAGCCCAGCTTATCCAACACCGCATTGTCATAGTGAAAGCCGTCCATTGGCACCACGCGCGCGCCCTTGCCAATTGCAGAGGCAACTTCGGCGGCCAAAGTGGATTTTCCCGCCCCCGGAGGACCGACGACCGCCACGATGAACCTGTCCGCCAACGCCCCCCGGGTCGTGATTTCCTGCGCAAGATCGGCGGGCGTCATACGGCCTCGGTCACGCCTTCGGGCAGTTTCGCGCCCGTCATATAGGCCACCGCATCCGACATGGAATGTTCCTTGGGGTCAATCACGCACAGCCTGCGGCCCAGCCGGTGAATGTGGATGCGATCCGCCACCTCGAACACATGCGGCATGTTGTGGCTGATCAGGATGATCGGAATGCCACGGGCGCGCACATCGCGGATCAACTCCAGCACGCGGCGACTTTCCTTCACCCCCAACGCGGCGGTGGGTTCGTCCAGGATCACCACCTTCGACCCGAACGCGGCGGCCCGTGCCACGGCAACCCCCTGCCGTTGGCCACCCGACAAAGACTCAACCGCCTGATTGATGTTCTGGATGGTCATCAGGCCCAGTTCCGACAGTTTATCGCGGGCGAATTTTTCCATCCCCGCCCGGTCCATCTGGCGAAACAGACTGCCCATGATCCCCGGTTTGCGCCATTCGCGGCCCAAAAACATATTGTCGGCAATCGACAGCGCGGGTGACATGGCAAGGTTTTGATAGACCGTCTCGATGCCAAGTTTGCGCGCATCCTGCGGCGATTTGAAATGCACGGTTTGGCCTTCCAGCGTAATCTCGCCATGATCAGGTATAACCGCCCCGGCAA
>JAYUHO010000405.1:0-7658 GCA_043766915.1 Cypionkella sp.
ATTGAAAGCAACACGCAACATTCCCAGTCTCGGTTTGTCTTGGGTTGCAGCCAATCTGAATCAGATTGGCTGCAACCCGCTCTAGATGCGCAGATTCAATCCAGCGCCAAGCGGCTGATCACCACTGTGACTTCGGGCTTTTTGCCGATCTCTTCCATCGCCACCTGCCGCACGATCCGGCGCAGGGCTTCGGTCAGTTTGTCATCATTCGACAACAGCTTTTTGCCCGACCCGTCCAGAAACTCGGTCAATTCCTGTTCCAGCGTATCAGCCAGCACTTTGCCGGTTTTGCCGTTTGGCGGCAGACCCATCAATTCGACCCACGCCTCGCCCAAAGGCTGATCTGATTCGTCCAGCAGCACTGTCACCATCGCCGTGCCATTCAGCGCCATGCGGATACGGTCGCGGATTACCCCGTCCATTGCCCCCACGATCACCGAGCCATCGAGATAGCTGCGGCCCGCTTCGATATGTTCAACCACTTTCGGCACTTCGCCGCTGATATCAACCATCATGCCGTTGGTCGCCACCAGCGCCGCGATGCCAGCCTCATGCCCGATGCGGACGTGTTCGCGCAGATGCCGGTGTTCGCCGTGCATTGGCAGCAACATATCAGGCAGGAACAGCCGGTGTACATGTTCCAGATCGGGGCGGTTGGCGTGGCCCGACACATGGTATTTGCCATTGGTATCATCAACAATATCAACGCCGATTTCCGACAGGGCGTTGACGATTTTCAAAACTTCGCGTTCATTGCCGGGAATGGTTTTGGACGAAAACAGGAACATATCGCCCGCCTTCATTTCCAACCCGAGATATTTGCCGCGCGACAGTTGCGCCGATGCCGCCCGGCGTTCGCCCTGGCTGCCCGTCACGATCAACATCAGGTTTTTGCGCGGCACTTCCAACGCCTCTTCGGGCGTAATGGTGCGCGGGAAATCGGGCAGCACACCGGAGTCCTGCGCCGCCCCCACCATCCGCTTCATCGCGCGGCCCAACAGACACACCGTGCGCCCCGCCGCGATGCCAGCCTCGGCCAGCGTTTTCAGACGTGCCACGTTTGACGCGAATGTGGTGGCCACAACCATGCCGCCCGCGGTTTTGATCAGTTCGGCAATTGGCTCTTTCAGCGTGCTTTCGCTGCGGCCCTCATGGGGGGAAAACACGTTGGTGCTGTCACACATCAGCGCCTTCACCGGGCTTTCGGCAGCGATGACCTTCATCAATGCCTCGTCAAAACCTTCGCCCACTATCGGCGTCGCATCACGTTTGAAATCGCCAGTGTGAATGATCCGCCCCGCAGGCGTGTCGATGATCAGGGCGGCAGATTCCGGAATAGAATGGCTGACGGGCACGAATTGCACCTTGAACGGGCCAGCCGTTACCACTTCGGGGCGCGCGGCCACGGTGATGATGGCGTCTTTGGGCAGACCCGCCTCTTCAAATTTCAGCCGCCCGATGGTGGCCGTAAATTTGCGGGCATAGACCGGTTTTTTCAGCTTGGCCCACAGATGCGGCAGCGCGCCGATGTGATCCTCATGCGCGTGGGTGATAAAGATCGCGTCCAACCGGGACAGATTGGCCAGAAGCCAAGTGATATCTGGCAGGATCAGATCAACGCCGGGGCTGCTGTCCATATCGGGAAACGCCACCCCCAGATCGACCAGGATCAGGCGCTCTTTGCCCTTTGGCCCATAGCCATAGATATAGGCGTTCATGCCGATTTCTCCGGCCCCGCCCAATGGTAGATAAATCAGCCGCTCACCGCTCATGCCATTTCCTTGTTGTATTCGTTGATAAGGACAAGGCCATGCATGGTCAGATCGTCCTCAATCGCATCAAATAATTCGGTTCCTTGGGCAAACAAGGACGCAAGGCCCCCCGTTGCCACAACTTTCATCGGTTGGTCGCGTTCGCGGCGCACAGCGCGCACTATGCCCTCGATCAGCCCAATATAGCCCCAATACACGCCCGACTGCATACAGGCCACCGTATTCGTGCCGATGGCCTTCAATGGTTTGGCCACGTCAATATGCGGCAAAGCGGCGGCGGCCATGTGCAACGCCTCAAGTGACAGGTTCACCCCCGGCGCAATTACGCCCCCCACATAGGCACCGTCGAAATCGACCACATCAAAGGTGGTAGCGGTGCCGAAGTCGACGATGATCAGGTTGCCGCCGTGATGCGCAAACCCGGCCACGGTATTCACCAAACGGTCGGGGCCGATGGTAACGCCCTGATCCACGCGCGGCGCCACCGGCAGCGCGCAATCTGGCCTGCCCACCACCAGGGGGCGGCAGTCAAAATAGCGGTTGCACAGCACCCGCAGATTGAACACCACGCGGGGCACGGTTGACGATATGATGGCTTCGGTGACATGCGCTTCGGTCTTGGTCAGCATCAACAGCGACGACAGCCAGACGAAATACTCATCTGCCGTGCGTTTGTGATCGGTGGCGATGCGCCAGGTTGCGACAAAACGCGCGCCGTTCCAGATCGAAAACACTGTGTTGGTGTTGCCGCAGTCAATGGCCAGAAGCATGGTTGCCCCCTGTCAGAAAAATACCTCTGCCGCCGGAATGGCGACAGGGCCTTGCGCTGTGATCAAGATCAGATTGCCCGCCGCGTCAATCGTCTGAAAGGTGCCTGTGCGGGTAGTGGTGCCGGTGCGCGCGGCGATCACCTCGCCCAGACGCGCGGCGTGGGCCAGCCATTCGCTGCGGATCGGGGCGAAGCCTTGGGTGGTAAAGAGCGCCTCATAGCGCGCAAAGGCCGGGGCAAGGGCGGCAAGAAAGGCCTCGGGTTCAAGGCGCAATCCGGTTTCGGCCAAAACCGAGACGGCCAGCACCGCACCCGGCTCTACTGACCGCGCATTTGGCGCTGTGATCAGGTTCACCCCCATCCCCACTGCCAGATGTGCCACACCCTGCACCCGGCCGACGGATTCAAGCAGTATCCCCGCCACCTTGCCGCCATTCAGCAGCACATCATTGGGCCATTTCAGCGCGAACGCGGCGGGCAGGCCGGTTAACGCGACAAACGCATCCCGCAGCGCCAAGGCCGCCACAAAGGATCGCAGCGCCACCTGATCAACGGGCTCTGTCGGATGCAAAATCAGCGAGCCATAAAAATTGCCGCGCGGGCTGACCCAAGGGCGTGCCCGCCTGCCCCGGCCTGCGGTTTGCGCATAGGCCATATACCACGCAGGCCCGTCCAGCAGCGGGGCCAGCCGCAGTCCATGCGCATTCGTGCTGTCCGTCGTCTCAAGGATGTGGCGGGCCACACCCTTTGGCCAGTCGGCGCTATCCGACAAGCGATTGCGCGGCAAGCTGCGCCGCAGGCTCTATCCCGAACAGGTTGATAATGCCCAGCACCATCACAGCCGCCACCGCCATCAGCATCAGCCATTGCACCGGGGCCATACGGCTGTCAGCGCCGTCGATATCCTTGCCGAAATACATAAAGAACACGAGACGCAGATAATAAAACGCCCCGATGACCGAGGCCACAGCCCCCGCAACCGCCAGCCAAACCATGCCCGCGTCAACTGCCGCCTTCAACACATAGAATTTTCCAAAGAACCCCAGCATCGGCGGCACGCCTGCAAGGCTGAACAACAGCACCAGCATCGCCAGCGCCTTCAGCGGTTCGCGTTTTGACAGCATATTCAGGCTGGCGATATCGCTGACGGGTTGGCCGTCTTTCTCCATCGACAGGATGAAAGCAAAGGTGCCAAGGTTCATCGTGACGTAGATCGCCATGTAGATCAGCATCGCCTGCACGCCTTCGGCAGTGCCCGCCGCCAGTCCCACCAAAGCATAGCCCATATGAGCAATCGACGAATAGGCCATCAGCCGTTTGATATCGCGCTGGCCAATCGCGGCCACAGCACCCAGAAACATCGAGATCACGGCAAAGGCCGCCAACACTTGGGTCCAATCGCCGGGAATGCCGCCAAATGCATCATGCACCACCCGGGCGATCAAGGCCATCGCCGCCACTTTGGGCGCGGTGGCCAGCAGTGCCGTCACAGGTGTTGGCGCACCTTCGTAAACATCCGGTGTCCACATATGGAACGGGGCCGCCGATACTTTGAACGCCAATCCGGCCAGCACAAACACCAATCCAAACAGCAGGCCCAACGGCACCTCGCCATCCAGCGTTGACAGAACACCGTCAAATTGCGTGGTGCCCGTATATCCATAGGTCAGCGACGCGCCATACAGCAGCAGACCCGACGACAGCGCGCCCAGCACGAAATACTTCAGCCCGGCCTCGGTTGATTTCAGATTGTCCCGCCGGATCGCCGTCAGCACATAAAGCGCCAGCGATTGCAGTTCCAACCCCATGTACAGCGACATCAGATCCGCCGCCGATACCATCACCATCATGCCGATCACTGATAAGGTGACCAGAATGGGATATTCAAACCGCGCCAGATCGCGCCGCGCCATATACTCTTGCGCCATCACCAGAACACCCGCCGCCGACAGCAAGATCACCACCTTGGCAAAGCGCGCGAACGCATCATCAACGAACAACCCGCCAAATCCCACGGTTGTGCCTGCCCCGGCCACGCCAATCCAGATCGCCAGCGCCGCGAACAGCCCCGCCGTGGCCCAGGTGATGGCCCCGGTCAACGCATCCTTGCCCGCGTAAACTGCAAACAGCAGCGCCCCCATGGCGTAAATGGCGAGGATCAGTTCGGGCAGGACGGTGTGAAAATCTAACGCATTCATCGGCATCAACCCTTAATTCGCAGCCACAACCGCAACCGCGGCGTGGTAGTTTTTCACCAAAGCCGCCACCGAAGGGCCGATCATATCGGTCACCAGCGCGGGATAGACGCCCAAAAGCAGCGTCATCACGATCAGCGGCGCAAAGATGGCGCGTTCGCGTCGGCTCATATCCTGAATGCTCATCAGGCTGTGCTTGATCAACGCGCCAAAGGTGACGCGGCGATAAAGCCACAGCGCATAGGACGCCGACAAGATAACGCCGGATGTGGCAACGGCCGCCACCCAGGTGTTGACCTGAAAAATCCCCATCAATGTCAGGAATTCCCCGACAAACCCCGACGTACCCGGCAGACCCACGTTTGCCATGGTGAAAAACATGAACACCAGCGCGTAGGCGGGCATCCGGGACACCAAACCACCGTAGGCGTCAATCTCTCGGGTGTGCATCCGGTCATAAATCACCCCGACGCAGAGAAACAGCGCCCCCGAGATAAAGCCGTGGCTGACCATCTGAAAAATCGCGCCATCAACGCCCTGCTGGTTGACCGCGAAAATCCCCATCGTCACATAGCCCATGTGCGCGACCGATGAATAGGCAATCAGCTTTTTCATATCCGTCTGCACCAAAGCCACCAGCGAGGTATAAACAATCGCAATCGCCGACACCCACAGCACCACGCCCGACATCACTTCGGCCCCCACCGGAAACATCGGCAGGCTGAACCGCAAAAACCCATAGCCGCCCATTTTCAGCAAAATCGCCGCCAGCACCACCGACCCCGCCGTCGGGGCCTGCACATGGGCATCGGGCAACCACGTATGCACCGGCCACATCGGCATTTTCACCGCAAAGCTGGCAAAGAACGCCAAGAACAGCAGCGTTTGCACGCCGCCGGCAATGGTAATCCCCAAAACCGCAATCGGATCGGAGGCGAATTTGAACGTCATCAACGTCGGGATATCAGTGGTGCCCGCCGCGTAATACATCGCGATCATTGCCACCAACATCAGAACCGAGCCGAGGAACGTATAGAGGAAGAACTTGAACGCTGCATATATCCGGTTTGCGCCGCCCCAGATGCCGATGATCAGGAACATCGGGATCAGACCTGCTTCAAAGAACAGATAGAACAGCACCAGATCCAGGGCACAGAACACGCCCAACATCAGCGTTTCCAGCATCAGAAACGCAATCATGTATTCCTTGACGCGGACATCCACCTTCCAGCACGACAGAATGGTGATCGGCATCAGGAATGTGGTCAACAGCACGAACAGAATGGAAATGCCGTCCACACCCATTTTGTACTTCAGGCCCGCAATCCACGAATATTCTTCGACAAACTGCATGGCGGTATTGCCGGGATCAAACTTGACCACCAAAAACAGCGACAAAATCGCGGTGGCCGACGTAGCAAACAGCGCCAGCCATTTGGCGTTGGCCCGCGCCGCAGGATCATCGCCGCGCAAAAACAGCGCCATGATCAGCGCCGCAGCCGCTGGCACAAAAGTGACGAATGACAGAAGGTTATCCATATCAGCGGCCCCCCATCAGCGTCATCCAAGTGATCAATGCACCGACCCCCAACACCATCGCAAAGGCATAGCTGAACACATAGCCAGACTGCGCGCGCGCCGCCAGCCGGGTAAAGAACGGGATAATTCCCATCGCCACCCCATTCAACGCACCATCAATCACTGCGCCATCGCCGCGCGTCCACAACATGCGGCCAATCCAAAACGCAGGGCGCACGAAAATCACGTCATAAACCTCGTCAAAGTACCATTTATTCAGCAAGAACAGATACAACGGCCGCTGTTGCGTGGCCAGTTTACCCGGCAGATCGGGTCTGCGGATATAGAACACCCACGCCAGAGCCAAGCCCAACATCATGGCGACAAAAGGCGAGACTTTCACCCATTCCGGAGCGTCATGCGCGGCCTCAATCACTGTATTTTCCGGACCCAGAAAGATCGCCCCTTTCGGGGTTGCGCCACCAATTGCCGGGGCCGGATCGGTTGCCACAACGTCGGTTTGCACAGGTTCAGCGGGTGCCGCTCCGGATGTCGCGCTGTCTGTCGGGGCAGCCTCGGTTGCCACGGATTCGCCTGC
This sequence comes from Cypionkella sp., assembly GCA_043766915.1. Lineage (GTDB taxonomy): Bacteria > Pseudomonadota > Alphaproteobacteria > Rhodobacterales > Rhodobacteraceae > JANNAT01. Next base: position 6,853 of record JAYUHO010000405.1, read on the forward strand.
ATCGACTTCCTGCTCGACCGCCGGATCCATCCCGAACCAGTCACGCATTTTCGCGACATCGCCGAAGAAGCTGTTGTACCACAGCATCCCCGAAAAAATCGCTCCAACCGCCAGCACTGCCAGCGGCACCAACATCACGGCAGGGGATTCATGGGCGTGATCATGGGTATGATGATCACCGCGCGGCCTGCCATAAAACGTCATGAACATCAGCCGCCACGAATAAAAACTGGTCATGAACGCCGCAATCACCAGCAGGGTGAAGGCATAATTCGACCCGACCCAAGCCGATTCAATCACGGCATCTTTCGACAAGAACCCGGCAAACCCGTAATGCGTCAGCGGAATGCCGACCCCGGTGATCGCCAAAGTGCCGATCATCATCGCAGCAAAGGTGTAGGGAATCTTTTTGCGCAGCCCGCCGTAATTGCGCATATCCTGTTCGTGGTGCATCGAATGGATCACCGATCCTGCGCCCAAAAACAGCATCGCCTTGAAAAACGCATGCGTGAACAAATGGAACATCGCCACGTTATACATGCCGACACCTGCGGCCACAAACATGTAACCCAGCTGCGAACAGGTTGAATAGGCGATCACCCGTTTGATGTCGTTTTGCACCAAACCAACCGTCGCCGCGAAAAACGCCGTCGTCGCCCCCACCACCACAATCAGGGTTTTCGCATCGGGCGCGTATTCATACAAAGGCGACATCCGGCAAACCAGAAACACCCCCGCCGTTACCATGGTGGCGGCATGGATCAGCGCCGACACCGGCGTCGGCCCCTCCATCGCGTCGGGCAGCC
>JAYUHO010000406.1:0-19859 GCA_043766915.1 Cypionkella sp.
GGAAGAATATCGTGGCCGTCTGCATCAGGCGACGTTGCAAAGCTGGGGCCCGGATTATCCTGATCCGAACACCAACTCGTCGACCTTTGCCGAAAACCCCAACAACACGGATGAGGCCAAAGCCACCGGCTATCTGGCATGGCGCAACGCCTATGATCCGGGCGAGTTGGGCCCGCTAAGCCAGGCCGCCGTGTTGGAACGCGATCCGGCCAAGCGGGTAGAGATGTATGCGGAATTGCAGAAAAAGCACCGTGAAACATCACCCTTCATCACCATGTTCCAGATCGGGTATCAAACCGGCCTGCGCGCAAACGTGAAGGATTTCTACACCGGTGGGGCGACGGATTCCGCAGCCTACTGGCTGATTTCAAAGTAAATCGTTTGGCGCGTGCAGGGGTTTTCCTTGCGCGCGCCTGACCATAGCCAATGGCAAATTCACCCTCATCTTCGCGTGTCGGCCTTTTCGCGCGGCAAACCGGCAATACGCTGGTCACGCTGTTGGTCACCTTCATCGGCTTGCTGGCGGTCACCTTTGTGATCAGCCGCGTGGTGCCGATTGATCCGGTCACCTCGATCCTTGGCGAACGCGCCACAGCCCAGCAAATCGAAGACGCCCGCACCAAATTGGGCTTGGATGAACCAATGTGGAAGCAGTTTGCCATCTATATCGGCAACACGCTGCAAGGCGATCTGGGCACCTCGATCCGAACGCGGGAACCGGTGGCAGAAGCCGTCGCGCGGGTTTTCCCCGCCACGTTGGAACTGGCCACACTGGCCACGATTATCGGCGTGATTGTCGGTGTGCCTGCGGGCGTGATGGCGGCGACCAAACCCGGAGCAATCCTGGATCAAATTGTGCGATTGGTGGGGTTGATGGGCTATTCGATGCCGATCTTTTGGCTGGGTCTGATGGGGCTGCTGTTGTTTTACGGCCATCTCGGCTGGGTTGGCGGGCCGGGACGGCTGGACGTGGCCTATCAGATGGAAATGGATTTTGAGCTGACGCAATATACCGGCATGATTTTGGTCGACACGTTGCTGAACGGGCGGCCCGACATGTTCGCCAACGCCTTTTCGCATATCATCCTGCCTGCGGGCCTGCTGGCCTATATCTCGATGGCCTATATCAGCCGGATGACCCGCAGTTTCATGATGAATGAACTTGGTCAGGAATATATCACCACAGCGCGGGTTAAAGGCATGCCCGAACGCCGGGTTATCTGGGTGCATGCGTTGAAAAACGTCATGGTGCCGCTGATCACGGTGATCGCGCTGTCTTACGCCTATCTGCTGGAAGGTGCCGTGCTGACCGAAACCATTTTCGCCTGGCCGGGACTTGGCAGTTACATCACCGATGCGCTGCTGGTGGCCGATATGCCTGCGGTTCTGGGCGGCACGGTTGTGGTTGGCATGGCCTATATCGGGTTGAACATGTTTTCCGACCTGCTTTACCGCGTCTTTGATCCAAGGGCGCGGGTATGACCGGAGCCATCGCCTGGCTGCGAGAGCCGAACCCCGCCTCACGATCCCAAGCCCGCCTTGGCCAGGCCTATCTCAGCTGGCTGCGCCTGCGCCGCAACCCGCTGGCGGTGATTGGGTTGATCATCAGCCTGTCCCTGATCGCGGTCGCTATCTTTGCGCCGCTGCTGGCCCCGCACGACCCAATCGCCCAAGATCTGACCCGGCGCCTGTTGCCCCCCGGCACCGCGGGCAATTGGCTGGGCACCGATGATTTTGGCCGCGATATCCTGACGCGCCTGCTTTATGGCAGCCGGATCACGCTGTACATCGTGCTGCTGGTGATCCTGACCGCCCCGGTTGCGGGCCTGATCATCGGCACCGTCGCGGGATATTTTGGCGGCTGGGTCGATGTGATCCTGATGCGCATCACCGATATCTTTCTGGCCTTCCCCAAGCTGATTCTGGCGCTGGCTTTGGTGGCGGTGCTTGGCCCCGGCATGGAAAACGCCGTGCTGGCCATCGCGATGACAGCATGGCCGCCTTATGCCCGGGTGGCGCGCGCCGAGACCCTGACAGTGCGCAATTCTGACTATATCGCGGCGGTGAAACTGCAAGGGGCGGGGGCCGTCCGGGTGATCTGGGGCCATGTCATGCCGATGTGCCTGCCATCTGTGATCATCCGCGTCACGCTGGACATGGCGGGGGTTATCCTAACCGCCGCTGGTCTGGGGTTCCTTGGTCTTGGCGTGCAGCCGCCCTTGCCCGAGTGGGGCCTGATGATATCCGCAGGCCGCAAATTCCTGTTTGAACAATGGTGGGTCGCCACCATGCCGGGACTGGCGATTTTCATTGTGTCCTTGGGGTTCAACCTGCTTGGCGACGGCTTGCGCGACGTGCTTGATCCGCGAAGTGCGAGCAAATGACGTTGCTGTCAGTGAAAAACCTGCGGGTAACGTTTGATACCGAGGCGGGCCGGGTCGAAGCCGTGCGGGGGGTGTCGTTTACCCTTGGCCGCGAACGCCTTGGCATCGTTGGCGAATCCGGCTCTGGCAAAACCATGACGGGCAGGTCTGTTCTGCGTCTGATCCGCCCGCCGGGCAAGATTGAGGCCGACGAGATGATGTTCGACGGCATTGATCTGATGAAAATCCCCGAGCAGCAAATGCGCGGCTTGCGTGGCACCCGCATTGCCATGGTGATGCAAGACCCGAAATATTCGCTGAACCCGGTGATGCGGGTGGGCGCGCAACTGATGGAGGGCCTGCGCCAACGCGACCGTGTCTCAAAGGCCGAAGCGCGCGTCAAAGCCATTGCCGCCCTGACGGCCGTGCAAATCCGCGATCCGGAACGCGTGATGGACGCCTATCCGCATGAATTGTCCGGCGGCATGGGCCAACGCGTGATGATCGCCATGATGCTGATCCCCAATCCCGATCTGCTGATCGCGGATGAGCCGACCAGCGCCCTGGATGTCACAGTGCAGGCCGAAGTGCTGTCTATTCTCGATGATCTGGTGAAAACGCGTGGCATGGGCCTGATCTTTATCAGCCATGATCTGCGGCTTGTCGCGCGGTTCTGTGACCGGGTTCTGGTGATGTATAAGGGCAAAATCGTCGAGGAACTGGCCGCCAAAGACCTCATGCACGCCAAACATCCCTATACCCAAGGCCTGCTCAATTGTCTGCCCCGCATTAGCGGCAGCCGCGAACCATTGCCGGGGCTGGACCGCAACGCATCGTGGGCGATGTGACATGCTGATCGAAGTGGAAAACCTTTCAGTCACCTACCGCAGCAACGGGCGCGAGGTGCGGGCGGTTGAAGATGTCTCGCTGTCGGTCAATGCCCGCGAATCCTTTGGGTTGGTGGGCGAGTCGGGGTCTGGAAAATCCACTATTCTACGGGCGATCTGCGGCCTTGCCCCCATTTCGGCAGGTGCCATCCGCATCAACGGAACCCCCGTGCCCACCCCGCGCGGCCGCGCCTTTTCGCGCAAGGTGCAAATGGTGTTCCAAGACCCCTATGCATCCTTGCACCCGCGCCATACGATTGACCGCACCCTGTCGGAACCGCTTGCCATTCATGCCATCCCCGGCACCGATCAGCGGATCATGCAGGCGCTGACGGATGTCGGTCTGCCCACGTCTTTCCGCTTTCGCTATCCGCATCAACTGTCGGGTGGCCAACGCCAACGCGTGGCCATCGCACGCGCGCTGATGCTGGAGCCTGAAATTTTGCTGCTGGACGAACCGACCTCGGCGCTGGATGCCTCGGTGCAGGCCGAAACGCTGAACCTGCTGTCGCGGCTGCGCGTCGAACGCGGGCTGACGTTTCTGATGGTCAGCCATGATCTGGCGGTGATTGATCATATGTGCGACCGCATACTGGTGATGCAAAACGGCAAAGCGGTTGAGGAGTTAACCCGCGAAGCCCTAGCCACGGCGGCCATGAAAACCGACTATGCCCGCAGCTTGTTCGCAGCCTCTGCCGATCGTATGCTGGAAGGCTGACGCTTTTTCTGTTCCTAAATATCCCACGGGGGGTGGTGACATTCGCCAAAGCGAATGTCACATGGGGGGTGTGAAACCCCCCGGCCTGTCCGCAAAACCCACCCGAGGCAAAAATGTTCCCAGTTTTCGACGGCCACAACGATCTGCTTTTGCGCCTGCACAACGCGCCGGAAAACCGGGATGCAATCTGGCTGACCGGCGAAGGCAAAGGCCATCTCGATCTGCCACGCATGAAAAAGGGCGGCTTTGTCGGTGGGTTTTTCGCAATCTACATCCCGTCTCCGAAAGGCCATGATGAGCCGGATTACATGGCGGCGATGGAAAACCCGCCGTTTTCGCTCCCCTTGGGCGATCTCATCACGGCCCCCCAAGCGTTGCCTGTGGCGATGTCGATGGCCAATCAATTGTTGTGGATGGAACGCAGCGCTGCAGGGGCGTTCAAGATCTGCCGCACAGCGGGCGAAGTTCGCGCCGCCCTTGGCCAAGGCATCATCGCAGGGCTGATGCATATGGAGGGGGCCGAAGCTATTGATGAAAATCTGGATGCGCTGTATGCCTTTCACGCGATGGGATTGCGGTCACTCGGCCCGGTCTGGTCGCGCCCCACGATTTTTGGCCACGGCGTGCCGTTTGCGTTTCCCTCCGGCCCCGACACCGGGCCGGGGCTGACCGACGCGGGCAAGCGGCTGGTTCTGGCCTGCAATGATCTGAAGATCATGCTTGACCTTAGTCATATCAATGAGGCCGGATTTAACGATATCGCCCGGCTGTCCAATGCGCCGTTGGTGGCCACCCATTCCAACGCCCATGCCATCACACCATCGTCGCGCAACCTGACGGATCGGCAGTTGGGGGTCATTCGGGATAGTGGCGGTATGGTCGGGCTGAACTATGCCACCTCGTTCTTGCGCCGCGATGGCAAGCAGGGCGCGGATATGGGCTGGGACGATGTGCTGCGCCATCTTGATCATCTGCTGGCGCATCTGGGCGAAGATCATCTGGGGCTGGGGTCTGATTTTGACGGCGCGACAATCCCGGATGGGATTGGTGACGTGACAGGTCTGCCCGCGTTGCAAAAGGCGATGATGGATCATGGTTTTGGCGGCGATCTGATGCGCAAATTGTGCAGCGAAAACTGGTTGAACCTGTTGGATCGCAGCATTGATCCCTGACCCCATGCGCCCCATTATCATCGTATCCCATGGTCAGCCGTCTGATCCCGCCCCTGCGGCGGCAGATCTGGCGCGGCTGGCGGCGATGGTCGGCAATCATCTGCCCGGATGGGTGGTGCAGTCAGCCACTTTGGCCGAACCTGATGCGCTGGATCTGATGGTGAAAACCCTTGGCGATGGCGGTGCGTTGTATCCGCTGTTTATGGCGGGGGGCTGGTTTACCCGCATCAACCTGCCTGCCCGTTTGGCCAATGCGGGCGGTTTTGGATGGCAAGTGTTAGAGCCTTTCGGTTGCGATCCTGCCTTACATGATCTGGCGGCAACGGTGGTGGCCGAAGCAATCGCGGATCAAAACGCAGCGCGGGCCCACGTTTTGCTGGCGGCACATGGATCGTTCAAAAGCCCGGTGCCATCGGATATCGCGCGTCATGTCGCTGAAATCATTCAGGAAAAAACGGGGGCTGCGCGGGTTGAAGCCGGGTTTATTGATCAGACCCCGCAACTGTCCTCGGCGTCCGGATTTGACGTTACCTCTCTCTGTCTGCCGTATTTTGCAGCGGCTGGCGGCCATGTGACCGATGATATTCCCGCCGCGTTGAACCAAGCCGGCTTTAAGGGCCGCATCCTGCCACCCTTGGGCCTTGATCCCCGCGTGCCCGCACTCGTCGCCGCCGCCATCCGCGCGGGCACCCCGGTTTGCGCGCAGGAATGCCGGTATCGGCGGGCGTAAAGCCGCCTACACCGTGTAAAGATACAGATCGAAGTCCACTTCAGAAACTGTTCGTTGCACCCGCGCATATTCCGCCGCTTTGATTGCGACAAAGGTGCGGTGCATATCGGCCCCCAACGCATCGGCCAAAAACGACGACCCGCGCGCGGCCTCGATTGCCGAACGCCAATCCACGGGAATGCTTGGCGCGTCCTGACCGTCTTCGTAACCGTTGCCCGTGGTTTCCGGCCCCGGATCAATCTTGTTGCGCAGCCCGTGGCGAATGCCCGCCAGCACTGTGGCCCCCACCAGATAGGGGTTGGCATCCACCCCCGCCGGGCGATGTTCAATGCGGCGGGCGCGGATATCCCCCGCCGGAATACGCAGCGCCACGGACCTGTTGTTCACCCCCCAGGTTGGGCTGACAGGCGCATAGCTTTGGCTGGCAAAGCGACGCCATGAATTGGCATGCGGCGCAAATATCAGCATGGATTCGCCCATGGTGGCCCGCAGGCCGCCAATGGCGTGCAGGATGGCGTCGGAATAGCTGCCCTCCTGCGCCTCGACAAACACATTCGCGCCGGATTTATCCAGCATCGACACATGCAGATGCATGCCCGATCCGGCGTAATCCTCATTCGGTTTGGCCATGAAACACGCCGTCACGCCATGCGCGCGCGCCTGCATCCGCACGATGCGCTTTAGCCGGATCAGATCATCCGCCGCCTGCATGATGTTTTCGCGGTAATGCAGCGTCAATTCATACTGCCCCGGCGCAAATTCGGAAATCAGCGTTTCGGCCTTGATCCCGGCCAGTTTCGCGCCTGCGTAAACATCGTTGAACAGGGGCAACATGCCATGCAACTGATCCACCGAATAGACATCGGTTTTGCGGTTGGCACGCCCGTCCAGCACATCGCGCGCAGGCACCATTTTGCCATCCGGCCCCCGTTGGTTTTCCAGCAGGAAAAACTCTAACTCAAACGCGCCTGCGGGATACAGGCCATCCGCCGCCAGCAAATCGACCTGACGCTGCATCGCGTGGCGCGGATCAGAGGTCATCCGTTCGCCCTCCAGATCATAGACCGTCATCAACACCTCACCGCGCGGCGGGGTGGTGGCCTGCAAGGCGGTCAAAGTGCCCGGAATGGGCCAGGCGCGACGGTCGCCATCGCCCTGATCCCAGATCAGGCCGGTGTCATGCACATCTTCGCCGCAAATGTCCAAGCCAAGAATGGAAATCGGCAGATGCCGCCCACCCTTGTAGAAGGACAGCAACTCATGCCGGCGAATGATCTTGCCGCGCCCGATGCCGTTGGCGTCTGTGAGCACGATGTCAAAGGCGTCGATCTCGGGGTGGGCGGCTAGGAATGCCTCGGCCTCGGCAACGGTTGATCCTGATGGGCTGATGGTATCGGTCATACTAATCCCGGCTAAAAAGGTCGGTCATCACTTCGTCAAAGGCGGCGATCAGGCGATCGACCTGACGCTTCTTGGTGGCAGGGCTGATCAGCATCATATTGTGGAACGGCGCGATCAGGCAGCCGCGGTTCAGCAGGGCGGTGTGTAAAGCCGCCTCTATGGGCGCGCAATGCGCGGCCATCGCTTGGGTGCCATTGCGCAAGGGGCCGGGGGCACAGATAAACTCTACCCGCGCGCCCACCCGCACCACATGCCAAGGGGCCGCAAGCCGCGCGATGACGGACGTCAGACCCGTTGCAAGCCGTTCGGCAAGCCGGTCCATATGCGAATAGTTTTTCTCGGTCATCACCGATGACAAGGTGGCGCAAAGACAGGCAAACTGCATCGGATTGGCCGACAGCGTGGTGCCCATGCCCGAATGGCCCAATGCCCGCACGGCATTTACGGCTGTATACCGCATAGCCACTGCATCGCGCAGGCCCCAGATGGCCGTGGGCATCCCGCCCGCGATGCATTTGCCTGCAACAAAGATATCAGGGTCCAACCCGTGAACGCCTTTATAGCCGCCCAAGCCGGTGGAAATCGTGTGGGTTTCATCAATCATCAACAGCGCGCCATAGCGGCGGGTCAGATCGTGCAGGCCTTGCAAGAAACCGGGATCAGGCAGCACCATGCAGCAATTGGTCATCACCGGTTCGGTCAGAATGGCCGCGACATCGCCTTTTGCCAAAGCCGCCTCAACCGCCGCCAAGTCATTGAATTCGCATACGACCGCGCCCAGCGTCAGGTCAGCCACTTGCCCAAGCAACCCAGCACGGTTGTGGGTAACGCCGTCGCATAATTCGACCATCACGTCATCAACCGTGCCGTGATAGCAGCCGTTGAACACCAATATCTTGGGGCGTCCCGTCACTGCCCGCGCCACCCGGATGGCAAAGCGGTTGGCGTCGGTGGCCGTCGTCGCAATTTGCCAGCGAAACGCGCCAAACCGCTGGGTTAGCAGACGACCAGCCTCCAGCGCATCAAGGCTTGGCAGCATATAGGTCAAGCCGCGTTTCGCCTGCCTGCGGATCGCTTTTGCCACCGGGGCAGGCGAATGGCCAAACATTGAACCCGTATCGCCAAGGCAGAAATCGTCGATCTCATACCCGTCAATATCGGTGATCCGCGCGCCCTTGGCCTGCGCTATCACCGGCAGAAATGGCATCGGCCAGTCTTTCATCCAATGCAGCGGCACACCGTCCAGATAGCTGGCATTGCCAGCCGCAAGGGCCGCTTTGGATTTGGGGCGGCCCGTGGCAAAGCGTTTGGCCTCGCGTGCAGCAAGGCTTTGCAATCGGGCAGGCTGCACGCCTGCAATCAAATTCTTCGCCATGGCAACACCTTACGACCTTGGGGTCTTATGCCGAATAATTTGATCAAATGGAAGCCGCTACAGCGTAACGCGAATTTCAATCATCCGCGGCCCGACATGCGGTTGCGACAGGGCCCAGTGCAGGGTTTCGCAGTCTTGCGGCATTGACATAAACGGCAGATCGCAGGCGGCTGCAAAGGGTTCCATGTTCAAAGGGGACGGCGCGCAGCCGATCACCTCGGTATTGGCCCCGCGCATTGCATCGGCAATCTCGCGGAAGGCGGCGTTGTTCCAGACGATGTAGGTGATCGGAAGGCCTTCATCCACCGCTGTGCGCAACTCACCCGGGCTGAACTGCAAGCCGCCATCGCCGATCAGGCAGACAACGGGGCTGCCCGGTGCAGCCAGTGCCGCACCAACGGCAGCCCCCGGCGCAAACCCCAGCGCGCCAAAGCCGGTGGCGGCGTTAAACCAGCCCCCCGCGCGGTCGTGGTCATAATACAGGTTCGCGGCATAGACAGGTTGTGTGCTGTCGCCAACGATCATTGCGCCCGGTACTGCCGAGCGGATGGTTTCCACGATATCCAGCTGCCCCGGCATCGTCGCCGACAGATCGGCCAATTCCAACCGTGCCAATCGGCGGGTTTCGGCGGCGCGTGTCGCTCCGTCGCCCTGCTTTTGCGTCAATTGGGTCAGCAATAACCGCATGGTGGCGTCCGTATCGCCGTGCAGCGGATGCGCGCAAGGGTGGCGGGCCAGTTGATCTGCGCAGATATCAACGCGGATCATCGCTGTGGTATCGGGGAAGCCGTCATTGACATACATGTCATAATCCGTTGGCCCAAATTCGGTGCCAATCGCCAAAATCTGATCAGCCGCCGCAATCAGCGCCCGCGTGGCGGCCAGACTGGCTGAGCCCGGTACGCCAAGAACATGCCCATACATCATGCCGCGCGCATTCACGGTTTGCACCACAGGCGCATCCAGACGGCGGGCCAGCAGCGTCAGAACCGCATCGCAGCCCCGCGCGCCCCCGCCTGCCAGAATGACGACCCGTTTCGCAGCAGTCAGGGTTGCCACTGCGCCGCTCAGGCCTGTTGCATCGGGCAGTCGTTTGGCGGGCAGCGGGGCAGGCGGCGGCAACGCATCGCATACCATCGGCATCACATCGGTTGGCACTTCGATATGCACGGGGCCGGGGCGACCGGTTGCCATGGTGGCAAAAGCCCAATCCAGCGTGGGGGCCACATCCTGCGGCCCGGTGATTTGCCGTGTCGGGCACAGCGCGCGCACCAACCCCGCCTGATCGGGCAGTTCGTGCAACAGGCCCAGACCCCGGCCAAGACTGGCCCTGCGGTTGACGCCCGATATCACCAGGATCGGCACAGAATCGGCTTTTGCCTGCGCCATCGCGGTCAGCGCGTTGGTCAGCCCCGGCCCGGTGATGACCAGTGCCACCCCCGGCTTGCCCGATACCCGCGCATAGCCATCGGCCATAAAGGCGCAACCTTGTTCGTGCCGTGCGGTGACATGACGCACCGGGCTGCCTGACAGGCCCCGATACACTTCAACCGTATGCACGCCGGGAATGCCGAAAACCACTTCGACACCGCGTGCGGCCAGCCCTTCGATCAGGCGCATGCCGACGGTTATCATGCGGCTTGCCCAATGCGTTGTGCCGTGAACTGCGCGATGCGCTGGCAGGCTTCGGTGATATCGGCGTCCGATTGGGTCAGGCTGAGGCGCACCCACCCGGCCAGAGAGTCGCCAAAACTTTCGCCCGGCATGACCGCAACATGCTGCCCGTCCAGCAGTTTTTGCGCGAACTGAATGCCCGTCAAACCGCTGGACCGGATATCAACCACGGTGAACATCCCGGCTTTTGGCAGATGCACTTTCAGGCCCTGAACCCCGTGCAGCAATTTATGGATCAGGGCCGCGCGCCGGGCGAACCGCGTTACCATGCCCGGGGCCACCGGGGAGGGTCGCGAAATGGCCAAGGCCGTCATATCGGCAATGAAGGGCTGATTTCCGAACAACATGGTTTCCGCCACGGGTAACAACCGCGCCGAAAATTCCGCAGGACCAACGCACCACCCAGACCGAAATCCCGGTGCGGCATGAGATTTTGAGATCGACGAGGTGACAATCACCCTATCCGCCAAATCGGCCAGATCGAACGGCGAGACAAAAGGCACATCCCCAAAGATCATCTCTTCATAAACTTCATCGCTGACGATCCAAAGATCATGCGCCCGCGCCACGGCCCCCAAGGCCACAATATCTGCATGGGTCAACATTGCCCCGGTCGGATTATGCGGCGTGTTCAGAAACAACACGCGGGTGCGGGGCGTGATCCGCGCGATAACATCTGCCACTTGCATGCAAAAGCCATGTTCGGGGCGCAACGGCACGGGGACCATGACAGCCCCCGTCGCTGCTATGATGCCTTCATAGGTGGCATACATCGGATCGCCAACCAACACTTCGTCGCCCATCTCGGTCACCGCCATGAACACGGCATAAAGCGCGGTTTGGGTGCCGGGCAGCGCGATGATCTGATCGGTACCAATAGTGCGCCCCGTGCGCCGGGAATAACGGGCGGCTAAGGCGTTCAGCAAAGGTATTTCGCCACGGCCATTGCAATACCCCAGCCGCCCCGCCTGCATCGCGGCCGACGCTGCGGCCACCAATTCGGGCGGGGTGGCGATGTCAGGTTCCCCAATTGTCAGTTGAATGATCGGCAGCCCCGCCTCGCGCATCGCTTTGGCCTGCAGGTGCAGATCCCATTTTTCGCCACCAAGCCGCGCCAGACGTTGGGTGATTGCCGCATATTTCATGGTGTCGCCCATTTTGTCTTGGCCATTGCGGCCGCTAAATCGACCGTCAAAACCGCCCCAACCGAGGCCAGCCCGATTGCTACAATTTCATCCGCCGCGAACGCTTCGGGAAGAATTGATCCTTCAAGCCACAGCCCGTCGATGATCGCGTTGCAGGCAATCGCGTCGCTGCGCAGTTGCGCGGAACTGGCCACGCGGGGCAAGGCAGCGATCAAGTCTTGCAGGGCGTCGCGAAAGCCCAAATAGGTGGTAATATGAACATCGCGCATTGCGGTATCGCGTTGGACCCCATGCAAAAATCCAGCCCATAGCCCAACGGCAACCGGGTCGACCACAGGCGGGCTTATCGATGCTGCGACAAACCAGGCCAGGCGGGCCACGGGATCAACAGGCCCATCTTGCAAAACGACGGCGCTATAAGAGATCATGCGGTCCATCAGGCGCTGATAGGCGGCACGGGTCAGATCTTCTTTGGTGGAAAAATAATGCCGGATCAGCCCGGAGGTAACGCCCGCGCGCTCGGCAATGGCACGCACTGTGGCGGCTTGCAGACCGCCTTCAGAGACAAGGTCCAGTGCCGCAGCGATCAGATCATCGCGCCGCCGTTCTTCGCTTTCGCGCCTGTAGGGTCGTCGATCCGCCATCCGTCATCCGAACTTTATTATTCAACTGTATAATTCCACTGATTTAAGAGCCTGTATCGCACGCCGCAACCCTAATTTTGCGGCAAGCCCGTTTTCGCCGACCCGTTCATCTTTCCAGTTACTATAACGTAGAATTTCACAGCAATCGTAACGCAGGATCGTGTTTAAGCCGGTCATTGCGACAGGAAAGGCGTTCCCTGACGATTTATCGCAACATCTTTATGGATGATCACGTCAGTTTGCGGATAGGCGGTAAGGATGGCACGACGCAGGCTTGCGCCAATCGCGTGGGCCTCGCGCAGCGATTGCTCACCGTTTAATTCGATATGCAGATTGACAAATACCCGGCTACCCGCCGTCCGGGTTTTCAGATCGTGAAAGCCGTGCACGCCGGGCCAGTTGGTGGCAATGGTCGCAATGCCGGCCACCACTGCCGGATCGGCGGTGCGATCCATCAACGCATCCCACGCACCCTTGCCAATGCGCACGGCACCGATGGTCAACAATCCCGCCGCCGCCAGTGCCACCACGGAATCAATCGACGCCATCCCGAACCGGGAAGAGGCCCAAAGCGACAGGATTGCCCCGATATTGGGCAACAGATCGCCCAGATAATGCAGCCGGTCCGCCGCCACTACGCGGCTGCCGGTTAAACGCGCGACCCGGCCTTGCCACCAGACCAGACCCAGCGTCAGCAGCACCGATGCGCTCATCACAATCATCCCGCGCCCCTGCGCCGTCAAATGCGGCACTTCCGGCGTCAACAGGCGCGCGATAGAGGCCCATGCGATAACAGCGGCAGAGATCAGCACAAAAAACGCCTGACCCAATGCCGCCAAGTCTTCGGCGGAACTGTGGCCAAAGGCATGGTCGTCATCAGCGGGCTTTGCTGCGTAAATCAGCGCGGCCATAGCCCCCAGCGAAACCATCAGATCCATTGCAGAATCGGCAAGTGACGCCGCCACCGACAGCGCCCCGGTTTCCCCCAGCGCCCACAGTTTCAGCCCCACCAACAGACCTGCCATCAGCACCGAGGCTATACCGGCTGACAGGTTCAACTTGATGGGGGTTGGGTGATTCACAGGGGCCTCCGGCGCACACGCGATTTCAGACTTTATCGCCGCCCTGAATGGCGGTCATTAAGTCTATTCTAATACCTCGTCGGGGTTTACCCCCCACAAAGCTGTCTTTTGCACCCAGCCCTTTTCACCATTCGTGTTGACCCTGCACCAGTCGATTGAACATTCCAATAACTTGCCGATGACACCGCGTTCGGCTTGAAATGTGACGTCGGACGACGCATCGGCACTGGAGCGAAACTCTGCCATGTCTTGCGATACCAGAACTGACCGCGTGCCTGACAATAAGGAGTAATGCACCCAGCCGCCAAAGCCTTCGGCATCCTCTACCCGGCGCCAGTTTTCATACTCTGCTGTCAGCCGCAATGGCATGCCGCTTTTCACAAACACCCAGTCGATGCGGTGCGTCAACCCCGGCCCGCGCCGCGCGTTGCCGTCACCGCTTTTCAGCGTGACATAGCGGGGCAGGGGCAGGTTGGTGACTGCGCCCTTGCTTGGATCATGTTTGATCTCTGTTGCGGCCGTCGTGCCTGCCGGATCATTGGCGGTTTGGGCCAAAGCAGGCCCGATATCCACGAACCCCGCCACGATCAGCGCCAGCGCCCAAGCCGCGGCGCCGGGGATCCGTTTTACCCTGCGGTCCCGTTGCGCGGTCTTGCTCTCGGTCATCGCTTTACCTCGTTGCAGGGCTTGTGCTGCGCCCCGCTTGGCGTCACCTTGCCATTCCGAGCCTGAATTTGCCAGACCTCGATTTCGATCTGCACGGAGGCTTGAATGCCAACACCCCGCCTGAACGTTGTCGTCACCCGCCGCCTGCCCGAACCGGTTGAAACGCGGATGAAAGAGCTGTTCGACGTCTTTTTGCGCGATCCTGACACGGCGATGAGCCGGGATGAACTGTCTGCCGTCATGCAAACCTGCGATGTGCTGGTGCCGACGATCACCGATCAGATTGATGCGGCGCTGATCGGGCAGGCAGGGCCACGGCTAAAGCTGATCGCGAATTATGGCGCGGGGGTTGATCACATTGATATTGCCACTGCGCGCCAACGCGGAATTCTTTTGTCCAACACCCCCGGTGCGGTCACCGAAGACACCGCCGATATGACGCTTGCGCTGATTCTTGCCGTCAGCCGCCGCATTCCCGAAGGATTGGCCGCGATGCAGGCGGGCAAATGGGAGGGTTGGTCACCGATGGCTTTCCTTGGCGGGCGGCTGGCGGGGCGGCGGCTGGGCATTCTGGGGATGGGGCGGATCGGCCAAGCCGTGGCACGGCGTGCCCGCGCCTTTGGTCTTCAGGTGCATTATCACAACCGCAAACGCCTGCGCCCCGAGATCGAGGCCGAGTTGGACGCCACCTATTGGGAAAGCCTGGATCAGATGGTGGCGCGGATGGATATTCTGTCGGTCAACTGCCCGCATACCCCGTCAACCTTTCATTTGCTGAACGCGCGGCGGCTGAAACTGATGAAACCCTCTGCGGTGATCGTGAATACCTCTCGCGGCGAGGTGATCGACGAAAACGCCCTGACCCGCGGGTTGCGCGCAGGCGAAATCGCAGGCGCGGGACTGGACGTTTACGAACATGGCACTGCGATAAACCCCGCCCTGCGCGATCTGCCCAACGTGGTGCTGCTGCCGCATATGGGATCGGCCACGCTGGAAGGCCGGATCGAGATGGGTGAAAAGGTGATCATCAACATCAAGACCTTTGCCGACGGGCATCGGCCACCGGATCAGGTGGTGCCGGGGATGTTGTGACGGGGGTAGCTCGTCCCGGTCACAATCGTTGGGTGGGTGAAACCCACGCTTTTTGTGCAATCTACCCACAGTCGCATAACGGTAGTGGGTTTTATCCACTCTGCGCTTACCCTTACTGACCCCCCGATTGGGTGCAAAGCTGGCCGCGCCCGAACCGACGGAGCTCTTGGGGTGCGACACGTATCGCGCCCGCCCCGTGGGGGCGGTTCGGGCGCGGTCAGATTTGCTTGGGGCAAATCTGACGAGGCGGAGACGGAAGACAGTTGCTACGAAATCCTGCTTCGCCTCGATATCCCAAACCGGTTCGAGGCTCTGCACACGCATCCCCACTAAGACCCCACCCGGGGCCACAGGCCAACTGGCGATTGCAAGCTCTGACCTGTGCTGCAAGGCCCCGCACCGTGCGGGGCTTTGCTTTTTGGGTCTGCACAATGTCACGCAACGACTTGGGTTGAAACACTGTCACATTCGCCTTAGGTAGCGACCAAGCAATGAGAAACGGGTTGGTCGATGGAAATCTTTACATATGCGGGC
Organism: Cypionkella sp.; assembly: GCA_043766915.1. Taxonomy (GTDB): domain Bacteria; phylum Pseudomonadota; class Alphaproteobacteria; order Rhodobacterales; family Rhodobacteraceae; genus JANNAT01. The sequence continues at coordinate 15,484 of JAYUHO010000406.1, forward strand.
TTTGTTGCCCTGATGCAGGTTATTGGCATCGACTTGGTGCTGGCAGGCGATAACGCCATCGTCATCGGTCTGGCTGCGGCGGGTCTGCCGAAGGACCTGCGCAACAGGGCGATTTTGGTTGGCATCATTGCTGCAACCCTCATGCGGATCGGCTTTGCGCTGGTCACCACGCAGTTGCTGGCGATTGTCGGTTTGTTGTTGGCTGGTGGCTTGTTGCTGCTGTGGGTCTGCTGGAAAATGTGGAAAGAGCTGCGCCAAGGCCATGGCAGTGACAATCTGGCCGAAGAGGCGCTGACCAACAGCGATCTGAACGCCGATGGCACGGTTGCTGCCGGGGCTCCGACCAAGACCTTTGCCCAAGCGGCCTGGCAGATCGTGATCGCTGACATTTCGATGAGCCTTGATAACGTGCTGGCGGTGGCCGGGGCAGCAAAAGATCATCCCACCGTTCTGATCATCGGTCTGGCCCTTTCGATTGCGATGATGGGTCTGGCCGCCACGTTTATTGCCCGTCTTTTGAACAAGCACCGCTGGATCGCCTATGTCGGGTTGTTGATCATCGTTTATGTCGCGCTGAAGATGATGTGGGAAGGCTGGCACGAGGTGCAACCGTTTGTTCTGGCATGGGCAGGCTCTTAACACCGCAATCCAATGGCCGATGCCTTCAATCGTTTGGCATCGGCATCTGTGACATCGCTGCGGTTGATCGCCAACAGCTGCGCCGCCTGTCCCGCGGTGATACCCGCGTTCCGCAAACCGGGATTGCGCAAACCGGCGCGCAAACCTTGCGGCAGATCAAGCAGCTGTAAGATTGCTTCGGCGGGGCCAGCTGGGGCCGCGCTGACGGTTTCCAATGGCGTCACCACCAGTTTTGCGCGGCGTAACACGCCCCGGATCTGATCAATGATCGCGGCAAAATCGGCTGACCTGCCATAGAGCGCGCAAAATGTCTCGAAATCCTCGGTGACGCGATAGCCCATCAGATTGTGCCGCCAAGCACTGCTTAGCCACGCGTCCGGTTCCCGTGTCGTGTAAAGCAACGTCATATCTACCTTGCCGCCAAACACCGCCCGGATCGCTGTTTCCATTCCCCCCGCCAGCGGCGCGGCTGCGGCGTAATCCATGATGCCCCGCTTGCCCGGTGTGCGCCCTGACAATCCCTCGCAACTGATCACCAGCGTTTGCGAGGAGTGTTGTGCCCAACCTTCGCAGATGTGCGCAAAACTGGCTGTAAACCCCGCCAGATCGAACGGATCCTGCCCAATAGAATAGTGGGTGGCAAAGCGCAGCGGCTCTTTCAATTCATCCAGCAGGACGATGCGGACATGTGCCGCAAGGGCCGCGCGATTGGCCGTCAGATAAGCCTGCAAACTGGATGTCCCGGTTTTGTGAAACCCCGGATGCAGGATGATACGCATGGGCTAAAACCGATCCACCCGGTAGGGGGTGATATCAAGTTCCGGCACCCGCCCGGCGATCAGGTCTGCCACGATGCGTGCCGTGATGGGCGCCAATGTGAGGCCGATATGGCCGTGACCATAGGCGTGGATCACCTGCGATCCCCCCCGCGATGGCCCGATCACCGGAAGGGAATCCGGCATCGACGGGCGAAACCCCATCCAATCTCGCGACGGCTGCCCCAACTGCGGAAACATCGCCCGCGCCCCGTCGACCAGCTTGGCAATCCGGTGCAGCGATGGTGGGGCGGTCAGCCCGCCTAATTCGACCGTGCCTGCCACCCGCAACCGCCCTTGCATCGGGCACAGGTAAAACCCGCGCGCGGTGGGGCAACCGGGCCGCGTGACGGGTGGCACCGCCATATCCCATTCCACGTGATAGCCACGCTCGGTGTCCAGCGGCACCCGGTCGCCTGCCTGAAGTGCCAGACTGCGGCTGTGCGCGCCTGCGGCGATGATTACCTTGCGGGCCGTCAGATGCAGACCCACGCCGGTCACTGTCATGCCGTCATTGACCCGGGTGATTTTGTCCGCGCGCGCCTGCAAAAATTGCGCCGATCCAAACACCGCTTGTGCCAGCGCGGCCATCATCAGCCCCGGATCAGACAAAAACACCGCATTGGGAAAAAATGCAGCTCCGCCCGGCATATCAGGCAATCCCGGCTCTAGCATGGCCAGTTCGGAAGCGGTCAGCAGGTCAACCTTTATGCCCAATGTTTGTCTTGAAGTCAGTCCAGCTTGCGCCGCAGCAAAGGCCTTTTCGGTTTCATAGAGATAAAAACACCCGCGTCGTTGCATCAAATCTTGCGCGCCCAAACGTCCCGCCAGCGCTTCCCAACTGGGTGAGGCATCTGCCAACAAGGCCGCTATTGCCGCCGCATTGCGCCGGGTTGGCCCCGGCAGGGATTGCGCCGCAAAGCGCAGCAGCCACGGCGCAAGCGATGGCAACGCCGCGCGACGAATGGCCAGCGGCGAATTGCGATCAAACAGCAGGGACGGCAGATGGCGCAGCACGTCGGGGCTGCCAACCGGCATCACCGCATAATCGGCAATCGTGCCCGCATTACCATACGATGCACCGGACCCCGGCGCATTTGGGTCAATGACCACCAACTCGCGCCCATCGGCCAATAGGCGTTCGGCAATCGCCATGCCAATCACGCCTGCGCCGAGGATGGCAATATCAGTGGTTATACGGGTGATCATCGGGCCCCAGTCGTGCAGTCAAAAGGCGCAGGCTGCGCCGCACCTTATCCTAGTCACATTCTGCCGCTGTTACATACAGGCGTCATACAGCGCTCGGGTGTTTTCGCGGGTCATCACCACCGGATTACCACCACAGGATGGGTCTTCCATCGCCATATCGGTCATTTCCTCAAGCCGCGCCGGATCAACCCCCATCGCGGTCAGATTGGCCGGAATGTTCAACCCGGCCCGCAAAGCCATCACAGCGGCGCGGAACCCGTCAAAGCCGCCTGCAATGCCCAGATAGGCGGCGGCGCGTTCGATCAGGGGCTCAATCACGGGTCGGTTGAAATCCAGCACCATCGGCATCACAACGGCATTGGTGGTGCCATGATGCGTGCCATAGATCGCGCCCACCGGATGGCTAAGGCTGTGGATGGCCCCCAAGCCCTTTTGAAACGCCGTCGCCCCCATCGCGGCGGCCGACATCATATGCGCGCGCGCATCCAGATCGTTCGGGTTGGCGTATACCTTGGGCAGGTTTTCAAACACCAACCGCATGCCTTCAAGGGCGATCCCTTGCGCCATCGGGTGGTAATGCGGGCTGCAATAGGCTTCAAGACAATGCGCCAGCGCGTCCATGCCGGTGCCAGCTGTGATGAATTTCGGCATCCCCACGCACAGCGCCGGATCGCAGATCACCACGGTGGGCATCAGTTTGGGGTGCCAGATGATCTTTTTCTTGTGGGTGGCAGAATTTGTCAGAACGCCCGCCCCCCCAACTTCGGACCCGGTTCCGGCAGTGCTGGGCACGGCAATGGTGCGGATGATTTTGCTTGCATCAGCACGGGTCCACCAATCGCCGATATCTTCCATTTCCCAGACGGTTAGACCGGGTTTTTGATAGGCCATCAGAGCAATCATTTTGCCCAGATCAAGGGCTGATCCGCCACCAAAGCCGATAATACCGTCATGCCCACCCGCAAGGTAGGCGGCAATACCTGCGGCCATGTTCGCCTCGGTCGGGTTGGCGTCTACTTGCGAAAATACGGCGCGGCCAAGGCCAGCGGCCTCCAACCCATCACAGGCGGCGGCGGTGATGGGCAGCGTGGCAAGGGCTTTGTCAGTAACAAGCAGGGGTTTGGTCATGCCAACGGCTTTGCAGTGGTCGGCCAGTTCGGAAATCCGGCCCACGCCGAATTTGATGGCGGTCGGGTAGGACCAGTTCCGGTTGGGGACAGAATGGGTCATTTTGTGGCTTTCTTCAGGTGGTATGATTTGACACGGGTCAAAGAATGGAACCCAAGGTAGGATAGCGATCCGCCGCGCCCGGTGTCTTTGCAGCCGGTCCAGCACAGGGCCGGATCAAGGTAATCGCAGCGATTCATGAACACGGTGCCGGTTTCAATTTGCGCGCCGATGTCAGCGGCGGCGGCGGCGTCTTTTGTCCAGATCGAACATGTCAGGCCGTAGGGGCTGTCGTTCATCAGGGAAATCGCTTCCGCATCGCCGGACACTTTCATAATACCAAAAACCGGGCCGAAGCTTTCTTCCATCATCACGCGCATTGAATGGTTGACGTTGATTAGAATTTGCGGGGCAAGATAGGCGCCGCCATCATCTGCCGGAAATAGGGCGGGGTCGATCAGGGCCTTTGCTCCGGCAGCAATTGCCTCGGCCGTTAGGGCACGCACGACGGCGGCAAAGCGTTTGTTTGCCATCGGGCCGAGGGTG
>JAYUHO010000407.1:0-7608 GCA_043766915.1 Cypionkella sp.
CCTTCAAACCCAACACCGATGACATGCGTGAGGCCCCGTCCCTGACAATCGTGCCCGCTTTGGTCGGGGCGGGGGCAAAGGTGCGGGTGGTTGATCCGCAGGGTCAGCGCGAGGGTGAGGCGCTGTTGCCGGGTGTCAAATGGATGGACACGCCCTATCAGGCGGCGCAGGGCGCGCATCTGGTGGTGATCCTGACCGAATGGAACGAATTTCGGGCGATGGATCTGGAAAAGCTGGCGCGCAAAATGGAGACACCGCGGTTGGCGGATTTGCGCAATATCTATTCCGCCGAAGAGGCCAGGGCGGCTGGGTTTGAAACCTATGTCGCGGTGGGGCGCTGAGGTTTTTCGCCCCGGCGCAGGCCGGGGTCTTGGGGTGGTGAGGGGTGCTTTCGCCAGCAGCCCGGCCCTACGCGCGCGCTTTGGGCGTTCGGACACGAAACGCTCTGCCAGAGCGTTTCTTTTACGTCCTCACCCCTTAACCTCCTGCCCACGCGCATAAACATCGTCGTAGCGAATGATGTCGTCCTCGCCCAGATAGGCACCGGTCTGCACCTCGATCAACACCATCGGCACGCGACCGGGGTTTTTCAGGCGGTGTTTTTCGCCCAAGGGAATGAACACCGATTGGTTTTCCGTCACCAATGTTTCGGTCGCACCAATCGTCACCAACGCCGTGCCTGACACCACAATCCAATGCTCGGCCCGGTGAACATGGCTTTGCAACGACAGCGCGGCCCCCGGTTTGACCACAATGCGTTTGACCTGAAAGCGGTCAGATAACGCCAGTGTTTCGAACCAACCCCAAGGCCGGTGATCGCGCAAAAAGGTTTCGGCCTGCGGCGCGGATATGGCCTTCAGCCGGGCGACAACGGCTTTCACATCCTGAGCGCGCGCGCGCGGTGCGATCAAAACCGCGTCTTTCATCGCCACGGCAATGATGTCATTCAACCCGATGGCCACCAGGGCCTGACCCTCTGCTTCGGCACGCAGCAGGTTGTTATTGCAATCAATAACCGTAACATCCCCCATCAGGCCATTGCCGTAGGCGTCATGAACGCTTGCCTCACGCCACACGGCATCCCAATCCCCCAGATCCGACCATCCGGCGGCATAGGGGAGCACATCCAGATTATGCGCTTTTTCCATCACCGCGTAGTCAATCGAGATATCTTGCGCCTGCGCCCAAGGGCCAGCCGCCAGACGCAGGAAGCCAAGATCAATGCTGGCCTCGGTCAACGCGGCGCTGACCGGGGCGATCAATTGGGGCGCATGGGTTTGAAAGGCAGCAAGGGCGGTGCGCGCCGAAAACAGGAAAATCCCCGCATTCCACAGGAAATTCCCGGCCGCCAGCATTTCGGCGGCATGCGCGGCGTTGGGCTTTTCGACAAATCGGCGCAGGGCAATTGGCGTGGCCGCTCCCGGTGTGGGCTGAGTCACCAGTTCCAACCAGCCATATCCCGTTTCAGCCCGGTCCGGCGTGATGCCAAAGGTCACGATACGCCCCGCCCGCGCGGCAGGGGCGGCAGCGGCAACGGCTGCGCGAAACGCCGCGACATTGGGCACGACATGATCAGATGGCGCAACCAGCACCAGCCCGTCGGGATCAGTGGCAAACACATGCAACACCGCCGCCAAAATGGCCGGTCCGGTGTTGCGGCCCTGCGGTTCGATCAAAATGGCGCCGGGATCAATCTGCGCTGCGGCCAGTTGTTCGACCACAATAAACCGAAAATCGGTGTTGGTCAGGATGACGGGACGGTTGTAGTCCGGCCCCGACAACCGCGTTGCGGCCTGCTGAAACAACGACGCCTCACCCGTCAGCCGCGCGAACTGTTTAGGATAACTTTTGCGCGACAGCGGCCACAGCCGCGTGCCAGAGCCGCCGCACAACAAAAGGGGGGTGATCTTGCTCATCTTGTCCACATATTCAACGGCTTGACCGGAGCAACGTCACGGGTTGACTGCAACTATAGGGGCAGCTTGTGGCATTTCCTAGGCCACATCCGGTTAAATCAGGTCAAAGCTGGTGGTCCCAAGCCGTAGCATAAGGTCTGTCAGCGCCGCTCCGTCAGTGATGGCCCAGACGTGCTGTGCCGTGGGCAGATAGGTGACAAAGGCCTCGGCTGCCGCACCGCCTGCGCCAGCGACCACCGCAAAGCTGACGCTGAACTGGGTTCGTGTTGCCCCGGCCAGGCCGAAAACCAATGTATCGCCTTGGGTGGCGACAAAATCTGTAATCCAATCCGTGCCCTGCGTCGCCCCGCCGCTTTGCAGATATTGGTCCGCCCCAGCCCCGCCCGTCAGGGTGTCATTGTCCGCGCCGCCATCGAGTGTGTCGTTGCCGTCGCCTCCTGAAACTATATCCTGACCGGCCTCGCCAATCAGGCGATCTGCGCCGGAATTCCCCGTCAGCCAATCCGCCCCGTCACCGCCATAGACCACATCATTGCCACCGCCCCCGGCCAAGGTGTCACTGCCGCCCCGCCCGGACACCATATCATTGCCTTCGGCACCGTCGATCCGATTTGAACTGGCGTCGCCAAGGATGGTATCGCCGAACGCCGACCCGCGCAGGCCTTCGACGCTGAAGAAAACATCGCCCAGCGCAAAGCCGGTGTTGCGTGAAGGCGTTTCTATATCAATGGTTTGTCCAACAGTGGCCCGTCCATAGCTGACCCAATCCATCCCCTCACCGCCGTCGAGCCGGTCCGCGCCCGAACCACCTTCCAGCGTGTCGTCGCCCAAGCCGCCTGTCAGCGTATCTGCCCCTGCGCCGCCCGCCAGACTGTCATTACCTGCCCGGCCATCCAGCGCGTTGGCAAGGCCGTCCCCGGTCAACTCATCCGCAAAGAGGCTGCCAATCACGGCTTCAATCGCCAAAAACACATCACCCGCCGCATCGCCGGTCTTGACAGAGCCAGCGGTCAGGTTGACCCGCACCGCTGCGGCGGCCGAGACATAGCTTGCCCAGTCAAAGCCGTCACCGCCAGACAAGCTATCGGCCCCGGCCCCCCCGATCAGGGTGTCACTGCCGCCGCCGCCCCAGAGCGTATCGTTGCCGCTGCGCCCGTCCAACAGATCGGCACCCGCCCCCGCGTCCAGAAAATTGGCTACCCCATTTCCCGCCATAAGATCGCCATACCCGGTGCCCGTCACCGCCTCGATACTGTCAAAAACATCGCCCGCCGCCTCACCTCGGTTCAACACTCCTGCGGCAAGATCCAGCGTTATCGCCGCTTCCGCCGCGGCATAGCTGACCCAATCCATGCCCAGCCCGCCGCTGAAACTGTCAGCGCCCGCTCCGCCATCCAGCGTGTCATTGCCCGCGCCGCCATAAAGCGCGTCGGCCTCGCTGCCGCCAAACAATCGGTCGGCATCGTCACCGCCCGTCAGATTGTCGGCACCAGCACCGCCATACAGGGTGTCCGCTCCGACACCGCCAGACAGCGTATCCGCGCCCGCACGACCCGTCAGAATATCGCGACCTGATCCACCTTCCAGCCAATTTGCGATGTTATCGCCTGCCAGATTGTCGCTTGATCCACTGCCCAAAACACCTTCAATACTGATCAGGATATCACCAAGGGCCGAACCAGAGTTCAAACCCGGCGTCAGCAGGTCGACGCGCACAGCGGCGGAGGCGGCGGCATAGCTTGCCCTGTCTGTGCCCGCGCCGCCGTCCAGCCGATCCGCACCCGTGCCGCCTTCCAGCGTGTCATCGCCTGTCCCGCCCAACAGCGTATCAGCCCCGCCCTGCCCCGACAGCCGATCATTTCCCGCGCTGCCATCCAGCAGATTGGCATAGGTATCGCCGCGCAAATCATCCGCAAAGCCAGTGCCTGCCGCCCCTTCAATTGATGTATAGCGATCACCAGTGGCCGCACCTTTGTTCAAACTGGAATTGAGCAGATCGACCGTCACCGCCGCAACATCCGTGGCATAGCCTGCAAGATCAATGCCATCGCCACCCACCAGGCTGTCGGCCCCAGCCCCGCCGATCAGCATATCGGCCCCGCTGCCGCCGGTCAGGCTGTCGTTGCCGTCGCCGCCATAAAGCAGATCAGCGCCCGCGTCGCCAAAAAGCTTGTCTGCGCCCGCCTGACCCCAGATCGTGTCGTTGCCGTCGCGCCCGGTCAATTGATCGATCCCCGCTCCGCCGTCCAGCAGATTGGCCAAACCATCCCCCCGCAGATCATCGTTGAAGGCGGTGCCAACCACCCCTTCAATGCCTGTAAAGCTGTCACCAAGCGCGTCGCCTTTGTTGGCAGTAACATTGGCGAGATCGGCAAGAACAAATGTCAAAGCATTGGCATAGCTGGATAAATCGACCCCGTCTCCACCGATCAGCGTGTCGGCGCCGGCCCCGCCATTAAGCGTATCGGCCCCGGCCCCCCCGATCAGATAGTCCGCGCCTGCACGGCCCATCAGCAGGTCGGCCCCGCCACCGCCGTCCAGCCGGTTGGCTCCGCCATCACCCGCAAGCGTGTCGTCATACCCAGAGCCCGCAAAGGATTCGATACCGAAAAACGTATCACCCGCCCCGTCGCCGCTGTTCAGTCCGGGCGTTGCCAGATCAAGGAGCATCGCCTGCGTGGCATCCGCGTAGGCAGCGGTGTCGATGCCGTCGCCACCCTCAAGCCGATCCGCTCCTGCGCCGCCGATCAACGTGTCATCGCCCGTTCCGCCAAACAAAGCGTCAACGCCACCGCGGCCACTTAAAACATCGCCGCCGCCACCTCCGGATAACAGATTTATGCCGCTGTCGCCTGACAAACTGTCGGCATACTCCGACCCGGTCAGCGCCTCGATGCTGTCATAACTGTCCCCCGCCGCGTCGCCATCGTTCGCTCCGGGGGTGGCAAGATCGGCGCGCAGTCCCGTCGCAGACCCGGCATAACTGGCCGCATCCGTGCCCGCACCACCGACCAGCGCGTCGCCACCACCGCCGCCGATCAGGGTATCATTGCCCATCGCGCCGCGCAGCGTATCCCTGCCATCGCGGCCTGCCAAAACATCAGACCCCGCGCCACCGTCAAACCAATTGGCCCCCGCATCGCCCGCCAGACTGTCATCAAACGCCGATCCTTGCACAGCTTCGATCTCGGCAAGCCGGTCGCCCGCCGCTTCGGCAAGGTTGGCCCCGGCATTTGTCAAATCAACCCGGACCGCCACCTGCGCCGCTGCATAGCTTGCGGTATCCCATCCGGCACCCCCGGTCAGCACATCGCCCCCAGTGCCCCCGGCCAGCAGATCATCTCCTGCCCCGCCAAACAAACTGTCGGCCCCGCCCGCGCCGGACAAACTGTCGTTCCCCGCCCCGCCGGACAGCTGATTTGCCGCGCCGTCGCCGTCCAAACGGTCGTCATAGCCTGACCCTGTCAGCCCCTCGATCGCGATAAACCTATCTCCGGCCGCATCGCCCGCCGTGCCCACCAACTGGGCCAGATCGGCAATCACTGCCGATGCTGACCCGGAATAGTCAGCGGTATCTGCGCCAGCGCCGCCGTCCAGCTGATCGGCCCCCGGACTGCCCAACAACACATCATTGCCTGCCAATCCCGCTTGGCTATCATTGGCCGCGCTGCCGGCCAGTGTATCGGCCCCGTCGCCTGCTGCGTCTGGCAGCACCCCGCCAAAGCCAAAAACCCACAACCCCGCGACTCCGGTATTGCCCAGAGTCTGCGGCAAGGCCAGCAAGGCGGCTTCATTGCCCGACGCGGGCAGTGTCACAGGCGGCGCTGCGGTGCCCAGATCATATCCGACATAGGCCGCCGTGCCGCCCAAACCGCCCCATCCGCCCTCAAGATCGCCCGACACCCAATTGACCGCACCATAGCGCAGCACCACGTCAAAATTTCCGCTGCCCTGATCGTACAGCTGCACCTGAAACGTGTTGGTAAGCGATGCGTTTCGACGATAAAATCCAACGTCTTGCCAAGTGATGGTGGCCACATCTGCAATGGCATCAATATCCACCCAGATCGATCCACTTTCCGGGCCTTCGCCGTCCAGCCGCGTATCAATATCGGCCAGAAGCGGCGCAATGAAGGGCGCGGTCAGGTTGTCTGGATTTTTAGGCAGGCCCGTGATGGCACTGCCAAATGACACGATCCCGTCTATTCCAACAAACAGGTTTGCAGCGGAATAGCTGGTGCCCCCGATGACAAAACCAGATTGAAATACAGCACTTACGTTGATCGCAAAACTGCCCTCATCGCCGCGTGCAAGCGCCAATTCGCCAAAGCCCGCAGCCCCACCCAAGCCTGCAACCGGCGTGCCGTTGCCTGTGATCAGTCCCATCGCGTCACCTACCCGATTTCCCCTCTCCAAGATCGGCGCGGGGGTATGAACAAAGGCTTAAAGGCAAAACTTGTGCTATCTGGATTTGGCGTAAGGTTTCTGCAAACTCCGCAATTTGGCCGCTTTTGCAGCGTCCGCCTGACCCAGGAAATCCTCAGATTGAACGGGTATTGTTTGGAGGGTGGGGCTGATGCAATTGCGGGCTGTCACAACATATCTGGCGCGAACACTGGGTTTTGCAGCCATTTCCGACAGTTTGGCCATGGTGGAAACCACCGGTTATGCCCGGCTGTTGCTGGTCGGGCGTGGCGAAAATCAATTGGGCACTCTTGATTTGGGGGTGCAGGCGCCAATCGTGCCCCAAGCCAATGATCCAGTGATAGGCACGGGCGCGGGGCGGGCATTGGCGCTGCAAAGCACCACCGCTTTGCCGCGCGTGTACGCGTTTTCGGCCTATGCCGATCCGGCCCGCCATGTCGCCATAAACCCATCAGGCGTGCTGGGGGCAAGTATTGCGGTTGCGACCGACTCGGGGGCACTTACAGGTGTGGTCGCAATCGAGGTGCTGGAGTTTGCCACCGGGGATATTGCCGCTGTGGCGCGGCGCGGCGTGGCGGGGCTGACGCTTTATGCTTTAAGTGATGCGGGGGGGATGACACAACTGGGCCAGATATCAGACGGACCCAAAGCCTATTTGGCGGGTATCAGCGATATAGCCTCACTGCAACTGGGCGCGGATCGGTTGATGCTGGCGGCGTCGGCGCTGGAAAATGGTCTTAGCAGCTATCGCGTCACCGCCGCAGGCGCGGTTGAGTGGATCGACAGTTTGGGCACGCAAAGCGGGCTGGCTGTGAACGGGCCTGCGCAGATGCAGACCGTTTTCATGGGGGGGCAAAACTATGTTGTGTTGGCCTCAACTTTATCGTCCTCGCTTTCCGTGGTGCGCATCAACCCGATGGGGGTGATGTTCCTGACCGATCACTTGGTTGATGATCGCACGACCCGCTTTGCAGACGTGGCCGCGTTGGAGATGTTCGTTGCGCGCGGCCGCGCTTTTGTTGTGGCGGGGGGAACAGATGCGGGCCTGACGGTGTTCGAGGTGTTGCCCGGTGGGCGCCTGATCCCTTATGCCAGTTTTGCCCTCGAAACCGGCGCAGGGACAGCCGCCATAACGGGCATCGAAAGCCGGGTGATTGCCGATCATGTTGCGCTGTTTGTCGTCGATGCGCGCGGCGATCGGGTGCAGCAGTTTGATCTGTCTTTGATGACCCTGGGCCTTCGGATCGAAGCGGCAGGCGGGGTCTGC